>NZ_JAMQQF010000512.1 GCF_023716945.1 Frankia sp. AiPs1 | reverse complement strand
GCGCCGCGCTGGACCGGGGTCTCGTCGCCGCGGCCCGTGCTGGCGCCGACGAGCCACTCGCGCAGGACCGTGCTCGTGGCCACGGCGGGGATCCAACCGAGCTCCCGGCGAGCCCGACCCGTGTCCAGCAGCGGAACACCGCGGGCGAGGTCGATCCAGCCGGGGCTCACGGGCGCCAGCCGGGCCCGGTAGGCGGCGCCGACCGCGGCGCGCACCAGTGCCGGCGGTAGCGGGACCCCGCGCCCGCCGAGCATGTCGGGCAACGTCTCCGGCGTGACCGGTGGGTCCACGGCGATGTTGTAGGCGCCGCGGGCCGTCGTGCTGGTGGCGGCGGCGGCGAAGGCGGCGGCGGCGTCGCGGGAGTGCACCACCTGGAACGTCAGCCCGCGCACGGCCGGGACGACCGGCAGCCGACCTTCGCCGCCGCCGAGGCGGCGCAGCAGGCCCGGCGGCACCAGCGGGCCGAGGAAGTAGCGGGCCTGCGACTGCGCCGCGGCGGCGGACAGCACGATCGCCGGTCGCAGCCTGGACACCCGGATTCCCGGATGATCGGCTTCGAGGCTGTCCAGCAGATGTTCCACGGCGACCTTCTGGACGCTGTACGGCGACGTCTCGATTCCCCCGGTCGGCCAGCTCTCGTCGACCGGCCGCAGGGCGTGGGCGTGCGGCTGGGCGTGGGCGTGGGGCTGGGCGTGGGCGTGGGGCTGGGCGTGGGACGGGGACTGCCGGGGCCGGTAGGCGCCGACCGACGACGAGTACACGAGTGACGGCACCCCGGTGGCCAGCGCCGCCGCGAACACGCGCTCGCTGCCCGCGACGTTGGTGGCCTCCGTGACCGACCTCGCCCGCTCCGGCTGGATCAGCCAGGCCAGGTGCACGACGGACGCACAGCCGCGAAACGCCTTCTCCAACTCGCCGAAGGCCCCGGGCCGGGATATGTCGAGGGCGAGCCAGTGGACCTTGCCCCGGCGCGCAGCGGGCGGCGGGCGCCGCGCGATGGCGACGATCCCGTCGACCCGAGGATCGGCCGCCAGTTCGCGGACCAGATGCAGACCGATGTTGCCCGATGCTCCGACCACGGCGACACGCATTCTGTTTCCGTGCCCCGCCCGCGGCCGTCAACCCGCGCCAGGACCGGCGCATCTGCGCGGGGTACGTACGATGCACGTCGTGGCCGACGCTCTCGCTCAGCTCGATGACTACCTCGCCGCCCGCCGCCCCGAGTTCGAGGACCGGCTCACCCGCCTCGTCGGGATTCCCGGCGTCAGCGTCGATCCGGCCCACCAGCCCGACATCGCGCGCACCGCCGACCTCGCCGCGACGCTGCTGACGGACGCCGGCCTCGCCGCCCGGATCGTGCCCACCGCCGGCAATCCCGTCGTCCACGGCGAGCACATCGCCGGTGCCGACTGCCCCACCGTCACGATTTACAACCATCTCGACGTCCAGCCCGCCGACCCGGCGCAGTGGGACACCGAGCCGTTCCGCCTCACCATCGACGGGGAGCGCTACGCCGGTCGAGGCAGCACCGACGACAAGGGCCCCGCGCTCACCGCGCTGCAGGCCGCCCAGTTCGCCATCGCCCAGGAGCTGCCGGTCAACATCGCCTTCGTCTGGGAGCTGGAGGAGGAGATCGGCAGCCCCCACTTCGAGGACTTCGTCCGCCAGGAGCTGCCGCGGCTGGCCACCGACAGCGTGCTCGTCTCCGACACGGTGTGGATCGCCGCCGGCCGGCCCGCCATCGACTACGGCCTGCGCGGCCTGGTCACCTTCGAGGTGAGCATCGAGACCGGCACCAACGACACCCACTCCGGCCTCACCGGCGGCCCGGCCCGCAACCCGCTGGCCGAACTCGCCCAGATCGTGGCGGAGTGCCTCGACCCGGCGACCGGGCGCGTGCTCATCCCCGGCTTCGCCGACGCCGCCGCGCCGGTGACCGACGACGAGATCGACAGCTTCGTCGCGTCCGGCTTCGACGTCGCCACCTTCATGGACATGCACGGCCTGACCTCGATGCGCACCACCGACGTCCGCTCCGTGCTGGCGAAGATCATGGGCGAGCCGACGTTCGAGGTGCACGGCTTCACCGGCGGGTACACCGGCCCGGGGGTGAAGACCGTCATCCCGCCGCGCGCCGGGGTCAAGCTGAGCTCACGCATCGTCCCCCACCAGGACCCGCATGCCGTCTTCGAGCTGGTCCGCGACTTCATCCAGCACCGCCACCCGGACGCCCGGGTCGAGCTGGAGGCGGCGATGCCCGCCTACCTCGGCCCCCGCAGCGGCCCGCACGCCGACGCCGCCCGCGCCGCCGTCGAGTACGCCTTCGGCGTCACCCCCGCGTTCGTCCGCGAGGGCGGCTCGATCGGCGCCGTGCTCACCATGGATCAGTATCTGAAGGCCCCCGTGATCCTGCTCGGCCTCAGCCTGCCCAGCCACGGCTACCACGCGCCCAACGAGCACTACGACTGGATCCAGGCCGCCGGCGGCACGAAGATGTTCTCCCACTACTTCGCGCACCTGGCCGCAGGCCGGCCCGAGGGTCCCTGACCTGCCGATCCGGCCGCGGGTCCGGGAGACGGCCGGCAGGTGTTCCGGGGGTCGCCGAGGCGTGCGGGCGTACCGGTGCACGGAGTAACGTCCAGAGGAAACGTCCGGGATGTGCCGCTGGCCGGGCTGTGCGTCGGACCAGGCGGCCGCGTGTTCGGACGACGGCTCAGGACGGACGCGGGAGACGGTCTCATGGCAGCGGTAAGGCTTGACGCACGGCGCATCGTGATCACGGGCGGGGCCAGCGGGATGGGCGCGGGGCTCGTGCAGACGCTGCCCGGTCTCGGCGCCCAGGTCGTCTCCCTCGACGTCACCGCCGAGCCCGGCGAGCGGATCGCCGCGCAGGCCGGCGCCCGCTTCCTCCCCTGCGACGTCACGGACAAGGACTCGGTCGACACCGCGGTGGCGAAGGCCGTCGCCCACCTCGGCGGCCTGGACGTCCTGATCCACGCCGCCGGCATCGCGCCCGCCGCGCCGGCCGCGGAGCTGTCCCTCGACCACTGGAACAAGATCCTCGCGGTGAACGCCACCGGCACCCTGCTCACCAACCAGGCCGCGTTCACCCACCTGCGGGAGCACGGCGGCCAGATCATCAACTTCGCCTCCGCGGCCGGCGTGCTCGGCTACCCGAACAAGGCCGCCTACGCCGCGAGCAAGGGCGCCGTCGTCGCCTGGACCCGCACCGTCGCCGTCGAATGGGCCGGCCACGGCATCACCGTGAATGCGATCGCCCCCGCCATCGCGACGCCGATGTACGAGCGGACCCGCGCCTCGATGACCGCCGAGCAGCTCGCCGCGCACGACGCCGACCTGCAGCGCAGCATCCCGATCGGCGGGAAGCTCGGCGACGTCCAACGCGACTTCGTCCCCGTCCTCGCCTTCCTCGCCAGCGACGGCGCCCGCTTCATGACCGGCCAGATCTTCCCCGTCGACGGCGGCACCCTGATGATGCGTTGACGCCCCCCGGACACGCTCAGATGCGCGCGCCCTTGTCCTGGTTGCAGCGGCGGCAGAGGAGCTGGAGGTTGTTCGCGCTCGTCGCGCCGCCGCGGCTGTGCGGGATGACGTGGTCGAACTCCAGGTACTCGGTGGCCCGGCACTGAACACAGGCGCCGCCGTCGCGTTGCCAGACCTCGGCCTTCACCGCCTGCGAAATCGCCCGGCTGTCTCGGGCCCCGGGCGCGATCACCAGGCGCCGGGCGACCCGTAGCGCACCGGACAGCACGGCCGCCACATAGTCCGGATCGTCAACCCGGTACGTTCCCCCGCCCCGGCTCGTCGTCGCGGCGATGTCCACGCAGCCGTGACCCGTCGTCACCTCGACGATCTTCTGCCAGGCGATCTCGTTGCCGCCGCCGGTGCGGCCGAGGAAGCGCAGCTTGCGGCTGCTCGCCACGAGCCGTCCCGGCGTCTCGCGGGGGCCGCTGGCGAGCTGGCGGACCTGGACCGTCCCGACGTCCAGGTGAACAGACTCGTCGAGCTCGAGGTGCAGCGTGGTGGAGTGCACCCGGGGGAGCTGGCCGTCGCGGATCCGGGAGAGCTCCAGCCCGCGGCGCAGCCAGCGGCGCATCTCCTCGACGGCCGGGTCGCGCAGGCCCAGCCGGCGCACCTCGTTCTCGAAGAAGGCGACCTCGCTGTCCTCGATGATCCCGTCGCCGAAGGCGAAGGTCACGATCCGCTGGAGGTGGCCGAGCCCGACCGAGCGGTAGACCGCCTCGCCCGCGGCCCGCGGCACGGCGTGGAACCGCAGCTCGGCCCACAGCGCCGCCA
>NZ_JAMQQF010000511.1 GCF_023716945.1 Frankia sp. AiPs1 | reverse complement strand
CGCCGAGGCCGTGCGCAACTCCGACGCGGACCTCGCCGCCCGGCTGTCGTTGGCCGCCTACCGCATCAGCCCGGTGCGCGAGGCCCGCGCCGCGCTGCGCACCTCCTTCGCCGCGGCGACCGCCAGCGTCCTCACCGGGCACACGGCGTCCGCGCTCGGCGTCGACATCAGCCCGAACGGGCGGCTGCTCGCCTCGACCGGCGCGGACGACCTCGTCCAGTTGTGGGACATCGCCGACCGGACTCATCCGGTGAAGCTGTCGACCCTGACCCGGCACACGTCCTGGGTCCTCGATGCGGCGTTCAGTCCGGACGGGCGGACGCTGGCCACGGTCAGCTACGACCGGTCGGCGATCCTGTGGGACATCAGCGACCCCCGCCATCCCGCCGAGCTCGCCGTGATCCTCGGGCACAACGGCTGGGTCCTCGACGCCGCGTTCAGTCCGGACGGACGGACGCTGGCGACCTCCGGTTACGACAACACCGCCCGGCTGTGGGACGTGACGGATCGGCGCCATCCCACCGCGCTGTCCGTACTCGACCGGCACACGAGCTGGGTGAACGAGGTCGCCTTCAGCCCCGACGGCCGTCTGCTGGCCACCGCGAGCGCCGACCGGACCGCCCGGCTGTGGGACATCAGCGATCCGCGCCGGCCGCGGCCGTTGGCGGCGATCACCGCGCACACCGACTACGTGTGGGCGGTGGCTTTCAGCCCAGACGGGCGGCGGTTGGCCACCGGTGCCTACGACGGCACGGCCCGCATCTGGGACATCACCGACCCGTCGCGCCCGACGGCCACCGCGTCCTTCCCCGCCGACGAGAAGTGGGTGTTCGACCTGGCCTTCAGCCCGGACGGCAAGACGCTGGCCACGGCCGGCTGGGACACGACCGTGCACCTGTGGGACGTCTCCGGCACCGGCCGACCCGCGTCGGCCGGCACGATCAGCGGGCACGGCGACTGGATCCAGGCCCTGGCGTGGACACCTGACAGCAATGGGATTGCCACCGCCAGCGACGACTACAGTGTGCGGATCAGTCGCATCGACGATGCCAGCCTCATCGCCGCCGCCTGCGCCGACCCGTCGAAACAGATCGACGACGCCGAATGGCAGCGACACATCGCCGACGTCCCCTACCAGCCGGTCTGCTGACCGAGCCGGTCTGCCAACCGCGGGGCCGGTCGTCAGGACCGGGTGTGGCCGAGGACGTTCACGACGTTGCCGTCCGGATCCCGGACGAAGAACCGGCGCACCCCCCACGGCTCGTCGGTCAGCGGGTGGACGATGCCGGCACCCGCGGCGAGAGCCGCGGCGTGGGCGGCGTCGACGTCGTCGACCTCGACCGAGACAGCCGGGACGGCCGGCGCGGTGAGGTCGTGCGTCAGCAGGGTGAGCTGCGGGCCGGGCCGGTCGGGATCACTCAACGTCACAACCCAGCCGTGGTCCATGATCGGCTCAAGCCCGAGGACGGCCGCGTAGAAGCGCCGAGCGGCCGGCAGGGAGCGGGACGGCAGGTCGGCGACGATCCGGAGAACAGCCATGATCCACCTTGGGGGGAGGGAAGTGGCACGGGCGGTCTCATGATGGCGGCGCTCCGTAGCGGTGGCTTGGAAAAATCCGTCAGGCCCGCGCCACTCGGGCGGCGTTCTTCGGCAGGACGGCATGGTGGGGGCCATCAGCGTGGCTCGGCAGGTAGTGCCCCGGACGCATCCCGGCGAGCGCGGTGAACTCGTGGATCAGATGCGACTGGTCGTAGTAGCCGCACGCCGCCGCGATGGCCGCCCAGTCCGATCCGACCGCCCTGCCCGTGTCCGGGCCGGCCCCGACCGTCGTGAGCACCCGCTGGAACCGGGCGACCCGCTGGTGGACCTTCGGGGTGAGGCCCAGCTCCCGTCGCAGCAACCGCGTCAACGTCGACGTACTCACGCCCAGGCTGTCGGCGACGGCGGTCACCCGCATCCCCCGGCCCAGGCGGCCCGCGGCCCGGGCGGCCAGCGCGATCGCGGCCGGATCGAGGTGGGCGCGGCCCCGGTGGCGCAGCACCTGCGCGACGTGGTCGGCCATCTCGGCCGGACCGGGCAGGTCGAGCAGCCGCTCGCGCAGCAGCCGTCCCTCTGTGCCCCACACCTCGCCCAGGTCGATCAGGGGCACCGCCGCTGCCTGCGGGCAGGCGCCGCCGGCGATCACCCCTCCCGCCGCCGGCCGCAAGCTGATCCCGAACACCCGCCGCCGCTCGGACCGATCGAGCAGGACCGGCAGGGCCAACGCCCCGGCGAGCGCGGCTCCGCCGGCGGCGAACCGGCCGCCGCCGAAGCCGTCCCGGGCCGTGAAACGATCCCGATCAAGGTTGACGACGAGCTGGAACGACCCGCCGGGCAGCTTCGTCTCCCAGCCGTCCCCGGCCGGCACGTGCACGTACCAGAACGCCTGCACCGTCTCCCGCAGGTCGGCCGGGACGGCGATCCGCGTCCAGGACCGGTGGGCTGGCCAGCACACCGGGGCCGTCTCGGATCGGGGAGCCGTCCTCGGTCGGCTGAGGGCAATCGTCGATCGAGGGGCAATCGTCGATCGAGGGTCCATGGTCCTACCCGCGCAGGGGGGCGTCCGGATCGTTCGGGCGACCCCGCGACGGGGCACTCGGCCGACGGCGCAGGGCGGGCAGGGCCGTGCGGCCGGTGCCGGTGTCGGTGATCCGGGTCTGCACCCGCGCCAGTCGCTCCTGCCCGGTCGGGCTCAGCCGGGACCGCAGCGCGGAGCCGGCGATCCGGGCGACCTGCCGCAGCCGCGGCGCGTCGGCGTCGGCGGCCGCCCGGTGGCCGTGGACGGCGCGCTCGGCGTCCTCTGCCTCGCGCCGACGCAGGTCGGCGAGCTCGTGCTCCAGCTGGCCGATGCGGTGCAGATGCTCCAGTTCGACGGCGGCGAGCCGGCTGCGCTCGTCGTCGAGCCGGGACCACTCCCGCTGCCGCGCGCGGGCGATCGCCGCCGCCGCGTCCTGCAACCGCAGCACGTGCAGGTACAGGTCGACGCGGTTGCGCTCCATCCGGGACAGCAGCCGGTTGGAGACCCACGGCGTCAGCAGGTCGGCGATTCGGCGTGCCCACGGCGCCCGACGGTCGACGACCACACCCAGACCGAAGATCGGCGCGACGGTGAAGAACCGCAGGTCAGAATGCTCGGCGACGAAGTCCTCGATCGCCGTGCGCACCCCGTTGCGCGGCCCGCCCTCAGTCAGGGCCCAGGCGAACGCACCCATTCCACGAAAGCCGCCGCGGACCACTCCGGGATCGTCGATCTCGACGCCGACGTCCCATGAGTGCGGTTGGCGGGCGTCCGCGGCCACCCGGTCCGGGTTGTAGTACTGGTCGCGCCGCCCCGCCGGCCAGCCGACATCGTGCAGGACCACCAGCGGGAAGTACGAGCGGCTGAATCGGGCGACCGCGTCGGCGATCGCCGTGAGCTCGCCGTGCACCGTGGCGTAGTTGTGATCACCGTCGATGAGGTAGGCGTCGGTCGGCGCGTGGCCGTCGAGAGCCTGCGGGCTGTACCCACGGATGACCTGCACGTCGAGCCCACCGCCGGAGGCCGGCGCGACCCCCGGGTCCGGGTCGACGACGACGAGCCGGCCCCCGCCGCCGCGGCGGAGCAGGTCGACCAGCAGGGAGGTGGTGACCCCGCTCTCCGAGCCGATCTCCGCCACGCTGCGCGCGCCGGACGCCTCGATCAGTGGCACCCAGATCTCCCGCAGGTCGGACAGGGAGTGCAGCAGCAACGGCGCCAGCGTCGGCTCGGCGGCGTCGCCCACGTCGAGGGCGTGGTCGTCCTGGCGGGCGAGGCCGAACCTGGACCCCGTCCCGCCACGACCGGCCCCGGCGAGGTCGGTCGTGGCGAAGCCGCCTCCGGCAAGATCGTCCCCAGCGGGGCCGCTCTCAGCCAGGCCGCTCCCGGCGAGACCGGCCCCGACGGGCTCATCGCCCGCACGGTCGCCGGCGGCGATGGCCGCGAGCTCGGCGAAGCTGTCCCGGACGGCGCCGTGCTCCTCCTGATCAACCGACCCGATCCCGGCCGCGCCAGCCGTGGCGCCGGTGGCGGTCTCGGCGACGACGTGCGTCGCCACGTCGGTAGCCGCGGACGTCACCGAGGAGACCCAGGAGACCGCCGCCCCGGACCCCCCGGACGGGGACCGACCCCCCACCCCCCCCCCCCCACCCCCCCCCGCCCCACCCCCCCCCCCCCCCCCCCCCCCCCCCGCGGCCGGGCTCAGGCTGCCGGGTCTGGAGCGGGGCCGTTCCACCGGGAGGAACGCGACCAGCGGGAGCTGCTCA
>NZ_JAMQQF010000510.1 GCF_023716945.1 Frankia sp. AiPs1 | reverse complement strand
GCCGGACCCCGCCCTGGAGCCGAACCCGGGGAGACGGCCGACGGCGCGGCGGCGCCGTCCCCGCTCGGGCCGCACGGCGCATCGATCCCGCGGCGGCCTTCCCGGCAGCGGCGGACCAGCGTGCGCGCCCACCTTTCTCGGGCGTTCCCGCTGCTGGTCCTGGGCGCGGTCATCCTGACCACCACCATGGTCACCCTGGGTATCGAGAACGCCAACCGGCGGCGGGCCGAGGCCCAGCGGGTGGCCGACAGCGACGCCCTCTCCGTCCGACTCGCCGGGTTCGCGGCCGACCTGAGCCAGCCCCGGCATCTCATCGACCCGGTTTCCCGGCTGCCGTGGTCGCTGACGGACCCCGTGGCCGACGCCCGGACGCTGGCCGCCGTCGCCGGGCCGAGCCTGTCGACGCCGGGCACTCTGCTCGCCCTCGTGGATCTCGACGGCCGGCCCCGGGCAGTCCAGCCACCTGGGGCTGCGGTGCCGTTCCCGGCGAACAGCCGGATCTGGGCGGCCGCCCGCGACGGCGGCCTGAGCCTCCCCGTCCTCGACGAGGCCAGCGGGGCCCGGATCTACAGCATCGTGCCCGTTCGGCGTGCCGGTCGCAGCGCCGCGTTCCTGGTGCTGGGCCGGACGCTGCACGGGTCGCCGGCCGCGGAGATGGCCCGCACCCTGGGTCGGGGAACGACCGCGGCGGCCGCCGGCACCGCCGCCCTGGACCTTGGCATGACGATCAGTGTCGTCGACGAGCACGGCCGGGTGGCGATGTCGAACGACGCCGCCACGGTCGGGCGGATCGTCGTCGACTCCGGTGAACTGCGCCCGATCACCCCCGGGCACAGCCGGCGCGTCACGGTGCGAGACAGCCACGGCGGCGGTCGCGTGGCGGTGGCCACCAGAATCCCCGCGAGTCCCATGCCGGCGTACCTCGTCGTGCGGCGCGACGGTCAGGGGGCGGCGGAGGGGCCGCGGCCCAACCATGCCCTCAGCGACCTGCTGCTCGTCGCGATCGTCGTCGTCACCGTGACGGGGCTGATGCGCGCCATCCTGCGGGAGGACCAGGCGATTCGGCGCGACGGCGCGCGCTTGCAAACCCTGCTGCACGAGTCGCACGACATCATCATCAACCTGAACCGGGCCGGTTCCCCGACGTTCATCAGCTCCGCGATCGAGAGCCTGCTGGGTCACCCGGTCCAGCCCAGGATCGGGCTGCCGCTGCTCGAGCTCGTCCATCCCGAGGACCGGGACTGGATGCGGGGTTTCCTGGACGAACGGCTTCGGGGCAGCCCGGCGTCGTTGCTGGACGTCCGGCTGTGCACGGCCGACGGTGGCTACCGATGGTTCGACATCGAGGCCGGTGCCTGGCGGGCCGCCTCCGGGCCGGGCTACCTGGACGGTGGGCTGCTGCTGACCTGCCACGAGGTCGGCGAGCGACGCCAGCTCCAGGAACAACTTCGGCAACGGGCGACCCGCGATCCGCTGACGGGACTGGCGAACCGGGTGGCACTCACCGAGCTGCTCGACGACCTGGCCGAGCAGCGGTCGGCCTTCGCGATCCTGCTCGTCGACCTGGACCACTTCAAGCCCGTGAACGACACCTTCGGCCACCAGACGGGCGACGACGTGCTGCGCACCATCGCCGCCCGGCTGACCGAGGTGCTGCGGGCGCAACTGCCGGACGGCGCGGTGTTCCGGCTCGGCGGCGACGAGTTCGTCATGGTGCTGCCCGACGTCGACGCCGACGCCCTGCGGCGCATCGCCCAGCGGGTGCGCGAGACCGTCGCGGCCCCGATCCTCTCGGCCGGCCACGCCATCGTCGTCGGGGCGACCGTGGGGCTGGCGTCCTCGCGCACCGTGGGCGGCGGGGCCGAGCCGCGTAATCCCGATCTCGTCGTCCGCCACGCCGACGCGGACATGTACGCGGCGAAACGCGCCGCCCGGGCCCAGCGACAGATGTTCCCCGCCAGCCACTGATCGGCCAGGTACCCGGCCGTCCGGCCGCCGGCTGCGGCTCGGCTCTGCCACGATGGGCAGGCCCGGCCGCCGGCGACACCCAGGCGGCACGCCGGTGACCAGGTCGCGGGAGGCACGCGGTGGGACGGGTCGTGGTGGTCGGCTCGACCAGCATGGACGTGGTTGCCCGGGTGGACCGCATCCCCGGGCCGGGCGAGACGGTGACGGGGAGCTCCGTGACGCTGTCCCCCGGCGGCAGGGGTGCCAATCAGGCCGTGGCGGCCCGCCGGCTGAGCGCCGCGACGGTCATGGTGGGCGCGGTCGGTTCCGACGGCTTCGGCTCGGCGCTGCGGGAGTTCCTGCGCGCCGAGGGCGTCGACGTCACCTCGCTGGCAGTCGTCGACGGGCCCAGCGGCACGGCCGTGACGACGATCGACGAGGCCGGCGAAAGTGTGATCGTCATCGTGCCGGGTGCCAACGCCACCGTGTCGGCGAACGGCCTGGATGCGCTGCGGCTGGGCCCGGGTGACATGGTGCTGTTGCAGAACGAGATCCCGGCGTCGGTGAACGCGGCCGCGCTCGACCGCGCCCGCGCCGCGGGCGCCCGCACGCTGCTCAACGCGTCCCCGCACCGTCCCACCGCCACCGGCCAGCCCTCCACCACCGGCCAGCCCTCGACCACCGGCCAGCCCACCGCCACCGGCCAGCCCACCGCCACCGACCTGCTCGCCGAGGTCGACGTGGTCCTGGTCAACGAGCACGAGTTCACGGGCCTGGTCCCGGCCGCCGTCGGCGTCGGCTCGCTGCCCGGACCGCGGGCCCTGGTCGAGGTGCGCGGCCTGCTCGCCGACGGCGCCGGGCCGAACGACAACATCGTCGTCACCCTCGGCGGCGCCGGGGTGTGCGCGCGGATCGCCGGGACGGTCGTCACCCTCGCCGGGCGGCGCGTCCCGGTCGTCGACACGGCCGGGGCCGACGACTGCTTCTGCGGGGCGTTCGGCGCCGGCCTCGCCGGCGGTCTGCCCGCGGCCACGGCCCTGTTCCACGCGAACCTCGCCGCCACCATCGCCGTGCAGCGTCCGGGCGCCGGCCCCGCGATGCCGACCCGGGCTGAGCTGGAGGACCTGTTGACCGGCGGCGGCCCATAAGGACCGGCCGGTGCAGGGGTGATGTGGCTCACCCGCTGCCCGCGGCGGCGGCTACGGCGCAGCCGGCCGGTCCGACTGCCGGCGAGTGTCAGCGGGAGCCCCTGGTGCCCGACCGGTTACCGGTACCGTTGCGGCGAGGGGACGTGTGCTGGGCGGATGCGGCGGCTGAGGCTGGTGGGGAAATGGACGCTCCGACGGCGCTCGTCGTCGACGACAACGAGATGCTGCGCGCGCTGCTGGGTCGGATCCTGTGCGCGGAGGGCTTCCGGGTGAACGCCGCGGGTTCCGTCGAGGAGGCGTTGCTGTTCGACGCCGCCGCCCACGACGTGCTGCTCATCGATCTGCGGCTCGGCAGCCGCTCGGGCGCGGATCTCATCGACGAGCTGCGCCGGATCGACCCGTCCGTCACGGCCCGCTGCCTGGTCCTGACCGGCGCCCCCGGGCTGGATCCGGTGCCCGCCGGTCTCCCGGTGCTGACCAAACCGTTCACCGCCGACGAACTGATCGCCGCGGTCCGCGAGGTCCTCCCGGCGAACCGGGAACGAGAGACCGACCGGGAACACGGGACCGACCGGGAACACGGAGCCGACCGGGGGTGACGGCACAGACCGACGGCGACGAACCGGTGACCGCCATGCAGACAGCTCCGGCGCGGACGCCGGCCTGCCCCCTCCCCCGCTCCCCGGGACCGGACGGTTCCCCGCCCGCCCCGGCGCTCGACCTGCTCCACCTGATGGTCGCCCTGCAGGAACGTGGGCACCGGGCGCTGGCCGAGCGGCTGCACGACGGCCCGATGCAGGACTTCACCGCCGTCCTGCTCGAACTGGCCAGCGTGCGGCGGCGGCTGTCCGGCGACCTCGCGGACCGCGTCGCCGGGATCGAGCATCATCTGCGGTCCACGACGAGTGCGTTACAGCTACCGCCGGGCGCCTTCCGCCTCGGCTACGACGCGCATCGGTCGCTGGCGGCGGGGATCGCGTTGCGGATCGCCGGCCTGCTCGTCCACCGCCTGGACACCGATATCCAGGTCGACGACCACCCGCCCACCCGCGCGGAGATCTCGATGGTGCTGGCCGCCGCGCAGTTGCTGCTGATGGCGAGCGACCCGGTGGGGACCAGCGAACATGCCTGGCTCGCGGTGTGCTCCACGGCGGCCGCCGTCGACCTGCGGCTACGGGTCCGGCCGGGCGGGTACGAGCCGCCCGCGGACGCGGCGCGGGCCGCCCGGCTT
>NZ_JAMQQF010000050.1 GCF_023716945.1 Frankia sp. AiPs1 | reverse complement strand
GCGCGGCCGCGGCCGCGGTCGGTGGCCGTGCTGCGGGGCGTCCAGCCCCTGGCGGCCACGTCCTGGTGCTCACCGAGCCGGGGGGCCGGACTGCGGACGGTGGCAGGCGGGTCCAGCGTGACCGGATGGCCGGGCACGGTGATGCGGCCGGCCTCGGGGTCGTCGAGCTGCGTGACGTATCGGTTGGCCTTCGCCTGCTCGTCGTCGAGGACCGCGCCGAGCGGCAGCACGGGCTGGGCCGGCCGGTCGTTGGACCACAGCTCGGCCAGCCACTCGGCCGCGGGCCGGCGGCGGAACGCCTCGACGTTGGCTCCCCAGTTCGGGAACGCTCTGCCCATGATCCCCGGGTCGTGGCGCCGGTTGGCCTCGGCGACCGCGTCGGCACCCATCTCGTCGAACACCCGCTTCGTCAACGGCAGGTCATCGGGGGACGGCGGCATGACGTGGATCCATTCGCCGTCGGCGCACTCGAACAGTGGGGTCACCGCCCCGTCCTTGGGCATGCCCGCCGCGAGCAGGGCCGACGGCGCCTCGGCCCGGTGCCAGTGCATCATCATCGGCACGAGCGCGCCCTGGACGAGGCTGGTGTGCGCCGGCCCGCCCCGCCCGGTCCGCCCCCGTGCCACCAGCCGGGCCGCGATCCCGGTCGCGCACAGCCACATGGCCCCCCAGCTGCCGAGCGGGAACCGGACGTGGACCGGCCCCGGCCGGTGCCCCTGCTGCTCGTCGAGGAGGCCCAGTCGCGCCAGCGCCAGCAGGTCGTCAACCGGACGGTCCGCGTCGACGTGGTTGGCCGGCCACGCGAGCACCGACGAGACGACCAGCGCGGGGTGGCGGCTGCCGACAGCGGCGTCGTCGAGGCCGAGCCGGGCCGCCGTCGTGGGACCGTACGAGTGGACGAGCACGTCGGCGCCGCGCAGCAGCTCGTCGAGCCGTAATCGCCCCTCGGGGGATTCGACGTCCAGCACCAGCGACTGCTTGGATCGGGCCCAGGTACGGAAGCCGGGCAGGGCCCGGTCGGGGTGGCCGCCGGGTGGCTCGACCAGGACGACGTCCGCGCCCGCCTCGGCCATCAGCATCGTCACCGTCGGCCCGGCGACACCGGTCGACAGGTCGACGACCCGGATTCCGTCGAGCAGTGGTTCGGGCATGCGGGCTCCCCTTTTTCTCGGGCTCTTCTCGGACTCTTCTCGGACGCGGGTGTCACAGCCGGCTGGTCAGACAGTCGAGCGCGTAGTCCCAGGTCTGGTCGCGGCTCGATCTCGAACAGGCCTCTACGACGAGTACCTGAAAAGCAGCCCCCAGTCCACATCTGCCGCGATCTTCGAGCATGTTGATCAGATGGCTGGCGGCGACGTTGGCCCTACTTCGCCGTCGACCTCGCGGCAACCGACGAGCGGCGCGTCGCGGCCTCCGCCCTGTTCCTCGGCTACGCGGCCCGGTCAGTCAGAAGTCCTCGTCGAAGGTGACCGTGCCGGTGACGGCCACCTGGTAGGACGACACCCGCCGCTCGAAGAAGTTCGACAGCTCCTGGACGTCCTGCAACGCCAGGAAGGCGAACGGGTTCGCCGACCCGTACACCGGGTCGAAGCCGAGCTGGACGAGTCGGCGATCGGCGACGTGCTCCAGGTAGACGCGCATGTCCGCGACCGTCATCCCGGGCACGCCGCCGCCGAGCAGGTCGGCGGCGAAGGCCGTCTCCACGTCGACGGCGTCGGCGAGCATGGCCCGGACCTCGCCGGCGAACACGTCGTCGACGAGGTCGGGCTCCTCCGCCCGGACGGTGCGGACCACGTCGAAGGCGAAGTCCATGTGCTGCGACTCGTCGCGGAACACCCAGTTCGTCCCGGACGCCAGGCCGTGCAGCAGGCCCCGGGAACGCAGGAAGTAGACGTAGGCGAACGCGCCGTAGAAGAACAGTCCCTCGATGCACGCGGCGAAGCAGATGAGGTTGAGCAGGAACGCCCGCCGGTCCGCCCGGTCGCGCAACGCGTCCCGACCACCCACAGAGTCGATCCACCGCTGACAGAACTGCGCCTTCGCCCGGATCGACGGGATGTTCTCCACCGCGGCGAACGCTCGCGCCCGCTCCGCCGGATCGGGCAGGTAGGTGTCGAGCAGGGTCAGGTAGAACTGGACGTGCACCGCCTCCTCGAACAACTGGCGGGACAGGTACAGCCGGGCCTCGGGCGCGTTGACGTGCCGGTACAGGTTGAGGACCAGGTTGTTCGCGACGATCGTGTCGCCGGTGGCGAAGAAGGCGACCAGCCGGTTGACCAGGTGGCGTTCGGCGGGGCGCAGCCGGTGCAGGTCGGCGAGGTCGGAGTGCAGGTCGACCTCCTCCACCGTCCAGGTGTTGCGGATCGCGGCCCGGTAGCGGTCGTAGAAGTCCGGGTAGCGCATCGGGCGCAGCGTCAGGTTCATCCCCGGGTCGAGCAGCATCGGCCGGCGCGCCCCGCCCGGCGGGTCCGCGGCGGCACCGGGTTCGACGGTCCCGGGTTCGACGGCGGCGGATTCGACGGCGGCGGTCACTGGCACGCCTCGCAGGTCTCGGGGTTCTCCAGGGAGCAGGCGATCGCGTCCGGAGACAGCCCGCCGCCCGGCGTCGGCAGCGACGCCGAGGTCGTGGCGAGGGTCAAGGTCGGGGCGAGGGTCAAGGTCGGGGCGAGGGTCGAGGCCGGGGCGGGGATCGAGGCCGGGGCGGGGATCGTCTGGGCGGCGACGGTCGCCTGGGCGATGCGGGTCGCGGGTCGCGAGCGCAGGTAGTAGGTCGTCTTCAGGCCGCTGGCCCAGGCGTGGGCGTACATCGACGACAGCCGGCCGATGTTGGGGTCGGCCATGAACAGGTTCAGCGACTGGCTCTGGTCGACGTACGGCATCCGGGCGGCGGCCATGTCGATCAGTGCCCGTTGCGGCAGTTCCCAGGCGGTGCGGAACAGCGCCCGGACGTCGGCCGGCAGCTCGTCGATGCCCTGCACGGACCCCTCGGCCCGGGTGATCCGGTCACGGATCGCGTCCGTCCACAGACCGCGCCGCCGGAGTTCGGCGACCAGGTAGGTGTTGACCTGGAGGAACTCCCCCGAGAGGGTCTCGCGCTTGAACAGGTTGGACACCTGCGGCTCGATGCACTCGTAGCAGCCGGCGATCGACGCGATCGTCGCCGTCGGCGCGATCGCGATCAGCAGGCAGTTCCGCAGCCCGTGTGCGGCGACGCCGGCCCGCAGCGCCGCCCACCGCTGCGGCTGGGCAGGCTGGACGTCGAAGTGGTCGGGGTGCAGGACGCCGCCGGCGGCGCGCGTCTCGGCGAACGCCGGATGCGGGCCGTGCGCGCGGGCGAGCTCGACGGAGCGTTCCAGGGCGGTGAGCGCGATCTCCTCGGTGATCCGGGTGGACAGCTCGCGGGCCGCCGCGGAGTCGAACGGCAGCCGCAGCGCGAAGAACACGTCCTGCAGGCCCATCACCCCGAGCCCGACCGGCCGCCAGCGCGGGTTGCTCGCCGCCGTCTGCGGCGTCGGGTAGTAGTTGATGTCGATCACCCGGTCGAGGAAGGTCACCGCCGTGCGGACCGTGGCCCGCAGCCGGGCCCAGTCGATCGTGCGCTCCCCGCCGCCCGGCTCGTCCGGGGCGCCGGCGGCCGTCAGGTGCCGGGCGAGACTGACCGATCCCAGGTTGCACACGGCCGTCTCGTCGTCGCTGGACACCTCCAGGATCTCGGTGCACAGGTTCGACAGGTGGATGACGTTGCCGGGCCGCCCGACCTGGTTTCCGGTACGGTTCGCGGCGTCCTTGAAGGTCATCCAGCCGTTGCCGGTCTGGGCGAGGGTGCGCATCATCCGGGCGTAGAGGTCCCGGGCCCGGATCTGGCGGACGAAGCGGCCCTGCGCCTCGGCGGCCCGGTAGGCGGCGTCGAACGCCTCCCCCCACAGGTCCGGCAGCTCCGGCACCTCGTCGGGGTCGATCAGCGACCACGTCTCGTCGGCCTGGACGCGACGCATGAACTCGTCCGGGATCCAGTGCGCCAGGTGCAGGTTGTGGGTGCGCCGGGCGTCCTCCCCGGTGCTGTCTCGCAGCTCGAGGAACTCCTCGATGTCGGGATGCCACGGTTCGAGGTAGACGCAGGCCGCGCCCTTGCGCCGCCCGCCCTGGTTGACCGCGGCCACCGAGGCGTCGAGCGTGCGCAGCCACGGCACGATGCCGTTGGAGCGGCCGTTGGTGCCGCGGATCAGCGCCCCGCGGGACCGCACCCGGGAGAAGCCAATGCCGATGCCGCCGGCGAACTTCGACAGCCGCGCGACCTGCCCGTAGCGATCGTAGATCGATTCGAGCTCGTCGCGCGGAGAGTCCAGCAGGTAGCAGCTCGACAGCTGGGTGTGCGCGGTGCCGGCGTTGAACAGCGTCGGCGAACTCGGCAGGTAGGCCAGCGAGGCCATCAGCCGGTACAGCTCCACGGCCTCGCCGACGTCGAGGGCCAGGCCGCAGGCCACCCGCAGCAGCCAGTGCTGCGGCGTCTCGATGATCGCCCGGGTGTGCGGGTGGCGCAGCAGGTAGCGGTCCTGCACCGTACGCAGCCCGAAGTACTCGAAGTCCTGATCGGCGGCCGGATCGACGGCCGCGTCGAGGTCGGCCGCGTGCTCGGCGACGAACCGGGCGGTCGCCTCGCCGATCAGACCCAGGTCGCGCCCGACGGCGATGCCCGCGCTGAACGAGGCGATGCCGTGGCCGGCCACCTCGTCGGCCAGGGTGGCGGCCAGCAGCCGCGCGGCCAGCCGGGAGTACTCCGGCTCCTCGGCGATCAGCTCGGCCGCGGTCTGCACGGACAGTGCGTCGAGCTCCCGGGTGCTCGCCCCGTCGTAGAACCCGCCGATGGTGCGGGTCGCGACCCGCCCCGGGTCGACCCGGGGCAGGCCCGTGGCGCACCGGGTCACCGCGGCCACGATCCGGTTGACGTCCACGGGTTCGAGGGCGCCGTCGCGGTGACGCACCCGCATCATGGCCATGTCAGGTATGGCCATGTCCCGCGGCTGCGGCTGCGGCTGCGGCTGCGGCTGCGGCCCGGTGTCCGGTCGAGCCCGTTGCGCGGCATCCGCTCCAGCCGAATCGGTGACGGTCACGTCGCTGTTCTCCCGAGATCGACGAGCTGGTCCGACGAGACACGTGCGGCGTACAGGGAGAACCGGTCGCACGGCAGGTCAACGCGGCGGCGCCGACGCACGACGGCCGGACCGCTGCTCACGCTGCACGACTGGTGATCCCGGCCTGCCCGCGTGGCCGTCGGACCGCCACGCGCGGCGCGCGCGGCGAGCTGGCAGGTCTTCGGACTCGCGGGCACCCACCGTTACCGGAAGACCTACTGACCGTCGCTTCCCAGGAGCGCCACACTCCCAGTGCTTCGTGACGGCGGTCGTACCCACTCACCGCTGCGGGGCAGTCCCGGACTCACACCGAGTTCCCTCTTACGACGGCCGACCGGGGCTCCGGTCGGCCGAACCAGCTCGCTGCAAACACTACATATGAGAATCACATCCCTGCAAGTAACCCACATCTAGTGTCTCGCGGAGCAGGTACCGCCTCGCCCGGCCCGCCCGGCCCGCCCGGCGGCCGACCGTGCGGTGCTACTGCGCATCACCGAGGTAGCCCCGGGGGGAAGCCCTATGGCCGGCCGGTGCCCGACGCGCGGCCGTAGTCGGCAGCGACCGGCTCTGCCATCTCGACGAACACGCAAGGCTCGTCGCCCAACACCCAGGCGTCGTGGCCGGGCGGGCAGACCACCACGTCGCCGGGGCCGATGTCCGCGCCGGTACCGTCAGCCAGCTCGAGGTGCATCCGGCCGGAGGTCACGTAGCCGAAGTGGTCGAACTCGCACAGATCGGTCCCCGCGATCGGCTTCACCGATTCCGACCACCGCCAGCCGGGCTCGAATACCGCCCGGTCAAGCGTGTGGCCGCCGACGGCGAGGACGTCGATATGACCGTGGGGGAAATCGCGCCGCTCGTCGGACCTGTCGAGATTGCGAACCGTGATCGTCGTCATGGTGGCCTCCATCGTCGTGCTCGGTCGTCTCCGCTCCGGGGCCAGAGCTGAGGGCCGCCCACGAGGACGGTCGACCGCGACCACGCGGCCGCCCTGGCCCCGTTTCTCACGGTAGCGAATTGGCGACTCTTCGCAAGTCGGGCTTGTCTTGAAGCAGTCGTCCCCGCAGCGGTGCCGGCGGAGCGCCGGATGCTTTGCGAGACGCATATGTGGCGTCACGGCGCGCGTTGGTCCGCGTCCCCGCGCCAGCTGCCCGCCCGGGTGGTGCTGTCCATGAGCAGGTCGAGCAGCCGCTCGGCCTGCGCGCGCTGGCGGTGGGACCCGGCGACGAGGGTGACGCCCGCCAGGGCCATGAGGATGTCGGCAGCCGGCACGTCCGCACGGATCACCCCCTGGGCGATCCCGGCGCGGCGGAACTCCTCGATCGCGCTGGTCAGCTGCTCGCGTGTCTGCGAGCTCAGCTCCACGTCGCTGCGCAGGACGGTCCTGAGCGTGTCGGCCATGCCGTGCTTGGTGACCAGGTAGTCCAGCACCTGGGACATCCACGCCCGCAGGGCTCGGTCGGCGGGCAGCTCACGCAGGAGATCCGGTGCCTGGGCGGCGAGCCGGGCCGTCTCGTAGCGATAGGTGGCGTCGACTAGCTCTTCCCGGGTGGGGAAGCGTCGGTACAGAGTGCCGATCCCGACGCCCGCGTCCTTCGCGATCTGCTTCAAGGTCGCGGCGGCACCGTCCCGGGCGAAGGCCCGAGCCGCCGCGGCGAGCAGCCTGTCCTCGTTGGCCCGCGCGTCGGCCCGGATCGGCCGGCCGGACGGAGCGGGCATGCGGTTTCTCCTCTCGCCCTGCCATGCGGAGCCAGCTCCGCTTACGGTGATAACCGGAGTCAGCTCCGGTTATCTGGGACGGTAGCAGCTACCGGTCTCCCCCTCCAACGCGCCGTTTCGTCCACAGAAGGGTCGTCCTAGGTCATGGAGTACCGCACGCTGGGTAGTACGGGAGTCGGGCTGGGTTCCTCGACGTTCTCCCCGTCGACCATGTCCAGGCACAGTGGACCGCCGAACGGAGGCGGCGCGAGCGCTTCGTCTGCGAACAGCCGCCGTATTCCCTCCTGGCCCGGGGCGTCGAGGCCGACGTGCTACCCACCTGCGAGACGTACCAGCTGGGAGTACTCGCCTGGAGCCCGCTGGCCGGAGGCTGGCTGTCCGGCCGCTGGCGCCGCGACGCAACCGATCTGTCCAGCCACCGCACCCGGACAACGCCGTTCCGCACGACGTCCGCCCACTACGCCTTGGACATCCCGGGCAACCAGGTCAAGCTCGACGCCGCCACCAAGCTCGCCGATATCGCCGGCGAAGCCGGACTGACACTGATCCAGCTGGCGCTGGCGTTTGTCACCACGCACCCGGCCGTCACTGCGGCGATCATCGGTCCCCGCACCGCCGAGCACCTGCACGATCAGTTGAGCGCCACGGACATCGTGCTGGAACCCGCCGTACTGGACCGCATCGACGGCATCGTGGCACCCGGAACCGACCTCAATCCCGACGACGCGGGCTAGAGTGCGGCCGTCCTGGCCGACCCGAAACGCCGCCGCCGCGCCACCGCCTGAGGGAAGCCGGACTGGGATCTCCTGCCGTGACACCAGGGCGAGCACACGCTGACGAACGGGGAGATCAAGCGATCCCGTGGCGCCGAGCTGCGGTCCGTCGGCGCCGATCGGTGATGCACTACCTCACGTCCGCGAACCCCGGTTCCTCGATCGGTAGAGGCTTCCGGGGCGCACACAGCAGGGGGCCGCCACACCGATCGGCACCGTCCTTGATGGCAATCATGTTGGCCGCCACGTAAGGGATGTTGTTCGCAGAGTGCCAGTCGGACGGAAAGTAGGTGACCAGTCGCGAACTCTGGAACCGAGCACGGATCTGGGGCACGAAGGCACGATATTGATCGTCAGTGTAGTACCAGAAAGAATTCTCGTTGTAGTAGGAGATATGTGTCGGGTCCTGGTAGGCGCCCCGACCGTCGGAGCTCGGGGTCAGCGTGAGAAGCATGCCACCGGGCGCCAGCAGTCGATACAGTTCGTTGATCAGTGGCACCTTCCCCGGCACGTGCTCCAGAAAGTCCACGGCCCTGATAACGCCGACCGAGTTGTCCGGAAGATCGAGCGGTTCAGGCAGTCTCGCGACGATGTCGACGCCGTCCTCCGGGTACTGGTCCACGCCCAGATAGCCGCGCGGCTTGCGGTGCGCCGCGCCGAGGTCCAGCGCCAGCAGACCTCGACGGGAAGCCCAGGCCAGCGCGTTTTCCTCGATATACCTGTCGTACAGTGCGACGGTCTCCTGCTGGATGTGAGCGTTGATCTCGAGTTTTCGCTGGGTGTTTTCGCCATGCAGCCGCTGAAGGTACAGACAGCGGGAAATTTGATGGAACTCGCCGGCCTGAAAAAAATGACACATCAGGTCCTGGTCGTCGAGCACCGTGCGGCTCGCGTCGTACCCGCCGATCTCCTCATAGGTGTCCTTGCGGAATGCGCGGACGTGGTTGGGCGCGTACCAGATGTACGAGACGTTGTGGGGTGTCGGCGCCAGCGAGACGGCCTGCAGAACCCGGCGGCCGTCGACGTCCGTCTCCTCGTATCGCCAGCCGTACGCCGCGTCGAACCGGCTGTCGTCACGGCCCCCGTCCTGCGTGATCTGAGCGGTGTTGCTGTAGGCGAAGACGGTCCCGGGATGCTCGTCGAAGGCTTTCGCCAGTTCCGCCAGGCAGTCACGCGCCAGCAGATCATCATGGTCGAGCTCGACGAGAATCTCGCCGCGAGCCAGCTCGCAGGCCCGGCGTTTGGCCGCGCCCACCCCGCTGACGCCGTCCGCCATCTCTACTCGAACCCGATCGTCCGGAACCTCCGGGCGCCATCGTGCGCCGCTGTTCAGCAGCACGATCCATTCCCAGTCGGGCCGGGTCTGAGCGTGCAGGGTGTCCAGGCACTCGTCGAGGTAACGGGGGCGGTGACAGGGGGTGAAAACGGAGAACTTGGGCGTTGGTGACGTCATCTTTCGATACCTGTCCGAAGGGAGGTCAGTGAGCGGTGAGGCTGAGGTGTGCCCGGTATCAACCCTCTTCTGGGGCGACGTTCGCCGTAGCCGGACTTGCTGACCGGTATGGGCTTCGTTCCCACCAATCGGTTTCTCCGCAGGCTCCGTCTCGACCTCTGACAGGGCGGCCGGTCGACGGGGCACGGACCGGAAACGATGCGGACAGTACCCCCACCCGGTCGCAGGTGGGGGTACCGCCACGCAGCCCTGCCGTTGACCCGGCAATCTCCGGCCGGAAATCAGGATCTGTGATGGCTCAAGGTCCAGACCGCCGGGCCACACCGCCGGTCCTACGGCGAGGTTCGATTTCGGTAGTATCGCCGGGTGATCCGACTCGTCCGGAAAATGGCTGGAGGTAGTCCCGAGCCCGCTGTCCCACCGCCGGAACTGTGCGACGCCCTGTCCGCGACGGAGGGCGCGTGGCGGCAATGGGATGCGCAGTCCAGCTCGCTGCGGGGGCACTACATCGCGTGGGTGGGCGGCCCGCGGCGCGGCAACGTGCGCCGCCGCCGGGCCCGGCGGACTGCCGAATACGCCGCCCTTGGCACGCTGGAACATTGCCTGCAACCGGCAGCCGGTGGCGCCCGCGAGAACCTCGTCGGCGGATTTGTCGCCGCGCTCTTCACCGGTGCCCTCGAACTGATAGCCGGGACTTTCGGCGGCGGCGTCGAGGAACCCGGCATTGCCCCCGCCGCCATGCTCGTCGCCGCGGTGGTCCTCTTCTGGATACGCCGGCTCCGGCACCGAGCACGCGGTCCCAGCGTCGAGGGCCGTTGACCGATCGCCCGACGGGGCGCGGCGAGATGGGAATAGGTTTCCCTGTCTTGCGCCGGTCCGGGATGTAGGCGATGCAGTGTGCGCTCGGTCACCGCGCCCGGCGCCGGAGGGGCCTGGTCGGTTTCGATGGATTCGCATCATCCTTGAGCCGCATGGCCGCATGGCCGCATGGCCGGATAGCCCGGCGGCCCCACTCAGCCAGCCGAACAGCCGGCCAGGCAACCTGTCGGGCCTGATGGCCTGCGGTGGAGATCGCTCCGGTCGGACCGGGAGAAGGCGGGCACGTCGACGTGGCAGAGCTTTCGAACGCGGTCACCCTTGCCGCGCAGGGCGGCGGCGAGCATGACGGCGCCGCGGCGGACGCGGGCGCACCTCGCTATGAGCCGGAGTGGGTGCAGACCCTGTTCACCCTCCCCGACCTGCTGCGCGTGCTCGACCTGACGCCGACGCTGCCCACGACGGCGGCGCGGTGCGTACCGAGCGGGCATGGCGGTGTCCTCGGCGCCCAGCAGCTCGGCCAGCAGGTCGTCCTCGCCGAGCGGCTGGCCCCGGGCAAGCGGGTGGACACCCTGCACACGCTGTTCATCCGCGGCGGTCGCGCCGACCTGCCGCTGGAGATCGACGTGGAGCGGCTCGCCGGCGGCCGGTCGGTGGAGTCGTTCGCCCTGTCCCTGCACCAGGACGGCGACCAGCTCAGCCGGGCGCAGGTGATGCTCTCGGGGGACGCGCCCGACCTGCACCGGTTCGACTCCCCCGCCACGGACATCGGACGCCCGGCCGACGCCGAGCCCCGCCGACGTGCGCTGCTGCCCTGGGAGGTAGCGGTCATGCCGCGCCGGGCGCCGCGCCAGCTCGACCTCTGGACCCGCATCGCCGACGCCCCGGACGACCCGACCTTCTGGCGGGCCCTGATCGCGCATACCGTCGAAACGCTCGCCATCGGCGACGGGATGCTCAGCGGCGGGATACCGCTGCCACCCCGCGAGCAGCTGCAGGCGGCGGTCCTCACCGAGACCGTCACCTATCTCGACGACCTCGACGTCCGCGACTGGCACCTCTATCGGGTCCACACCCCGCAGGCGGGCCGGGGACGGATCCTCGGCCGCGGCGAGCTCTACGGCGCGGATGGCGGACTGCGGGCGGTCTTCGAGACCGTCAACCTCGTGCGGCCGACTCGAATCCGGCCCCGGCCGGGGCAGCCCGCTCAGGGACAAGCGGGTCAGGGGCAGGCGGGTCAGGGGCAGGCGGGTCAGTAGCGGCGGTTGGTGTTGCCCTGGTCGACGGGGAGGACGACGCCACTGATCCAGCGGGCCTCGTCGCTGGACAGGAACACGACGGCCTGGGAGATGTCCTCGGGTTCGAGCCACGGTCGGCCCATCGGCATCGACGCGGCGAAGCCCTCCCGACAGTCGTCCACCGTCGGGTTCGGCAGGTCCGGGCGGAACAGGTGGAACTGCTGGGTGTTCTCGGTGACCATCGGGGTGTTCACCGTGCCCGGCGCGATGACGTTCACCCGGATCTGGCGGTGGGCCACCTCGTTGGCCAGTGACATCGCCATCCCGATCACGCCGTTTTTCGTGGTGACGTAGTCGGACAGGTTCGGGACGCGGTTGAGCGCCGCGCCCGAGCTGACGACGATGATCGACCCGCCCTTGCGCCCGGCGAGCAGGTGCGGCACGGACACGGCGAGGGTGTGGAAGACGCCGGTGAGGTTGATCCCGATCACGTCGTCCCACTGCTCCGGCGGGATTTCCCACAGCCGGCGCGCGGGCGGGGAGATCCCGGCGCTCGCCACGACGATGTCCAGGCCACCGAGTTCGCGCACGCCGGTGGCGAGCAGGTCCTCGAGTGCCGCCCGGTCGCGCACGTCGCCCACCCGAGCGATGATCCGCCGGCCGGCCTTCTCGACGAGGGCGACGGTCTCGGCGAGCTCGTCGGCGGTGCCCAGCGGGTAGCCCATCGTCGCGACGTCGGCGGCCCGGTCGATGCCGATGATGTCCGCGCCCTCGCGGGCGAGCGCGACGGCGTGGGAGCGGCCCTGCCCGCGGGCGATCCCGGTGATGAAGGCGACCTTGCCGGCGAGGCGTCCCTCGGCGGCGGGGCGTCCCTCGGCGGCGGGCGCCGTCATCGCCGCGCTCCCGTTAAGGCCGTCGCCGCGCGTCCCATCGTCATGATGTCCTCCCGCTTGCGTCGTCACCGGGCCCGTTCACGTCGCACGCGACCCTTCGATAGTCATATCGTTTATCTATTCGCCCGTCATCCGAAGGAGCCCCGGCGGTGGAAGAGCCCAAGTTCGTCCGGGTCGAGATCGCTGACCGTATCGCCACGGTCACGCTCGCCCGCCCCCCGCGCAACGCGCTGAGTGCGCCGATGATGCGCGAGATCGGGCAGGTGTTCACCGAGCTCGGCCGGGGAGATGAAGCCGCCGTCGCGATCCTCGCCTCGGACTTCGAGCGCGTCTTCTGCGCCGGCGCCGACATCACCGAGTCCGAACGCCGCTACACCCGCCGGGAGCTGCTGCCCGAGGAGAGCCTCACCGATCTGATCGATCCCGGCTCCGTCGTGCGCGGCTGCCTCGCCGGCATCCGCGACGGCGGCCTGCCGGTCGTCGCGGCGGTCGGCGGGGCGTGCGTCGGTGCCGGAGCCGCCCTGGTCGGCTGCTGCGACCTGGTGGTCCTGGCCGAGGAGGCGTTCTTCTCGCTGCCGGAGATCGACGTGGGCGTCCTCGGTGGCACCCGGCACGTGCAGCGCCTCGTCGGCCCGATGAAGACCCGCGAGATGGCGCTGACGGGCCGACGCGTGCCCGCGGCCGAGTTCTACCGGCTCGGCGCCGCCGCCGCGCTGGTGCCCCGGGCGGACCTCGCCGCCACGGCACGCGCCCTGGCCGCGGAGGTGGCGGCGAAGAGCCCGCTGGCGCTGCGGCTGTCCAAGGAGTCGATGAACCGGGTCGAGGATCTCCCCCTCGACGAGGGCTACCGGCTGGAGCAGGACTACACCGCGCGGGTCAGCCGCCTCGACGACGCCGCCGAGGCCCGCCGCGCCTACCTGGACAAGCGCGAGCCGCACTGGGCCTGGCGCTGAGAGCTGGCGACACCCGTCCGGCGGTCCCGCAGCAACGCGGCGGCGCCGCCGGACGGTGTTCGGTCAGGCGACGTGCCAGCCGGTGTCGGCGGCAATCTTGGCGGCGTTGACGAGCACGGCGGCGTCCGAGCACAGCCAGACGACGACCTCGGCGATCTCCTCGGGGCGGCTGAGCCGGCGGATCGGTTGGGCCTGTTCCATCGCCCGCAACTGCTCCGGGGTGAGGTACTGGCGGGCCCGCTCGACGATCCCGGTGTCCACGTTGCCGGGCGCCACGGCGTTGACCCGGATGTTGCGGCGGGCGTACTGCAGGGCGGCGGCCGTGGTCAGGCCCACCACCCCGTGCTTGCTGGCCGTGTACCCGATGTCGGCGACGTTGCCCTTGTAGGTGGACTCCGACGCCACGTTGACGATGGCGCCGCCGCCGCGCTCCAGCATCCGCGGGATCTCGTACTTCAGGCACAGGAAGACGCTGGTCAGGTTGGTGCGCAGGATCCGCTCCCAGAGTTCCTCCGGGTAGCTGACGACCGGATCCTGGGACTCGACGATGCCGGCGTTGTTGTGGGCGTAGTCCAGCCCCCCGTACGTCGCGACGGTCTGATCGACCATGTCCCGCACAGCGTCCGGCTGGCCGACGTCGGCGTGGACGAACGTCGCCTGCCCGCCGGCCGCCCGGATCAGCTCGACCGTCTCGGCGCCGGTGGCCTCGTCGATGTCGGCGACGACCACTGCCGCCCCGCACTCGGCGAACCGCCGGGCCGAGGCCCGGCCCATCCCGTAGCCGCCGCCGGTGACCAACGCGACCTTGCCGGACATGTCGATGTGCACCGTGGCCGTCATCCAAGGTCTCCTTCAGCGATGGTCAGGACCGGCCCACGGCGCTGGACGGGTCGAAGTCCAGCTCGGGCAGGGGGGCGCCGATGATCGCGGCCGGGTCGAGGTCGTCGGCGAGCGGGGGGAACGACGCGGGACGCTTCGCCAGGAAGCTGTCGATGCCCTCGCGGAAGTCCGGCCCGACGGCGGCCGCGGCCATCGCCCGGTAGGTGCGGCCGAGGGCCGCGTCGAGCTCGCCGGTGCTGTCGGTGCGCAACTGGTGGCGGATCAGCGCCAGCGACATCGGCGAGCAGTTCGCCGCGATGTCCGCGGCATAGGCGCGCGCGACGGCCAGCAGCTCCGCGGGGTCCACCACCCGGCTGACGACGCCGAGCTCACGGGCCTCGTCGGCGTCGAACACCCGTGACGACAGCAGCAGATCCGCCGCCCGCTCCTGCCCGACGAGGCGGGGCAGCAGCCAGGTGATGCCGAACTCGCCGGCCAGCCCCCGGCGGGCGAAGGCGGTGGTGAAGCGGGCACCGCGGGCCGCGAACCGCACGTCGCACAGCAACGCCTGGACCAGGCCCATGCCGGCGCAGGCCCCGTTGACGGCGGCGATCATGGGTTTGCGTACCGACCAGGCCCGCACCGGCGAGCGGCGCCCGGTGGTGTCCATCGGCTTGCCCGCGATCTGGCCAAGCCGGCCGGTGTCGACCCCCGGGCAGAACGTGGTGCCCGCGCCGGTGACGATCAGCACGCGGATCGCGGGGTCGCGGTCGGCCTGCGCGAGGACGTCGAAGTACCGGTTCTCCATCTCGGGGTTCCAGCCGTTGCGCCGCTCCGGCCGGTTCAGCGTCACCACCCCGACGCCGTCGTCGCCCACGTCGAGCAGCACCGGCCCCTCGGCCACCACCGACCGGTCCGCCGCCGCCTCGCCCACCGCCACCGCCTCGCCCACCGCAGTCTCGCCCGCGGTCGTCTCGCCCGCAGGCGTCGTCGATTCCGTCGTCACCGCCGCCTCCCACCTGTCGCTCTCGCGCGAGGGCCAGCATTTCCCCTCGACGGGCACGGTGTCGAGCGATGCGCAGAATTCACTAGATGCTTTAGCGACCGAGCCGTTGTCGGCCTGCTCCGGGCCGCCTCCGCGCGCCCCACGACGCCCGGTCGGCGACGATCTCTTGACGGCCGGCGGCCCCGTGCGCCGCCTACGATTGCGTGATGACCAGCGATCCGTCGGCGGGGCACCCGACCGGGCCGCCCGCGCTGGTGGGCGAGACGCACGCCTGCGCCGACTGCGCTTTCTCCTACCCGACGCGCAGCGTGGAGAAGGTCCTGACGGAGCTCGCGTCGTTGCCTGCGCGGGTGGCGCAGGCGGTCACCGCCGCCGGCCCCGACCTGCTGCGGGAACGGCCCACATCCGGGGCGTGGTCCGTGCTGGAGTACGCCTGCCACCTGCGGGACGTCCTGGCGACCTCGACCATCCGGCTGTACCGGGCCCGCACCGAGGTCCGGCCCGTCGTCGAGCCGATGCTCAACGACCTGCGCGCCCGCCGGTTCCGCTACAACGAACTCGACCCGGCCGCGGTCCTGGCCGAGCTCGCCGCCAACGCGCAGGGGCTGCTCGACGAGGCCGACCGGGTCGGGTCACAGGACTGGGAACGGACCGTGGCGCGCCTACCCGGCGAGGAACGCACCGCCCGCTGGCTGCTGCGCAACGCGCTGCACGAGGGGATCCATCACCTGGCCGACATCCGACGGACCTCCGCCACGCTCGCCGCCACCGCCGAACCGCACGCCGGCTGAGGGCCGGGGACGGCGGGGGTCAGGGACGGCGGGGGTCAGGGACGGCGTAGCGCGTCGATGGCGACGTCCAGCGCGGCTTCCAGATGGGTGGTGCTGCCGGTGGACAGCAGCATGAGCACGCCGCCCTGGATGCCGGCGATCAGCGCCGCGGCCTGCCGCTCGCCGTCCAGCAGCGGGGAGATCTCGCCGGCCCGCTGCATCGCCCGGATGCCGGTGGCGATCTCCGCCTGCCACCGGTTCATCAGCTCCGTGACGACCGCCTGCGCGCCGGGGGTGCTCCGCCCGAGCTGCGACACCAGGACGCTCAGCGGGCAGTGCCGCCCCTGCTCGCGGTAGCGGGCGACGACCTTGTCCCGCCACGCGAGCCACGCCGGCCAGGAGGTGAGGTCGCCGAGCTGAGGCTGCTGGTCGGCGAGGACGCGGTCGGCCTCGAAGCGGGCCACGGCCAGCAGCAGCTCCTCCTTGCCGGTCGGGAAGTAGTGGAACAGCTGGCTCTTGCTGGTGCCGGTGCGGGCGCGGACGTCGTCCAGCGTGGTCGCCATGACCCCGCGCTCTCGGATCTCGGCCGCCGCGCCCTCGATGATCCGTTGCCGGGTCGCGCTGCCCTTCAACGTCAGCCCGTTCGGCACGTCCGCCCCCTCCCGCCGCCCATTTCTGGACTTGCGGGTCCAGTTTATCCCGGGCAGATTGGGCCGCGCACCAGCGGACGCCCCACGACCTCGATCGGTCGAGCAGACCATCGCCGGAAGGAACCCCGAATGTCGACCACCTCACTGGCCGGACGCAGCGCCCTCGTCACCGGTTCGACCGACGGCATCGGCGCGGCGATCGCGGCCGAGCTCGCCGCGGCCGGCGCCCACGTGGTGATCAGCGGTCGTGACGCCGGGCGCGGCGCCGAAGTCACCCGGGCGATCGGTGCGGCCGGCGGACGGGCCACGTTCATCCCCGCCGACCTCGCCGCCGGTGCGCCCGCCGTGCAGGCGCTCGCCGACGCCGCCCGCGCCGCCGTCGGTGGCGTGCCGGACATCCTCGTCAACAATGCGGCGAAGATCATCTCGCCGAAGCCCACGGCGGAGGTGAGCGAGGCGTTCATCACCGCCGCGCTCGCCATCAACGTCACGGCGACGTTCCTGCTCACCGGCGTCGTCGCCCCCGCCATGGCGGCCCGCGGCAGCGGAGCCATCATCAACATCGGCTCCATCAACGGCCTGGTCGGGATGGACGGTTCGGCCCTCTACAGCGCGACGAAGGCGGCCGTGCACTCGCTGACGAAGTCGTGGGCCGCCGAGTACGGCCCGGCGGGCGTGCGGGTGAACACCGTCGCGCCTGGCCCCACCCTGACCCGCCGCATCGAGCAGTTCGCCGACCGAATCGCGCCCCTGGTTGCGCGCGCCCCCTCGCAGCGACCCAGCAGGCCAGCGGAGATCGGCCGTGCGGTGGTGTTCCTCGCCGGCGACGACGCCGCCAACATCCACGGGGCGACGCTGAACGTCGACGGCGGCTGGTCAGCCGTCTGACGGAGAAAGGGAGAAAATACGTCGGGCTTGCTGGTGGGCTTTCTCAGGCGGAGCGGACCGATCCCGCGCCGGCGTGCTCGCGCGACGAGCCCCCGCGCCGCTGCGACGGAAGGGCGACGGGAGTCCGAGCGTCCTCGTCGCGGGTGAGGATCGCCACCATCTCCTGACGGGTGGACGGCGAGAGCTCGGGGTCGGAGAGCAGCATCGCCAGTTCACGACGCTGGGCTCGCACAGCGCGGTGCGAGGTGAGCGACGTCCGCAGGGAGGAAACAACGGCATTCTGGGTACGCATAAGGAACTCCTTGAAGTTATTACCCCGGGAGGGTGGGCCACTGTCACCCTCCGGCTCCCATTGTGCGCCCAGGCCGCGACTTTCGACAGCGCCGTCGACGTGATCTGGATTGCAGTCGACACTTGTGCCAGCCGATATGACCCGGCCCACAGTAATGGCGCTCACAATCGCCGCGATCCGTAACGCCGGTCACACCCATTGAGGCAGGGACAATGTACCCGCGTCGCGCGGGTCACAATTCGCGCTTCGGCCGGGTCGGTCGGCGGCACACCGGCTGGCCTTTCGGCTGGTAGCCCAGGTCACATTCCCCCACACCGGAGCAACCATTCGACCGGGAATCGCGTCGGGCCTTCTTGACCGCAAGCAGCCAGCCGGGCGCCCGGTGATCACCGACACCGGGGAGCGGCGCCGCGGCAGCAGAATCGGCGCTGCGGCAGCAGAATCGGCGCCGCGGCACCAGGCCGCCGGCGCCACCTCGGTCCAGCGGCCCCGGGGGCCCGGGGACCTCACCACGCCCGGAAGGCCCGCCAGCGGCCGAGTAGAACAATGACGGACATATGCCGGTCATGTCGGGCAGTGCGCCCCGCAGACGCCCCACCGGCCCGTCCTCGCGCCTACTGCCGCGGCGGCGAAAGCCGATCGCACCATGGATGTCCGGGATGAGCGAGGGCGAGGGCGTCGATGAGCCATCGGCGTTGCGCCGCGGTGAGCAGCGGCAGCGCCGCAACCAGGTCGAGCTCGTCCTTCGGCCGCGGCGACGCCGCCTTGTAGAACAACTGCACCTCGAGGGCGAGATGGGGAATGCCGGCCGGGCTGACGTTTCCCAGCGCCGCTATCGGGCGGCGAACACGACGGTCACGCCGACATTCCCAGTAACCATCCCGGTCCTCTTCCAGCATCACCTGGATCTGCCACGGCCGGTCCGCCCCGGGGCGGCACCAGACGTCGTGCACGCCGAACGGCAGCAGCTCACCCGGTCGCCAAGGGCGCAGCGAGCCGGGTGGATCGGCGGCCCACCATTCCCACCCGGCCAGGACCCGTTGCACGACGAGCTGGTCACGCCGCAGGACGGCCACGTCGATATCTCCGTGGTCACGTAGACGCCGGCCGACCGCGCATTCGATCGCGTAGCCGCCCGCGATCCACCACGGCTCGGCCAGCACCGCGAACAGTGCCGTCACCGCCGCCGGATCCGCCGGCTCCCACCGCCCCCAAGGGCCTTCGGTGCGCATCCGACGATCCTCCACTGCGGGCCCGCCCGCCGCCGCGAGCCCGCGGCGACGGCAGCGGCCGGTCCGACTCCCCCGGACCCACCCGGCACCGCGGGCGATCCGGACGTCAGACGCAAACGCGGACGATCGCCAGGAGGTCAACCGGTGACGCGCCCGCGGCGATCAGCCCACGCATCCCTAGACTCTCGTGCTAACGTCCCTCTGCATGGGGCCTCGTCAACCCATGATGGGGTGACGAAGGCGGGGGTGGCACTGCGGCGATCTCCGCACACAGTGTTACTCCGGAAGATCGTCGGTACCGCGGAGATCGTCGTCAACCACGGAGATCGTCGTCACCCGAGGAGGTCGTCCGATGCGCGCGGCCGGCACGATGACCGAGTTCGACCGGGGGGCGGGCAGTCTCTGTCTCGACTTCGTCGCGACCATGCGCGACTGGACCGGTTACCGCGTCGACCTGCTCGCCACCCCGGCGGAGCTGACCGGCTGGTTCGAGGAACAGGGTCTGCCGGCCGCCGCCGGCGGCCTCACCGAGCCGGACCTGCTCGCCGCACGTGACCTACGGGGGGCGGTGAACGAGACCACCCGCGGACTGATCGCCAGCCGGCCACCCACCGCCGAGGACATCCGGCTGATCAACACGGCGGGTCGACGGCCGACACCCGTCTTCCTGCTCGGCCCCGGGGGCCGGACCCGGGCCCCGGTCCCGGAACCCGACGCGGGCGCCGCGCTTTCCGTCATCGCCCGCGACGCGATCAACCTGCTCGCCGGACCGGATCTCGGTCGCATCCGGGCCTGCGACAGCGACGGCTGCGCGACGCTGTTCCTCGACCGTTCCCCCTCCGGGCAGCGGCGCTGGTGTTCGATGCGCCGCTGCGGAGGCAGAGCCGCCGCGGCGAACTACCGACGCCGCCGCGCCGCCCGCACCCAGCCCTGACCGCCGGCACCAAAGCGTCGGCCCCGAACCGTCGACACCGAACCGAATCCTCTCGGAGGTTCTCATGTCCACGCCGCCCGCGGACGGCTTCCATCAGCGGTTGCATCAGGTCACGCCCGCCGGCCTGTCCACCCGGACCTCGCAGACCGCCGGGATGAGCCGGGTCGAGGCGTTGTCAGGCAAGACCGTCGGATCCGTCGACCTGTGGATGGGGCAGACCCACGTCGCCGCGGCGACCGCCTCGGCGAACCACCATCACGGTCGCTCGGAGACGGGCATCTACGTCGTCTCCGGCCACCCCAGCTTCGTCTTCCTGGAGCATGAGGAGGAGATCCGGCTCGACACGAAGCCGGGCGACTACATCTACGTGCCGCCGTGGGTGCCGCACCGGGAGGAGAACCCGGACCCCGCCGAGGAGGCCGTCGTCGTCATCGCCCGAACCACCCAGGAGGCGATCGTCGTGAACCTCCCGGACCTGCGCTGGGTCGGGCCCGTCGCCACCGGCAACCTCGGCCCCGCCCGCCGGAAGTGGCACACGTACTGACCTCGCTGGTCGACCTGACGCCGCTGGTCAATCTGACCCCGCTGAGCGAGCTGACCCCACTGAGCGACCTGACCCCACTGAGCGAGCTGGGCGTGGTTCAGCGGGGGGTGCCCGTCGCTCGCGAAGGACCGGCGGCGGGCGCGGCGCCGGGGAACGGCGGCTCGGCCGCGGGCTTGTCCCGGCCGCGGCGATTCGCCGCGATCTGCCCGAGCAGGCGCGTGCGCGCCTCGTCGGCGGACAGGCCGAACAGGTCGAACGACACCACGCCGCCGAGCAGGCCGGGACGGGGGCAGTCCTCCACCCGGACCGGGACCAGCCGACGGGCGAAGCCGGTGGGGTCCGCCTGGTACGCCCCCTCCCACTCGGCCTGCCCGTAGACCGAGCGCAGGTAGGCGTCGGAGAGCACCGCCAGGGTGCGGGCGCAGACGCGGATGCCCTCGTCCATCCGGCTCATCCAGTGGCTGCCGGGAACGAAGTCCCAGGCCTGCACCAGCACCGTGTACCCCGCGCCCTCCAGGTGCCAGGCGATCCACTCCGCCCAGTTCCGGTCGACGGCGGTGTAGGAGATGAAGAAGTCCCATCGCGCCGCGGATTCGGTCGACTCCGCATCCATCTCGGACGGCCGTTCGCCGCCGCGTCCAGGCGCATTCATCGGACAATCCTGCCACGATTCGTCACCAGACCCCAGCCACGATTCGTCACCGGACCCAGCCGCGCCGGTCGCCGGCGGCTCCGCGGCTGCGGCGAGTCGACGGCTCCGCGGCTCCGACCGCCCGAGTGATATGACGCATCGACAACGATTGGGTGTCGGTTGAGCTAAAAGCCTGCGCTGGGACGATCCCCGTCGATGTGCTGTGACCACGACGGCCTGCCCGGGCCGTCCGGACGGGGGCGGGGGACATGGCGGGGGACATGACGGTGAAACGGTTGCGGGGCGCGGCACGCACCACGATGGCCGGCGGGTGGCGGCGGATCTGTCTGCTCGTGACGGGACTGCTCGCACTCGTGGTCACGCAGCCGGGCGTGGCGCGGGCCGCGGACACCATCGGGTTCACCGGCAACGCCGGCCGGGGCAACGGTGCCGCCGTGCCGTTCGAGGGGTTCACCGACCGGCGCGGCGGCGGCGTCCCGATCGGCGGCGCGGTCGGCGTCGACCTGGTGCTCGGCTCGACGGCCCGGCCCTACCTGCCCTGCCAGCACTACGACCCGCGGACCCGGACCGGAGACACGTTCGTCAACGCCTGCCAGGAACGGGGCAGCTACGCCACCTACACCCGGTTCCCGGCCGGCGGCGGGCTGATCTTCCCGACCGGCTACTTCATGGGCAACGTCCAGCCCGATCTGGTTCGTGGAGGCCGCCTGGCCACCGGCTGGGGTGCACGCACGGCGGGGTTGTCGTTCGAGTTCTACCCGGACCTGCGCCACGACGGCGACTACGTCCACTCCCGGTTCTACATTGATCGCTTCACCCAGCGGGCCAACGGCTGGGCCTACTCCGCGGCCGTCGGACGGATCGCGCTGACCACGCTCGCCGACCCGGGCACCGCCCGCCTCGGCGGTCGGATGACCGTCGGCGGTCGGGCGCCCGCCCCCGGCCGGGCGAAGGTCGTCATCTTCGGCGGGGCGGCCCGCTCCTCGACGGGCTATCCGATCTCCTCGTTCGCCGTGCACACCGGCAGTGGGGCGCCCACCTGGCTCGCCAGCCCGCTCTACGCGGGAGACCAGCGGATCACCGTCACCGACACCGTGACCCACCGCAGTTGTGTCCTGGACCGTTACGGTGTCCGCGGACCGAACAACGTCGTCGACTTCGACCTGGCCGCCCCGGGCTTCGGCCATCCGGACAGCGTCTGCACATCCTGACCGCCGGCCTGCCCATGGCCGGGACGGGTCACCAGGTGACGCCGGCACGGGTCACCAGGTGACCGGCAGCGACCGCAGGCCGTAGACCACGGAGTGCTGGCGGAACTCGACCTGCTCGTACGGCACGGCGAGGGCGAGTCCCGGAAACCGGCGCAGCAGCGCCGGCAGGCCGACGCGCAACTCCAACCGGGCCAGCGGCGCCCCGAGGCAGTGGTGCAACCCGAACCCGAACGCGACGTGGCCGACGGCGCCGCGGGTGATGTCGAGGCGGTCGGGATCGTCGAGGAACGCCGGATCCCGGTTGGCGGCCGGCAACGACAGTAGGACGTGATCGCCCTTGGCGATCGTGCGCCCCGCGATTGTCACGTCGGCCCGCGCCGTGCGCGGCGCGCCGGCGTGCACGATCGACAGCCAGCGCAGCAGCTCCTCCACGGCCGGGCCGACGCGGGCCGGGTCGTCGCGCACCGCGGCGAGCTGGTCGGGATGGCGCAGCAGGGCCAGCGTGCCGAGCGCGAGCATGTTCGCCGTGGTCTCGTGCCCGGCGATGAGCAGCAGGTTGGCGATGCCGACGAGTTCGGCGGTGCTCAGCTCGTCGCCGTGTTCGCGCACCAGCATGCCGAGCAGGTCGTCGCCGGGCGCGTGGCGAGCCCGCGCGACGAGGTGGGCCATGTACTCCCGGTTCTCGCCGATCAGCGCGAGCCGCTGCGCGGCGGGCAGCGATGCGTCGAGCTGGCGGCGCGTGCGACCCTGGAACTGGGCCCGGTCGGCGTACGGCACGCCGAGCAGCTCGCAGATCACCAGGGACGGCACCGGCAGGGCAAAACTGGACACCAGGTCCGCCGGGCGCCCGGCCCGTTCGGTCTCGTCGAGGGCGGCCTCGACGATGTCGGCGACGCGGGGTTCCAACCGGCGCATCCGGTGGCCGGTGAACTCCGGCGTCAGCATCCGGCGCAGCCGCGTGTGGTCGGGCGGATCATAGGCGAGCAGGTGGCCGGCGCGCAGGTCCGCCAGCCGCTCCCCGTGCGGCCCGCGCCCGGCGAGCGGGCCGGCCTCCCCC
>NZ_JAMQQF010000509.1:1126-4327 GCF_023716945.1 Frankia sp. AiPs1 | reverse complement strand
GACCGGACCCGGCCGGCGAGGCGCCCGGGGCCCGCGGATCGGCGCGTTGCTGCCGCGACGCGCCTTCGTGCGCTGCGCGCTGGGGGCCTACGGCACGGTCGTCGGCGCCCAGCTCATCTACAAGCTCGACATGCTGCTCGTCGCGACCTTCCGGGCGGCCCACGAGGTCGCGTTCTACGGAGTGGCGGTCGCCTTCGCCACCGCCTGCTCGACCATCTGCCAGGCGACCGGCATGGTGGTCTTCAGCCGGCTGCGCTCCATGGTCGACCCCCGTGCGCGGGCCCGCACGGTGCGCCGGGCGGTCCTCGCCACGCTCGCGATCGCCGCGGCCGTCGCCGGGCCGGTCGCGCTGCTCACCCCGTTGGGCATCCGGGTGGTGTACGGCGCCGAGTTCGCCCCGGCGGCCACGACCACCCGGATCCTCGTCCTCGCCGCCATCCCCCAGTCGGTCGACTACCTGCTCATCCACGTGCTGCTCGGCTTCCGCTCCGCCCGCACGGTGCTCGCCGTGCAGGTGCCGGTCGCGCTGGCGACCGTGCTGGGGCTTGTCCTCGCGCTACGCCACGGGGGGCTGGCGGGGGTGGCCGCCGTCTCCGGCGCCACCTACAGCGCCTCCGCCGCCGCGCTCTATCTCGCCTGCACCCGCCTGCTCGCCCGCAGCGGCCAGCCCGCCACCAGCCAGCCCGACGACGCCGGCCCGACCCACCTCGCCGGCCGCCCGCACCCCGCGATCCCCGCGCCCCGCGCCACCACCGACCCCATCACCGACCTCACCGACCTCACCGGCGATCCATCCCCCATCCAGGAGCGACGATGACCACGACGGCGACCGTCACCCGCGAGGACCTGCCCGACACCACGGGGCGGTACCTCGATCTCCTCCGGTCCACCCTGACCTTCTCCCTGTGGGACGGCGGGGACGGCAGCGTGTGGGAGCCGCGCGGCGGCGCCCGGCGCATCGTGGCCCTGGCCGCCGCGCGGCAGGGGGTGGAGATCGTGAAGAGATCCTCCCCCGATGCCCGCGGTGACGGGCGGGACTGGCCGAGACTCGCGCACACGATGACCGGCGAACATCGCATGCGCAACCTGCAGGAGTGCACCGAGCAGGTGATCCGCGACGGCGTCCCCGGCGACCTCATCGAAACCGGGGTGTGGCGGGGCGGCGCCTGCATCCTGATGCGCGGGGTGCTGGCGGCCTACGGGGTCGACGACCGCACGGTCTGGGTCGCCGACTCGTTCGCCGGGCTGCCGGTGCCCGATCCGCGCTACGCCGCCGACGCCGGCGACCGCCACCACGAGCACTCCGCCCTCGTCGTCTCCCTCGACCAGGTGCGGGAGAACTTCCGTCGCTACGGCCTGCTCGACGACCAGGTCCGCTTCCTGCCGGGCTGGTTCCGCGACACGCTGCCCGGCGCGCCGATCGAGCGCCTGGCGGTGCTGCGCCTGGACGGCGACATGTACGAGAGCACCATCGACGCGCTCGGCGCGCTGTATCCGAAGCTGTCCCCCGGCGGCTACTGCATCATCGACGACTACGGGGCGGTGCCCGGTTGCCGGGCGGCGGTGGATGACTACCGGGCCGCCCACGGCGTCTCCGAGCCGATCTTCCAGGTCGACTGGACGGGCGTGTACTGGCGCCGGGGCAGCGCGCCCCGGCCGGCATGAGCACCACCGGCTGGCCCCGGCACGCCACCCAGTCGGTCGAGCCCGGCGGGCCCGGCAGGGCCGCCGAGGCGGGCGGGCCGGGCGAGCAGCGTTGGCCGTGGACGGTGCTGATGGTCTGCACCGGCAATCTCTGCCGCTCGCCGCTGGCCGAGCACCTCGCCGCGGCCCGCTTCCGCGCCGCGCCCGACCCGGCGCCCGTGTTCCACAGCGCCGGGGTGTACGCCGAGCCGGGTACGCCGATGCACCCGCACGCCGCGGCGCTGCTGCGCGCGCGGGGCGTGGACCCCGCGGCGTTTCGCACCCGACCCCTGACCGCGGAGCTGATCGGCGCCAGTGACCTGGTCCTGTGCGCGACCCGACGGCACCGCTCGGCGGTGGTCGCCCTCGCGCCGCGCGCCCTGCGCCGGACCTTCACCGTGTGCGAGTTCGGCCGGCTGACCTCCGGGGTGCGCCCGGCGGACCTCCCAGCGGGTCCGCCGCGGCTGGTTGGGGAGTGCCTGACCGCGGCTGCCTGGCGGGCCCGGGCCTCGGGCCGCATCGTGGCGGCGTCGCTCGACGACCTGACCGACCCGCTCGGGGGTGGTCGGGACGCGTTCGCGACCTGCGCCCGGCTGATCGACGAGGCGCTGTCGAATCCGCTGGCGCTGCTCGCCGGCGCCTGCCGCGCCCAGCCGGTCGGATGGGCGCCGGCGGCGAGGTGAGGGTTCTCCTCGCGCAGCGCTGGGCCGACGGCTTCCTCGACGAGACCCCGACGGCCGGGCTGGCACGCGTGCGCCCGGCCGTCTGGATCACCCTGGTCCCGGTGGACGACCAGTTCTTCGTGCGCTCCGGCGGCTCCCGGGCGCTGGCCGCATACACCCGCGAGTTCGGGGCTCGGGCGGTGGCCCGCAAGACCGCCAGCCGGCTGCGGGAACGCGACCGCAACCGGCGGTACGTGGGGGTGGGGCTGGGCACGATCGAACCCGACCCGTCCCCGACGAGCGAGCACAGGACCGGCGAGCACTGGGCCAGCGAACACTGGGCCGGCGAAAGCAGGGCCGGCGAGCCGCCGGCGCGGGAGCCCTCGGCGGGCGTGCCGACGGCCGGTTCGCCCGTCGCCTTCGTCGCGCCCTGCCACCCGGCCTGCATGGAGCGGGTCGTTCTGCACCGCGACCTGATCCGCCCGCTGCGCCCGGCAGACGTTCCCCGGGCGGCCGATCACGGTGCCCGCTCGGGCCGGGCCACGATCGTCCACCGGGCCCGGCCGGCGAGCCCGCCGCCGGCGGTCGACGACGCGCTCGTCGGTTGGTCGCCGATGGCCGGGATCGAGCTGGACCCGGCGGCCGTCGACCGACTCGTGGCGTGGCTCGCGATCGAGTGGCGCGGGGCCAGACCGGACGACCGGCTGCTCACCGGCGCCAGTCCGATCACGACCAGCACGCGGCGGGGGGGGGGGGGGGGGGGGGCGGGGGCGGCCCCCCCCCCCCCCCCCCCCCCCCCCCCACCGCATCGCGTCCCGGGGGAGGGGGCGGGCGCCGGGTGTCGGGCCCGGGGCGT
>NZ_JAMQQF010000509.1:0-1116 GCF_023716945.1 Frankia sp. AiPs1 | reverse complement strand
ATATTCTTTGCTCGGGTTTCTGTGGGGATAATTTCTAAGAACGCCCCGGGGGGCCCCGCCCCCGCCCCCCCCCCCCACCCGACCCACCGCGGCCCTGTTCGGACTCGGCCACTACGCCAAAACCCAGATCGTCCCGCACATCGGCGAGCACCTCGACCTCATCCGGGTGCACGAGCTCGATCCCGTGCAGATCGGCGCCCGGCGCACCGACCGGTGGTCGTGGGACACCTCGCCGCTGCTGGCCGACGACGACCCGGCGGACGTCCTGCTGATCGCCGGCTACCACCACACCCACGCCCCGCTGGCCCACGCGGCGCTGCGCCGCGGCTCGGCAGCCGTCGTCGAGAAGCCCGTGGTCACGACCGAGGAGGACCTCGAGGAGCTGGCGAAGCTCATCGACGGCGGCGGGCGCCTGTTCGCCTGCTTCCAGCGCCGCCATTCGCCGATCAACGCCTGGCTACGCGCCGACCTCCGCCTCGGCGAGGGCCGCGAGCCGATGGTCTACAGCGCGGTGGTGTACGAGGAGCCGCTGCCCGCCCGGCACTGGTATCGCTGGCCGGCCTCGCGCACCCGGTTGGTGAGCAACGGCTGCCACTGGATCGACCACTTCCTGTGGCTCAACGACTTCGCGGCGGTGCGCCGTGCCACGGTCACCTCCGCCCGCACGGGCACCTTCACCGTGTACGTCGAGCTCGTCAACGACGCGATCCTCTCGCTCGTGCTGACCAGCGCCGGCGGCAGCCGCTACGGCCTGCGCGAGCACACCGAACTACGGGCCAACGGGGTGACGGCGACCATCGTCGACGGCGCCCGTTACACCGCCGAGGCCGGCTCCCGGATCCTGCGCCGCCGCCGGGTCAACCGACTCGACAGCTACCCGGCGATGTACCGCGGGATCTGCGAACGGCTCGTCGCGGGGGCACCGGGCGAGAACGCGCGGGAGATCAGGGCGGTCGCCGAGCTGACACTGCGGCTGGACGCGGCGGCGGCCCGGCAGGGGCCGGGCTCCTGATCTCAGGACGCCGCGAGGTCGGTCTGCACCCGGTAGCCGGCCGACCGCCAGGCCGTGGCGGGCGCCGGGGTGCCGCGCAGGCCGGCGGGCCACTGGCCCGGTCT
>NZ_JAMQQF010000508.1 GCF_023716945.1 Frankia sp. AiPs1 | reverse complement strand
GCCGTCGACCGGGCCGCGCGGGGCCGCGGGACGCCTCCCCCACGGCGGGGAGGCCGCACCGCGCTGGTACGCGGACGAGTGTCGGGCCACTACAACTCCTTGCTGGCCGCCGGCGGACGTCTCACCATGATCGCACCGCGGTCGGCGTGCTCGCTCCAGGGCTCGCGGCGGCGGACGACGACGTCGCCGGGCCGCCGGGAACCCACCTACAGATCCTCGGCGAAGTCCGCCTGCATGGTGCGGAACACGTGGAACCCCAGCCAGAGCAGGACGAGCGAGATCGCCCCTGCGACGGCGAGATGTTCCAGGTAGAAGTTGTATCCCGGGTCCGCCTGGACGGGGGTCGAGCCAGTGGAGCCACCCCCAGGATCGTAGATCGCGCGTTGGAACGTGATGACCACCACGGCCATCGGGTTGAGCAGGTACACCCAGGTCCACTCGTGCAGCCGGCTCTGGATCAGGCCGAAGGCGTAGACCATCGGGTTGAGCCAGAACCAGGCGAGCAGGGCGACGTCAAGCAGGTGGGAGGTGTCGCGGTAGCGCACGTTCAGGGCGCTGACCAGCAGCGACAGCGCGATTGTGAACGTGATCGCGACGGCGCCCGCGGGCACGAGCAGCAGCAGATCGGCGCCGAGCAGGTTGTAACCGAGGATCAGGATCACCACGAAAAGGACGAGCAACTGGAGCAGGAAGTGCACGGCCGCGAACCCGACCGCCGACAGCGGGAGTACGGCGAGCGGGAACCGCACCTTCTTGACCAGGTTCGCGTTCGCGACGACGCTGCCGCACGCTGAGGACACGCTGCCCGAGAAGGCGTTCCAGATCAGCAGCCCGGACATCAGGTAAATGCCGAACCGCGGAATTCCGGACTTGAGGACGATCTGGAAGACGAACGTGTACACCACGAGCAGGAGCATCGGGTTCGCCAGCGACCAGGCGAAGCCCAGCGTGGAGCCCTTGTACTTGACCTTCAGATCCTTGCGGATGAGATTACGCAGCAGTTCCCAACGCACCCTCGTCTGCGCCCGGCTGCGGCGGGCCAGCCGGCTCGGGTCCATCGCGGGCTGCCCCGGGCCGGGGCCCGCCGGCGGCGGGGACGGGGCCATCGGAGCGCCTGCTGGCAGCGGAGCGTCAGCGAGATGTGACATGACCGGTCCTCCCCGTCCCCCGGAGGTCAGGCCGTCGATCCGCGGCACGGCGTGGCTGGAGCTGCACCTGTCCGCTCCTCACTCGACACGACAGAGATCTGACAGTACCGAGAACCGTCGCCGGCCTGACACGCCCCCGGCCGGGGCAGCGCCGGGACACGCCCGCCGGACGTTGCGCCCACCGAGGGTGTTGTCCCGATCGCGGGTGAATGGCCGATGGAGCGCGATGGCGAACCGGCCCGCTTCTCGGCGGAATCGTGACGGTACCGCGCCCGGACCGAGCTGGCGCCGCCAGCCGGTCCGGTGGTCGGTGTCCGGAACGGGGTTCATAGTATCGACCCGTCCATCTGGCTTCGGCCGGCCGATGCCGCGTGGGGGATTCCCGACGTTTGGCGGCCGTCGGGGCCGACCCGGCGGAGGCGGCCGTACCGGTCGCATGGAGCGGCCTTACCGGTCGCATGGAGAGGACGGCCGTGTTCACCGACGTCCGACTACGCGAAGTGTGGTCGCATCTGGAGTCGGGCGGGGCACAGGCCCTGACTCTCGATGTCTTCGACACCTTGTTGTGGCGCATGGTGCCCGAACCCACCCACGCGTTCCTGTTGCTGGGCCACCGGCTCGCTGACGCCGGCCACCTGCCGCCCAGCGTCTCGCCGGGCGAGTTCGCCCGGCTGCGCGTGCACGCCGAGCACGTGGCGCGGATGCACGCCCATGACGCCCGCGGCACCCACGAGGTACGCCTGGACGAGATCTGGCAGGTGCTGGCGCCCGCGTTGCCGGGCACCGCCGGGGTGCAGGACCTGATCGACGCCGAGGTCGCCGTCGAACGCGAACTGTGTCGCGCCGATCTCGCCGTGGTCGAACTCGCCGAGCTCGCCATGATCAAGCTCGGCCTGCCGGTGTACCTGCTGTCGGACACCTACTTCTCCGCCAGCCAGCTCGAACGGCTGCTCAACCGGCCGGAGCTCGCGGGGGTGCAGTTCACCCGGATCTTCACCTCTTCCGATGCCGGGACCTCGAAGAGCGACGGGCTGTTCCAGCACATGCTGGCCGCGTCCAACCTCCAGCCGTCCCGGGTGGTCCACCTCGGCGACCATCCCGTCGCCGACGTCGAGGGCGCCCGCGAGCACGGGCTCGTCGCCATCCATTACCCCAAGTACGCCGGATCGCTGCGCCAGACCCTCGACCTGGAGGGACTTCGTAACCAGCCCAGCGACGACGTCCCCATCGACCCGGTCGACGGCGACTTCGGGGTGACCGCCCTGCGCGCCCGGACGCTGCACCGCGCCGACGCCCTCGCCGTGCCCGCCGGACTGCGCCGCTACTGGGAGACCGGGGCCACCGTGTTCGGCCCGGTCTTCGCCGGCTTCGCCGAATGGGCGGTGGAGCGGGCCCGGGACTTCGGCGCCGACCACATCCACTGCCTGATGCGGGAGGGGGACTTCCTGTCCCGCCTGCTCGTCGACCCGGGCGAGGACGTCGGCGTGTCCGTCTCGACGATGTGGGCGTCCCGGCAGGTGTGCGCGCTGTCCAACGTGTTCGAGGGCAGCCCGGAGGAGCTCAAGAGCTTCCTGGTCCGCCGGCACGCGCCGAGCGTCGGGCAGCTGCTGCGCCAGCTCGGCGTCCGGTTGGAGAACGTCGCCGGCATCTCCGCGCTGGCCGACCGGCGCCTCGACGTACCGGGCCTGCTCGACGACACCCTCGAGGAGCTCTGTTCCGACGAGCGGATCCGCAGCGAGATCGTGCTCACCGCCACCCGGCTGCGTGAACGCTACGTGCGCTACCTGGACAGCCAGCTACCGGAGACCGGTCGGGTCGTCTTCCTCGACCTGGGCTGGGGTGGCACGATCCAGGCGCTGCTCACCCGGCTGCTGGCCTCCACCGGCCGCAAGCTGGACATCCTGGGCCTGTACCTGGCGACGAACCAGGCGGCGATGACCCACCGGCTCGCCGGGATGGAGCTGGAGGGCTACGTGGCCTCCGGCGGCCAACCGGAGTCGATGGCCAACCAGCTCATGCGCAGCCCCGAGGTGCTCGAACAGCTCTGTATGCCCGACGTGGGGTCGCTGGTCTCGTTCGACGAGATGAGCAATCCGGTGCTCAGCATCGACCGGACCTCACGCACCCAGGTGGCCCAGCGCGCCGCTGTCCAGGACGGCATCCTCGCCTTCCAGCGGGAATGGCTGCGCTACCGGCGTTCGGAGACCCCGATGCCGTCGCTGGCCTCCGCCGGGGCACGCCGCGCCGGCCTGCGCATGCTGACCCGGTTCGTCGCCCGCCCCACCGCCGCCGAGGCCACCGCGTTCGGCTCCTGGGCGCACGACGACAACTTCGGCTCCGACTCCACCGAGGGTCTGCTGCCGCCGGAGCTCGTGCGCCGGATGCCCTACCTCACCCCGGCCGACATCGACCGCATCTCCATGCGGGAGCTGTACTGGCCCGCGGGCGTCGCCGGCGTCGCGAACCGGCCGCTCGCCGTCATCAGCGGGCTGGCCGCGGCCGCCGGCGTGCCACCCGAGGAGGTCTCGCCGGAGGCCGCCGCCGGCCCCGTCGAGGTCTACGTCGACACCGGCGCCGACTTCGTCAACGGGGTGAAGGAGACGGTGCTGACCCGGTCGGCCCGCGACGGGCTGTCGCTCGTCCGGCTCAGCGTGGAGGCCGTCGGCGCCCGTCGCATCCGCATCGACCCGGCCGGCCGGCGCGGGCTGCTGCGGCTGGACTGGCTGACACTGTCGTTCCACGTCAACAACATCGCCGAGCCCTACAAGGTGACCATCACGTCGCTGGACGACCCCGCCCAGCAACTCGCGCTCATCGGCCTGCGCCTGCTCCAGCCGAACCTGGTGGAGATCCTCGGCGACGACCCCCAGTTCGTCTACACGATCGATCTGGCCTCCCAGCCGCATCTCGCCGGGGTCTACGCCCTCGACGTCGAGATGGCCTTCGGCTGGATGGGCATCCGGGGCGACTCGCTGATCCTGCCGGCCGCCGGTCCGGCCCGCGACGGGCTTCCCGTCCGGGCGGCCCGCAAGATCCGGCGCGAGCTCGGCGGACTGCGGTGACCGACCAGCGGGACCCCGAACCCGCCGCCATCGAACCGCGGGACGCCGCCGACGCCTCGGGGGTCGAGGGCGTCCCGGGCGTCCAGGGAGTCCCAGGCGTCCAGGGCGTCCGGGGCGGCCAGGGCGAGGACGC
>NZ_JAMQQF010000507.1 GCF_023716945.1 Frankia sp. AiPs1 | reverse complement strand
GGCCTGGTGGCCGCCGCGGCGGGCGTGCTGGCCTTCGTCCGAGCCGGTCGCCGTGCCGGCCCAGCCGCTCCGCTGACGCCGGTCGCCCCAGTGGGCGCGGTGACCCCGCGTGCACCGTTCGGCATGCCCGCCTGGTTCGTGTCCGTGGCCGTGTCCGTGTCCGTCGGCGGCGTCGCCGGCGGTGTGTTCGGACTGCTCGTCGCCCGCGGGCTGTGGGTCGGCAGCCCGCGGGCGGCCGCGGCGTCGGAGCTCGTCCTGGCCTGCTGTTTCGCGGCGGCGTTCGCGCTGTACCTGCGAGATCCCGCCGACGCGCGGCCGGATCCGACCCGGCTGGCGGGAGACCTGACCCCGCGATCCGGGGTCAGGTCACCAGGCGGGAGTGGCGGGACGCCTTCGTGAGCTTCACGCCGAGCTGGCCGGCGACCTGCCCGGGCTCGACCCAGCGGACGCGGGTGCTGGCGGAGTCGGGCACGGCGAGGCTGCGGTCCTCGACGTGGAACAGGTAGGTCATCTCGTAGTGGACGTGTTCGGGTTCTCCGCGCGTCGGCACGGCCTCGACGATTCTCGCCTCGACGTCGAAGGGGATGATCCCGTCGGGGATGACCATGTTCGTCTCCACGCCGGCACGGCGGGCGGCGAGCCCGAGCGCCGCGCCGAGCAGGGACGAGTCGCCCGCGTCCACGTGGCCGCCCGGCAGGTGCCAGATGGACGTGGTCGAGTCCATGATCTCGAGAACCCGCCAGTCGGGGGAAACGATCGCGGCGCGGCAGGTGACGTGAGCCGGCGTCGTGCTACGGGCTGCGATGGCAGGCCCGTGCAGGGCAAGCACGACCAAGGACCGCATGAGGTCCATCTCGTCCGGGTTCGCCTCGATGTAGCCAAGGGCCACACCGATCACCGCGTTGTTGGTGACCGTCACGCTCAGAGAACGTACAGGTGTCGGGTGCTCAACACGGAACACCGGGGCGGGACACTCCGAAGTTCGTACTGCACTCATACCCTCACTCACCGTGTCGACAGACCAAGCCATATCGGAAGAAATCGGGATGCCATTTCGGCACTCTCCTGGACTTCCTCGTCCAGTCGCGCTGGCCTGCGAGACGATGCGCGCGGCCCTCGGCCACGTTCGGCGCGACGCATCCCTCCCCGCCGGCAACTCACCAGACCGTCCCGACATCGCGACGGAGTGTGACAGTTGGTCGAGCTTCGCGGCACGCCGGCCGCAACCCCTACGGCATCCCGCACGTCGATCCATCCTTCCCGAGATCGGGTGAAGCGGACAAACAGGGCAAGCACCCGCCTGCCGGGTACCCCGCACCTACCATCGCGAAACCTCCTTCGTGCCGCAAATCGGAAATTTTGCTCCACCTTCAGTCGAGGGTCCGGCTCGGCCCCAGGTCAGCCCGGATGTGGACGGCCTGGGGCGGCGGGGCGCGCGGACGCCGAACGCGGGCGCAATCGGCACCTGTAGGCAGCACGTTCGGGTGGTCCCGCACCGGTCGCGGTACCCCCGGCACCCGTGGTCGTGACGGTCAGCCGACACCCCGGGCAGCCGGTGTCCGTCCGCGACTAGGGTCGGCGACGACGCAACGGCACATTGCCGACTCCGGGCCGCCATCCATCGGCACGACAACACGTCGCCAGCACGTACGCCGCACCGGCTACCTGGAGCGATGCGACGGTTGGGCCCAGGAACCGCGGGACGAACGGGAGGACCCCACCGTGGCCGACAGTCAGGCTCTCGACGCGACGAGCCAGGGCAACCGCCGGGTCCGACGGGCCACCGTGCTCGTGGCGGGACTTGCCCTGACCGGGCTCGTCGGTCTGACAGCCGGCTGCGGCTCGGACGGCGTCGACCTACCGGACCCGAGCGCCAGCGCGAGCCTGCCGACGGCGCTGCCCACCGCCCTGCCGAGGGCGCTGCCGAGCGGCCTGCCCACGGCCCTGCCGACCGGCCTGCGCACGGCCCTGCCCGCCCCGCTGTCGACGTCCGTCCCCGGGGTGGGGAAGGTCGATACGGTGACCGGACCGGCCGCGCTGCACGGCACCAACGTCCCCGCCGGCTTCCCCGTGCCGCCCGGGGCGGGGGTGCAGGTCGGCACGACCACCGGGAAGACCTCGACTGTGACGCTGTCGGGGGTGTCCAGCGATCGGGTCGCGGCGTTCTACCGCACGGCGCTGCCGCCGGCCGGCTACCGGATCACCTCGGACGTCGGCATTCCCGGCGTCGCCCGCGCCCTGGCCTTCACCGGGCACGGCGTCACCGGCAGCCTCGGCGCCGCGGGCCTCGGCCAGTCCAACGCGATCGCCATCGTGTTCACGAAGAACTGACGAGGCGGGCAGTGCCGGCGGGAGGCCGGCAGGGGAGGCGGGTGGTGCCGGCGGGGGACCGGCCGGGGAGGCCGGTGGGAAAGCCGGCCGGGGAGTCACACCGGCGCGGGAGCCAGGTCCGGCAGGTTGAAGTACCCGCGGATCTCCGTCTGAACGGCCCGCGGCTCGCGGCGGGCGTCGACGACGGCCACGAACTCCTTGCGCTGGAAAATCTCCATCACCGGCTGGGTCTTCTCGTGGTAGTCACGCAGCCGGACGGCCAGCGCCTGGGGATTGTCGTCGGCGCGCTTGCGCAGCGGTGCTCCGCAGTTGTCACAGGTGTCCGGCATGAGCGGCCGACTCGCTATCAGGTTGTAGTCCAGGCCGCAGCGAGAACACAGTCGGCGGGCCAGCACCCGCCGGTAGACCTCATCGTCCGGGAGGTCCAGGTAGATGACCCCGTCGATGTCGTAGCTCTCCAGAAAGAACTCCGCCTGCCGGGCGTTGCGGGGGAATCCGTCGATGATGAAGCCGTAGTTCCAGTCGTGGTCGGCCAGCCGGGTGCGCACCACCGATTCGACGAGGTCGTCGCCCACCAGGTGGCCGGCGGCAACCGTCCGCTTCACCTGGGCACCCAGCTTCGTGTGATTCTGTACATTCCAGCGGAAGACGTCGCCGACGCTTATGTGGACGAGGTCGAAATCCCGTGCCAGCAACGTCGCCTGGGTTCCCTTGCCACTGCCCTGTACTCCCATGATGACGAACTTGCGCACGAAATCCCTCTCCCGCCCGAATCGCTGGTCGCACAGGTGGTCGGCCGCGAACCGTCGTCCGGTTCATTCCCTGCCGGGTACCGTATCCGCTGAACGAATGGGTCGGCCCGGAAGCCACCCACGTGAATGCCGCGTGGGCAACGACACATATCCTGGTCAACGACGTCGCGGGTGCCGGGTGAGTGCCGAAGAACCGCGGGCAGCGGGAGGTTACGGCCACCGCCGGCAGGCCCGTCGACCCGGCCGCGCCGCCCGGCGGACGGCCGGCGCAGCGCCTCGACCGGCACCGAAAGGGCGGTTGCACGAGGGCCGCCTCACCCTCATCCGGTGGCACCTGCGCGCCACCCACGGCGGGCCGCCTGGCCCGGCGGGCGGGCCGCTCAGCCCCGCACATACCGGCGCGGCACCCAGGTCTGGCTGTCGATCGGGGGCCGCTTGTAGGCCTTCTCCTGCCGCGGGGGCAGCACGACCCGGTCATGCGGCACGTCGCCGTACGGGACGATCGACAGCAGATGGCTGATCAGGTTGAGCCGGGCCGTGCGCTTGTCGTCGGCGTCCACCACGTGCCAGGGCGCCGCACGAATGTCGGTGTAGGCGAACATCTCGTCCTTGGCCGCCGCGAAATCCACCCAGCGGGCCCGTGCCTGCAGGTCCATCGCCGACAGCTTCCACCGCTTGCCGGGATTGTCGATGCGCTCCTGGAAGCGACGCTCCTGCTCCTCGTCGCTGAGCGACAGCCAGTACTTGACCAGGACGATCCCGGAACGGACCAGCGCCCGCTCGAGCTGCGGGCAGGTACGCAGGAAGTCGTCGTACTCGTCGTCGGTGCAGAATCCCATCACCCGTTCGACCCCGGCCCGGTTGTACCAGCTCCGGTCGAACAGCACGATCTCGCCGGCGGCGGGCAGGTGCACCAGGTAGCGCTGGAAGTACCACTGGGTGCGTTCCCGCTCGGTCGGCGTGCCCAGCGCGACGACCCGGCACTGGCGGGCGTTGAGCCGATCGAGGATGCGTTTGATGGTGCCGCCCTTGCCTGCGGTGTCCCGCCCCTCGAATACCACCACCAGCCGGAACCCGGTATGCCGGATCCATTCCTGCATCCGGACCAGCTCGGTCTGCAGGCGGTCGAGTTCCCGCACATACTCCTTCCTGGTGACCCGGCACGGGGTGATTCCCGCCGCGACGGCCGCCGCAGTCGACGGATCGGCTGCCGCAGTCCCGGCGGGGGCGGCGGGGGCGGCGGGGATCGGTCCGGCCTGCGG
>NZ_JAMQQF010000506.1 GCF_023716945.1 Frankia sp. AiPs1 | reverse complement strand
GGGCAGGCGGTTCCGGCACGCCGAACCCGCCCAACCGCGGGCCGGATCCCCGTCCGGGACGTCCGGGCCGGGCCGAACCGCCGCGCCGGCCGGCTGGCAGTCCGGATCGGCACGGGACCGCGTCGGCCCGGGAGGCCGAGCTGTCCGCAGCGGCTGCGCGTATCGACCAGGCGCAAGTAGACGAGGTGACCCAGGCCTGGTTGGCACGCCGCGGATCCGTGCTGGACGGCATCGACGTCATCTGAGCCCTGGCACACCCCGCTGCCCCGCTGCCCCGCAGGCCGAGCCGGGTCCCGCGGCGCGTCGTTGCCCCGGACGACCCCGGCGCGCGGTATCCAGATGCGGCACGTGGTCGCCAAGGTGACCGGTGGGCACGGACGGTGCAGGTTTGAGGTGGCGAGCGGTGTGGCACGTACGCGTCGCCGGGCAGCTCGCCTGGCGCGAGGACAGCAACGGACGACGGAGCCGTCCCGCCCGATTTCACGGAAGGTGAGGCGTGGCCGAAGCCCTGACCGCACGCTTCGACCTGCCCGCCGATCCCCGCGCCGCCGGCCGGGCCCGCCGTCTGGTCGCCGAACTGCTCATCGCCTGGAGCCGTCCCGAGACCGTCGAGGTCGCGCAGCTCCTCGTCAGCGAGGTCGTGACGAACGCCGTGCGCTTCGTCGGCGACCGGGGTGCGTTGTGCCTGAGCGTCGACCTTCAGGCCGACCGGGTCCGCATCGCCGTCGACGACGGGACCGCGCAGCATCCGGCGCTGAAGCCCGCCGGCGAGGACGACGAGTCCGGACGGGGCATGCACCTGGTCGCCGCGCTGGCGCTGCAGTGGGGTGTCGTGGACATCCTGGACGACCAGGGGCCGGGCAAGCAGGTCTGGTTCGATCTCCCCCGCCAGCCGGATTCACCCCGCCAGGAGGATTCGCTGGAGGCGGCCTGCGGCTCCTGACGCCAGTCCGCACCCCACCCGGCACCGAATTGTCCGAAGAGGTGTTAAGGCGGCTTTGCTGGCACATATCGCTGACATGTCTCGTACGCGGCCCAGCGGGGCACCGATCGCGTGGCCATCACCGGCACCATTGGATGATTTGTCCGCTCGATGCGCCGACGACCGGAATTAGTCAGGTCGACAATGCGGATGCTTCAGCTGTTGTTCAGCCAACTCGCGTACCGTGACCTGCGTCTCCATCGTCACGACCGTGACCACCGCTCCGGCCCAACGGGGGTTGTCATAGAGATCCCGGTCCTGCTCGGCGCGGAGAGCGCTACCGTACCGACCGACCAGCCCGAGGCCCTGCTCCGCCAGCGCCACCGCCCGGCCCGACCCGAGGGTGCCGGGGCCGTGTTGGCGGAGCACCCGGCGGGTCGCACCGACCCCGACCGGCACGTCTTTGACGAGCCCCTCGCCGTCGGCCTGGCGCGGTCCCGGCGCCGGCCCCTGGTGTGCGGGATCGTCGTCGCGGCGCTGCTGGTCGTGCTGGCGGTTCGCTTCCGCGGGGACGCCGTCTCCCGGCTGTCCGGGGTGCCCGCCCCGCGGTGGCACTGGCTCGCCGCGTGCGCCTGCTGCACGGCACTGTTCTACGTCGCCAACGGCCTGTCCATGCGGGCGGCCAGCGGCCTGCGGGTGGAGTTGCGCACGGTGACGGGCGTCCAGGTGGCGGCCGCGGCGACGAACCGGATCGTCCCCGCCGGCCTCGGCGCCATCGCGGTCCATCTGCGATTCCTGGAGAAGCGCGGAATGACCCGGCCCGCGGCTCTCGCCGCCATCGCGTCGATCAAGGGCGCCGGCGCGATCACCCATCTGGCCGGCATCGTCATCGTGGCCGGGACGCTCAGCGGTTCGGGGATCGGCGCGGCGGTGGTCAGCCCGGTCCGATCCACCCTCGACGGGATCGGCGCGGGGCCGGTCCTGCTCGGCTGCGTGGTCGTCTGCGCGCTCGTGACCGGGACCGTCGCCCACCCGCGGGTGCGGGCGATGGCGCGGCCCGCCGTGCGGGCCTTCCGTGCTCACGTGTCGGTCCTCGCGCACTCCCCCGGGCGCACCACGGTCCTGCTGCTGTCCCAGGCCGGCACCCGCCTGTTCCAGATCCTGGCACTGGCCTGCACGGTGTGGGCGTTCGGGGCCAGCATCTCGGTGATGTCGGTGGCCACCGTCTACCTCGTCGGCTCCATGGTGGCCGGCGCGGCGCCGACGGCCGGCGGGGTAGGCGCGCTCGAACCCGCCTTGGCCTTCGGGTTGGCGGCCGCCGGCGGCGACGCCGCGACCATGCTCGCCGTCGTCCTCGTCTACCGAGTGATCAGCTTCTGGCTGCCGGTTCTGCCCGGGATCGTCGCCCTGGCCGGCCTGCGGCGCAGCGGGAACCTGTAAGGCGCCGGCCCCCGGCATGCGGGCTGCGGCCATGGGGGCTGCGGCCATGGGGGCTGCGGCATGGGCATGGGGCGCCACGGTCGCTGTCAGGCGGGCAGGTTGAGGGTCTCGACCACCGGTGACTCATGCTCATGGCCGAGCACCGACAGCCCGCCCGCGGCCAGCACGAAGTACGCCCCGGCCCGGGGCGGCAGGCCAAGCCAGCGGGCGACGAGCACCCGCAACATGTGCCCGTGGCCGACGAGGGCGACGTCGCCGCGTCCCAGCCAGGGGCGCAGCCGGCCCAGCACCGCGTCGGCACGCGCGCCGACCTGTTCGGCGGTTTCGCCGGCCGGCACCGGCTCGGTCCACACCGTCCAGCCGGGCACCGTCTCGCGGATCGTCGCCGTGGTGATGCCCTCGTAGCCGCCGTAATCCCATTCGGCCAGGTCGTCCCAGCTCTCCCGCTCGGTCTCGGCGGTGGCGACCAGGCCGGCGAGGTCGGCGGTGTGCCGAGCCCGCACCCGCGGGCTGGTCGCGACCAGGCCGAACGACCACGTCGACAGCCGGGCGGCCTGCCCGGCGGCCTGTCGTTCCCCCTCGGCGGTGAGCTCGACGTCCGTGCGGCCGGTGTGCCGACCGAGCCGGCTCCACTCGGTCTCCCCGTGGCGCAGCAACACCACCCGGCCCGACGGGACCTGCGGGATCATCCGCGGCGGGACGACCGGCGCCGCCGGCGCCGAACCCCGCCGGCGAACAGCAGCAGACCCCCGCCCACCAGTGCCACCCGATCCCACCGCACGACCCGCACGAGGGTGACGCCGCCCTGGGACAGGCGACTTCCCCCCGGCCCGCCGGCCTGACCGCCGCCGGGGACCAGCACCCCGCCGCCGGCCGCGGCAGCGGCTCCCGCCGGTAGCTGCGGCGCGCCCGGCCCTGGGTCGAGCCCGAGCGCGGGGCCGTAACGCTGCCGCAGCTCAGCAGCCTTGATCCGGAGCTGCTCCTGGGTGCGTTCGGCGATCCGGCGTGGGCTGACGATCTCGGCGATCGAGTCGATCGTCTCGGCCAGTTCGGCGCGGGTCTCCTCGATCTGGCGCTGGATGACGGCCGGGTCCTGCGGCACGGATGTTGCCCTCTCGTCCGGTGCGGATGACGGCGGTCACGGTGCGAGACGAACATTCGGCGCCGCACCGCGAACGTCCCGTCAGGTGCGGCCCTGGCGGATGCGACCCTGCCGGGTGCGACCCCCTTGGGTGTGGCCGGCCCGTTCCGATCGTGCCAGACCGACCACTCCCCGGCGAGGCGAAACGTCGAGTGGTCGCCAGGAGGTCTCTCACGTTTGCCCCCGCGTGCCGGCTTGCCCCCACTTCGGCGCCCGCCCCCGCCCGCCGCCCCCGGCCCGCATCCGCGGATCGACTCAGGTCGTCGGCCGGAACCCCGATGTCGGGCCGGACCGACCGGGGATCGTGAGGCGGCGGACATTACGCTGATGGCTGTGCGCGGCGGTCGGCAACGGTCTGACCCGGGAGGGCATCGCCCCGGGCCGACCAGTCCCGACCCCCAGCGCGGCCGAATGCTCACCGACGCGCTCCCCCGCGGCACACTGGCCGGCGCCGCGTTCGCGGTGCCGGCGGTGACCTGGGCGCTACTCGCTCACCTTCCGCTGGCCGGTCAGGCACCGCCGCCCGGCCGGCTGCTCCTCGTCGCCCTGGTAGCCGTCCTGCTCGCCGCCACGGCGGAAATCGTCCGATCGGTCCTGGCCGGCCGCCGCGGCGACCCCCGTCGCCGGCACGACCCGCGCCGACGAATCGGCGGGCCGCGGTCGTTCGGCGGTCTGCTCGCCGTCCAGGGCTTCCTGCACGCGGCGCTCGCCGCCGCCGGCCGCGGGGCCGCGCCGCGGACTGCGCGCGGTGATTCCCTGCTCGCCGTGCTTCTCTGCCACGGCGGCCGGACCGGGGCTCCGCCGGCCGTGCATGGCGCCGGGGCGGTGGTCCGCTCGGCAGCGCACCCC
>NZ_JAMQQF010000505.1 GCF_023716945.1 Frankia sp. AiPs1 | reverse complement strand
TACCGGGTCACCCTTGGTGGCCCGCCAGAGCTCGGGATCGACCGACTCGAACAGGTCCAGCGTCTCGGGGTGCCAGGCCAGCGACGGGGGGAAGCCGGCCTCACGCAGCCCGTCGAGCAGCTCCGCGGCCCGCGGCCACGCCGCGACCGACGCCTGGCGGGTGGCGCCGCCGATGCGCCGGGCAATCAGATCGCACGTCAGGTCGTCGGCGGCGAGTGCGCCGTAGCAGTCATCGAAGAACCCGCGCAGCATGTCCTCCCAGCCGCTGGCGCGCAGCGGTGGCATGCTCTCGTAAAAGGCGGCGAGCGCCTCCTCGGTCATCGCGTCGAGAAGGTCACGCTTACTCTTGTAGTACCAGTAGATGCTGGTCACGCCGACGTCGAGGAATGCCGCGAGCCGCGGCATGCTGAGCTGGTCGACAGGCGTGTCCCGGCAGAATTCGAACGCCCCCGAAAGAATCCCGGCGGCGTTGATCGACCCCCGCGCCCGCCGCGACCGAGACCGCTTGGCGTTCGTATTCGCTGTGGGGGGCACGCTGCCTCCGCATCGTCGGGAGCGGCCCCGCCCGCCAGGACCACCCCGAGCATCCTACCGGATGGTTCTCCGGATGGCGTTGAGACATGCACCGCACCCTGCGGATACAGGGATTGCCCGCAGGTCACGCCCGCCTCAGGGCCCTCCCCACCGCAGCCGCACGAGCAGCCCCACGGCCTGCCCCACGAGCTGCCTACCGGGCCCTCTCACGGGCCCGCCTCGCGGCCGTCTCGTCGCGGCCTCCTGGCCACCGCAGACCCGGCCGCGACGACGATCCGAGGGTGGCCGCCATTCTCGACGACCGCCGCGGCGCGGGCCGGGCGAGACCCTTCGCGCAACTGCCACCGCATCCCGCGAAGCCACCGTGCGCTAATGCCGTCCGCTGAGCCAATGCCAGCTGGAGAACGCGGCCGCCACCTGAAGAACGGCGGCCGCCGCCTGGTGAACGGCGGCCCCGCCCCGGACGTCCAGCTCCGAAACCGCGAAGCCTGATGGGTATACCCTTTTGCCCAGAATGGACCGGGCACGGCCGAATTCATGGCGCCCACGCCGCGAATCGCGGCCGGAATCGGCGGCCGGTCAGGCCCGGTGATCGACGCTGGAGGGGACGGGTCGGCGTGGACATCGTCGTCCCGGGCATCGTCGTCCTGGGCCACCCGCACCTGCCGCACAGTCAGCGCGTCGGCGGGACTCTCGTGATCCGGGTACGGCGCGCGGGAGGCCGAGTGCGGTGCGATGTGCACGGTCCGCGGACCCAGACCGGGCAGAACGCACCGCAGCCCGCTCCATCCGGCTCGGACTTGCTCCTGCAGTCTCGGAGAGTGACGGGTCTCGTCGCCCCCAGGCCGCACCGGGGCCCCTCAGTGCGCCGTATATCTTGGCCAAACTAGGGACAGATGCCGAGGAAGCGGCATATCTTCACGCCAGAGCCCGCATCCGCGGAGCTTGGTGCAACGGAGCACGTGTTGCTCACGCACAGGAGTCGGTCACTTCCCGTGCTTGAGGTTCTGCTTGCCCTGTCGGGCGGCTTGGGTGGGCGCGCGGTCTCGCGCCGGGCCCGGGCCGACGGCGTCCGGGTGGTCCCAGGCCAGGACCCGCCCCGCGCGCCGTCGCCGCCAGGGGTGAGCCCGCCGGCCGAGCTCCGGATGCGGCGCGCGCGGAATGCGGTCATGGGACAGCCGCATCCCGCCGCCCTGCAGACCGCGGTCGCGGATCCCGGACGACCAGAACACCGGGCGCTCGCGCCCATCCCTGCCCTCCCTGTCGGACAACTTCTTTGGGGACCACCGAACACATGTCAGCAACACACCCGTCACCCAGACGCCCGTTCGCCGCCCTGCTCGCGGCCCTGGTCGCAGCCCTCATCGCGCTGGTCACGCTCACCGCCTGCGGCAGTGACTCCGACGGCGGCTCCGGCAAGCCCGCGGCGGCGGCCACGTCGGCCGCGCCGACGACCCACGAGGTCGTCGACATGGGCGGCCGGCACGTCACCGTGCCGACGCACCCGGAGCGGATCGTCACCAACTACCCGGCGGTCACCCAGATCATCTTCATGCTCGGCGGCATCGAGCGGGTCGCCGGCGTGCCGCTGAGCAACCTCACGACGCTGCCGCTGTTCAAGAAGATCTACCCGCCGCTCGCCCAGAAGAAGGCGGTGTTCGGGGCGGACACCACCACCGTCAACACCGAGACCCTGCTCGCCCAGAAGCCGGACCTGGTGGTGCTGACCTCCGGCAACGCGGCACTCGTGAAGAAGATCACCGATCTCGGCGTGCCCGTGGTCCAGATCGCCTCGTTCCCGAACTACAAAAAGCTCAACGACGGCGTGACGTTCCTCGCCGACGTGCTCGGCGGCGACGCTCCCAAGCGGGCCCAGCAGTACGTCGAGTACGTCGACGGCAACGTCGCCCAGATCAACAAGGGCCTCGCGGGCCTGCCGGCGACCGACCGGCCGAAGCTCTACTACACCGCCAACAACCCCCTGAACACCGAGGGTGGCGGCTCGATCATCGACAACTGGTCGACGCTCGCCGGGGGGACGAACGTCGCCACCGTGAACGGTGTCACGGGCACCATGAAGGACGTCTCGGTCGAGTCGATCGTCCAGTGGGATCCGGAGTACGTCTTCTGCCGTGACGCCTCGTCGTGCACGAAGATCCAGCAGGATCCGCGTTGGTCGTCGGTCGCCGCGGTGCGCGACAAGCACCTGATCGTCAACCCGCGGGGCGTGTTCGTCTGGGCCGCCCGCAGCGCCGAGGAGGCCCTGCAGCCGATCTTCGTCGCGAAGACCCTGCATCCCGCGCAGTTCGCCGACGTCAGCATCGAGCAGGAGATCAAGGAGTTCTACAAGACCTTCTACTCCTACGATCTGACGGACGCCGAGGTGTCCGGCATCCTCCACCCGACGACCCCCTGACCCCTGGCGCGCTGGCGCCCTGAGGCGCTGACCCCCCTGGCGCGCTGACCCCCTTGGCGCGCTGACGCCCTGGCGTCCTGACACCCGCCCCCCTCCCGCGCGCCGGCGGTCTGGTGCCCTCGGCGACCTGCCCTCGGCGCGCTGGCGCTGGTGTCCCGACTCGTCGTCGCCCCGACCGGCCACCAAGGCCCGGTCGGGGTGCGGCACGTCCGGCGCATCGCAGCGCGGCGGGCACGGATGCGGTGCGACGGGCACGGTTCTGCAGGGCAGACCGTGCAGAACGCACCGCAATCGGGACGCCAGGCCAGCGATGGCCGTCTTCTGGGCATCCGCTAGGGTCACTGACCGGTGACTTCGGGGGGAGCACACATGACAGGTCGTCGGACGCGGCTCGAATTCCTGGCGGGACGAGGGGGCCGGATCGTCCTCGGCGTCGTCTGCGGTCTCGTCGCCCTGGCCATCGTGATCGGGATCTTCGGCGGCTCGTCGTCGAAGACCGGGAGCCTCGCCGCCGCCCGGGTCGCGGACGCGACGGCGCCACGCGCAGCAGCAGCGCCATCCGCCACCGTTGCACCACCCGTCACCGTTGCACCACCCGCCGCAGCCGAGCCGCGCGGCACCAACGCGGCGGCGTCGCCAATGGCGTCAGGGGCGCCTTCGGACGCGGGCTCGCCGTCCCAGTCGGACCCGGGCACCGAGGCCTCCGGGGGCCCTTGGCCCGGGCTGCCCTTCTCAGCCAGCCTGACCGCCGCAGCCGGCACCGGCTCCGCGCCTGCCGCAACGACCACCCGCGGCCCAGCCGGTGGCGCAATCGCCGGCAGCGCAATCGCCGGCAGCGCAATCGCTGGCGGCCGAACCACGGTCATCGGAACGACGGTCGGCGACCCCGCGGGAATCGCTGCGTCAGGCAGCGGGTCCGCGCAGGCCGCGGCCTCGGTCGGCGGCACGCGATCGGCCGCGGCAGCAGGCGCGGGCGGGCTGACGCAGACGACCGGGTCGGCCTACTACGCGAACTGCACGGCAGCGCGGGCCGCCGGTGTAGCACCGCTCTACCGAAGCGACCCCGGGTACCGCGCCGGACTCGACTCCGACGACGACGGCATCGCCTGCGAAACGACCTCGTCGACGTCGACAGCGCAGTTGTCGTCGACAGCTCACCTGCCGTCGACAGCTCAGTTCCCGGCGACAGCGCAGTTGCCGGCGACAGCGCAGTTGCCGTCGACAGCCCAGAAGCCGCCGGCGACACCCCCCGCGTCCCAGCCCACGGCGCCGACTATCGCCCAGCCGCCCGCGACCGGCACCGCCCAGGACCCGGCCGCTCCCACGCCCCGGCCGGTCCCGCCCACCGAGTCCGCGCCGCAGTCGCCGCCCGCCCCGACGCCCGTCCCCGCATCCGCGCCCGCCTCGGT
>NZ_JAMQQF010000504.1 GCF_023716945.1 Frankia sp. AiPs1 | reverse complement strand
CCCTGGCGGCGCGCCGCGGCGGACGAGGGGACCGACGGCGACGCCGGGTCCTGCGCGGGGATCACGGCGGGTCCCCCCGCCGCGGCCGCCGGGGCCGTACGGTCGGCGGGGGTCACGACAGCGTCGGGAGCGGTCCCGTCGCCGCCCGGGGATGCGCAGGTGCTCATGGCTTGGCCACCCCGGTGAGGCTCACGTACCGGCCGAGCGCGGTCAGCGGGAAGACCAGCCGGTACAGGTGGTAGTTCAGGGAGAAGTCGCCGGGGAATCCGGTGCCGGTGAAGTAGGGCTCGTCCCAGGTGCCGTCCGGCCGCTGGGTCTCGCACAACCAGCGCACCCCGCGCTTCACGGCCAGGCTGTGCGGGTCCACCGCCAGCAGCGCGAGCAGTGCCCACGCCGTCTGCGACGCGGTGAGCTCGCCCCGGCCGATCCAGGCGGGGTCGGTGTAGGAGCGCAGGTCCTCGCCCCAGCCGCCCTCGGGCGACTGGTGCTCGAGCAGCCACCGCACCGCGGCGGTGATCGCCGGATGGTCGATGGGCACTCCGGCGCCGATCAGCGCCGGCACGGCCGCCCCGGTGCCGTAGAGGTGGTTGACGCCCCACCGGCCGAACCAGGACCCGCCCGGCTCCTGGTTGTCCAGCAGCCACTGCACCGCCCGCTGGGTGATCGGGTGATCGGAGCGGCCGAGGTCGGCCAGCATCTCCACGATGTGCGCGGTGACGTCCGCCGACGGCGGGTCGACCACCTCACCGAAGTCGCAGAACGGGATCTTCGTGGTGAGCGTCCGGACGTTGTCGGCGTCGAAGGCGCCCCAGGCACCGTTCGACGAACGCATCCCGACGCTCCAGTCGACCCCCCGGGCCGCCGCCGCGCGCATCGCCGCGGCCAGCCGCGGGTCCGCGTCCTCGACGGTGTTCACCGCGATGGCCTCGGCGCGGCCCTGCCGGGAGGCCGGCGGGACGACGTGCCCCGCGCCGAGCAGCCGCCGCAGCGCCAACACCACCTCGGCGGTGTCGTCGACGTCCGGGTAGAAGTCGTTGTCGAACTCGAACGCCCAGCCGCCGGGGGCGAGCTCGGGGCGGCGTATCGCCCAGTCCCCGGCGACCCGGACCTCCTCGTCGACCAGCCACTGGCCGGCCTTCACCATCGCCGGATGGTCGCCGGGGACGCCGGCGTCGGCCAGCGCGACGACCGCGAGCGCGGTGTCCCAGACCGGCGACTGGCAGGCCTCGATCTGGCGGATCGGACCCTCCGGGGTGTCCCGGCGGATCACGTACCGCTCCATCCCGCGGAACGCGGTGGCGATCACCGGGTGGTTCAGCGGGTACCCCATCAGGTGCAGCGCCATGACGGAGTAGACCCAGGGCGGCTGGATGCCACCCCAGCACCCGTCGGCCTCCTGGCGGGCGACGACCCACTCGGTGGCCCGCCGCAGCGCCAGGGTGCGCAGGAGCTTGATCGGCCGGCGCTCGTAGCGGTGCAGCAGCTTGTCGAGGCGCTCGAAGGCGCCCTCCCAGCTTCGCAGCGGGGCGGGCTTGCGTCCCGCCGCCGGCACCTTGAGCTCGTCGATGGTGAAGCCGAGGTCGTGCGACGGCCGCAGGGAACCGACGATCGTCAGCGCGACGATCGTCTGGCGGGCCCAGCAGGCGAAGTCGTAGACGTTCAGCGGGATCCACGACGGCAGGAAGATCAGCTCCGGTGGGATGACCGGAACGTCATCCCAGGACCACTGGCCGAGGGCCGCCAGCCAGATCCGGGTGAACACCCGGGAGGCGGCCACTCCGCCGTGGGCGCGCACCAGCTCGGCGGCCCGCGCCATGTGCGGGGCGTCGACCGCGTCGCCGGCGAGGCGCAGCGCGATATACGCCTCGATGGTGGTGGACTGGTCGGCCGGACCGCCGTAGAAAGTGGGCCAGCCGCCGTCCGCGAGCTGCTGGGAACGGATCCAGCGGGCGGTCTGCTCGGTCTCGTCGTCGGTGCGGATGCCGAGGAACTGCTTCATGAACAGGTCCTCGGCGTCCATCGTGACGTTCGTCTCGAGGTCGCCCTTCCACCAGCCCTCATCCGACTGCAGCGCGAGGAGATGGTCCCGCGCGCGCGCCGCGGCGACGCCCGCGTTGGTCGGGGCCGCCTGCGGCCTGCCGGTACCGGCGGACAGCGGCGGTGAGGACCGGGAGATCCCGTAGGCGTCGGCCGTGGCGGGCACCGGGATGGTGGGCCGCTTCGGGCTCTTCTCGGCAGTCGGAGCAGCCGGGGACGGGTCCGAGGTCAGGCTCATCGACGACTCCCCTCGTCGTACGTGCGATGGTCAAGCGGGCGATCGCCAGGCTGATCGCCGGTCTGTCCGGCGTCGCGGCGGCCCGGTGGGGCCGCCCGCCGGCCGAGCCGTGGCGGGGCGCCGCCCGGCCTCCCGGCATCACCCCGGCCTGGTACGGGGCGGCGGGTGGACCAGGCGGCATGGGCGCCTGTGCTCACCTGCGGCCTCCTCAGCGATCGCGCTCGGTCACGAAGCGGGCGAGAGCGAGCAGTTCCGCCTCGACCGCGGCCGGCATCGACAGCGAGCGCAGCACGTTCTCGCACGCCTTGAGCTGCCGGTCGGCCTCGGCGGTGGTCCAGTCCCGCCCGCCGGCCTGTTCGACCAGTTCGGCGATGTGCGCGAGTTCCGCCTCGCTCGACTCCCCGGTGCTGACGAGGAAGGCACGCAGCTCGTCGGCGGCGCCGCCGCCGGCCTCCAGCGCGACCACCACCGGCACGGACTTCTTGCGGGAACGCAGGTCCGACAGCACCGGCTTGCCGGTGACCGCCGGGTCGCCCCAGATGCCGAGCAGGTCGTCGATGAGCTGGAAGGCCGTGCCGAGACGGGAGCCGTACTCGGCGAGCGCGTCGACCATCTCGTCGCCGGCACCGGCGAGCACGGCGCCGAGCGACGCCGAACAGGCCAGCAACGCGCCGGTCTTGCCGTCCTCCATCCGCAGCGTGTCGGCCACGGTGACGTCGGAGCGGCTCTCGAACATCAGGTCCTCGGCCTGGCCACGGACCAGGTCCTGGACGCCGGCGCCGAGAATCAGCGCCGCCCGCCGCGCGGCCTCGCCCTCGACCTCCAGCAGGACCTGGGTGGCGAGCCCCAGCAGGGCGTCGCCGGCCAGGATCGCGCCGTCGGCGCCGAAGACCGTCCAGGCCGTGGGCCGATGGCGGCGCTCGGTGTCGCCGTCCATCAGGTCGTCGTGCAGCAGCGAGAAGTCGTGGACGAGCTCGACGGCAACCGCGGCCGGCAGGCCGACCTCCGCCGACGCACCGGCCGCCTCGGCGGACAGCAGCGCCAACGCCGGGCGGACGAGCTTGCCGCCGCCACCGGGCAGCGGTTCGCCGGCGGCGTCCACCCAGCCGCGGTGGTAGGCAACGACGTGGCGAAGGCGCGGGTGCAGGCGGTCCACCACGGCGCGCAGCGCCGGCACGGTGAGGGTCCGCCCCCGCTCGATCGCATCCGGAACCGTCATGGTCATACCGGGAATCCCCCTGTGGATGAGTGCCCTGGCTGGCCGGTGGGCACCGGCCCGGTGACCGCCCTTGTCGCGACGGTCACCGCGTTCTCCCCCCGTGGATCCGGAGAATCCGACGAATCCGATGCATTCGGTGCAACCGCTGTATCCAGCAAAAGCGATGGGTCTGATGAATGTGTGGTGCTGGTGGCGGGCGCCTCGTCGGCGCCCTGCCGTGGGAGAGCCCGAGCCGGTGCCGGTGATCGCCCGGCGACCCCCCGGTCTCCCCCGGCGGACCTGGCCAACCCGTTGACGACGACCCCCATACCGGCCAGGCTCTCACGGGTTGCAGCGAGTCCGCTACGCACAGCAGATTCCATGGTCGCCGGCCATCCGGTGTCGGTCCACGTGCCTGCCAGGGCAAAGCCGGGCAGTCCGGTCGACGTACCCGGGCGCAACGCAAGCGAACCGGGCGCCTGCCGGAAGGTGGCCGTGCGCTCCCGGGTCACGAAGACCTCGAGCGGCGCGGCCGCGCGGGCGGCCGGGAACAGCCGGGCCATCTCGTCGACGAACAGCGTGCGCAGATCGTTCGCCGACCGGTCGATCCACGGCTCGGCCGCCGACTGGGACAGCGCCAGGTACTGGGCACCGGGCGGACCCGAAACGGCCAGACCGGAGGAAATCGTCCGATCGAAGATCCACTGGATCGGCGAGTCGACGACGGCCAGGAACGGCCCCTCGATCACCTGCCGTGGATAGATCATGTGCACGTTGATGATCGGCGAGTCGCCCAGCTCACGCAGCCGCTCGGGCCGCGGGCCGGCGCCGGCCGGCATCAGCTCCGCCGCCACCGGCGGCGGCACCGCGAGGACCACCGCATCGG
>NZ_JAMQQF010000503.1 GCF_023716945.1 Frankia sp. AiPs1 | reverse complement strand
GTGCGCGACCCGGCCGAGGACGGCACGGCGGCCGGGGACGCCGCCCCGGCCGCCGGTGTGCTGCCCACGGTGGGCCAGCACACCGGCGAGGTCCTTCGCGAGTGGGCGGCTCAGGAGCCGGCGGCGTCGGCGAAGTAGTACCGGGCCAGCAGTTCGACGACGCAGCCGGGCTTGGCGGAGCCGTCGACGTCGATCGTCACCCGGTTGGTGACCTGGACCGCCCCGTCGTCGAGCTTGCGCAGGTCGATGAGGGTCGCCCGGGCGCGGATGCGCGCACCGGCCCGCACCGGCGACGGGAAACGCACCCGGTCCAGGCCGTAGTTGATGCCCATCCGGATGCCCTCGATGGTCCGCAGCTTGTTCATGAAGTACGGCACCAGCGAGGCGGTGAGGAAGCCGTGGGCGATCGTCGCCCCGTACGGGCCGCCGGCGGCCCGCTCGGGATCGACGTGGATCCACTGGTGATCCTCGGTGGCGTCGGCGAACAGGTCGATCCGCGACTGCTCCACGGTGAGCCAGTCGGTGGGGCCGATCTCGGTGCCGAGCGCGGCCTCCAGGTCGGCCGCGCTGCGGTAGGTCTCCATCTTGGCGTTCTCTCCCGTTGTCTGTCGGTCCCCCTCTGCCTGTCGGTCAGCGGGTGCTGAGCAGCATCGCGCCGCCGACGGGGCCGCCGCCGACGCCCACCGCCGCGACCTCGGGGCTGTTGCGCGCCTGCCGCTCGCCGCCCTCGCCCCAGAGCTGCACGCACGCCTCGTGCAGGAAGCCCATGCCGTGCAGCCGCCCGCCGGAGAGCTGCCCGCCGGAGGTGTTCAGCGGCAGCGGGCCGTCCAGGGCGATGCGCTCGCCGCTCTCGATGAACGGCCCGACCTTGCCGTGCTCGGCAAAGCCCAGCGCCTCCAGCCAGATCACGGTCAGGAAGCTGAACCCGTCGTAGAGCTGGGCGAGGTCGACGTCGGCGGGACCCAGGGTGGTGTGCTCCCACAGGGTGGCCGCCACGTCGTGCGCCGCCATGGTGGTGACGTCGACGCGCTGGTCCCAGGTGGCCCGCTCGAACATCCCGGTGCCGACCGACTCCACCGTCAACGGGTGGCGCGGCAGCCCGGCCGCGGCGTCGCGCCGGGAGATGATGACCGCGGTCGCCCCGTCGCAGGGCACGTCGCAGTCGAACAGGCACAGCGGCTCGGAGATCATCCGGGCGTTGAGGTAGTCATCGAGCGTGAGCGGGTCGCGGTAGATCGCGTCCGGGTTGAGCCCGGCGTTGGCACGGGCGTTGAGCGGGATCGCGGAGAGCTGCTCCCGGGTGAGCCCGAAGTCGTGCATGTAGCGCTGCGCGGGCATGGACAGCCAGTTCGCCGCGGACAGCGCGCCGAAGGGCCCGGTGTACTCCAGGTGCCCGGACAGCGCCCCGCCGCCGAACAGCACCGACGCCCGGCCGGCGCCGGCCTGCGCGGTCGACTCCCACACCGAGCGGTACACGACGACGTGGTTGGCCAGCCCCAGGGTGACGGCCATGCACGCCTCGATCGCCGGGCCGATCTGCCCGGCGGTCTCCGTCGAGGACAGGTACCAGCGGCTGCGCAGGCCGAGGGCGTTGCGAACCTCGGTGATGGTGGCCCCGGAGAAACCCAGGTCCGGCACGCCGGGCCCCGGGTAGCTGGCGATGCCGTCGATGTCGTCGACCGACAGGCCCGCGTCGGCGATCGCCCGGGTCACCGCCTCGATGGTCAGGTCCAGCCCGGTGCGGCCGAGGCGCCGGCCGACCTGGGACTTGCCGGCTCCGGTGACGACCGCCTTGCCGTCGAACGGCCCGCCGCTCATCGCGCACCCCCGACCGTCGCTGCGGCCGCCCGGAACAGCGGCAGCCACACCGGCGCGTCATCCGGACCGGGCTCGGCCGGCCACTGTTCGAAGAACACCTCTACCTCCAGGCCCACGCGCACCTCGTCGAGCGGGACGTCGACGATGTTGGTGATGAGGCGGACGTCCGGCTCGTCGGCGAGCTCCACCATCGCCACCACGTACGGCGGCGGGTAGCCGGGGATCCACGGCTGGCGGTTGATCGTGAAGGCGGCCACCGTCGCCCGGCCGGAGACCGGCTCCGGGCCGACGTCGGTGCTGCGGCAGCGCCAGCACACCGGGCCCGGGGGGTGGAAGAAGTGCCCGCAGGACCGACAGTGGCTGATCAGCAGCCGGCCGTCGCGCCCGCCGCTCCAGAACGCCGCCGACTCGGCGGTCGGCTGCGGCAGCAGCCGCCGCTCGGGTCTCGTGTACGCCTGGGAACTTGCCTGTGCCGGGGATTCCGTGTCCGTCACGCCGCCTCCTCCCACGGCCCCCGGCGCCGTCGCGGTGGACGGCACCGGCCAGGCCGCGCGCTCGACGAACGGCGCCCTCGATGGCGCCGCCCGTAGGTCCCACCTTGGACCTCAGGGGCGGCTGGCGCCCCCACCAGCTGCACCCTAGGAGAACTTGACATTTCCGTCAAACAACGGTCTCATGGCCGGGGTAGCGCACCACCGGTGGCGTTACCAGGCAGGGCAGCGGGCAGTTGACGGGAGATTCACCGCCGGCAGACGAAAGCCGGCCGAAGGCTTCCCGGACGCCCGCCGCGGCCCGGCCGGTCGCGCGGCGCGGGGCACCAGCACGCCGCGGACCCACCGACCTTTTCAGGCGTATCGCAGGCGCACAGCAGGACCGACAGGAGAACTGATGGACAACCCGTTCGCGCCGGAGCTGCTCATCGAGGAGAGGGGTCCCGTCCGCCTCGTCACCCTCAACCGGCCGGAGGCGCTCAACGCGACGAACGAGGCGCTGCACCACGCCCTGGTCAGGGTCTGGCGGCACCTGGCGGAGGACCCGGGTGCGCGCGCGGTCGTGCTGACCGGGGCGGGCCGGGCGTTCAGCGCCGGCGGCGACCTCCAGCACTTCGTCGAGCTGTGGGATGACCGTGAGCTGCGCCGCGCCGAGATCGACGGCGCCCGCCGCCTGCTCAACGAGATGGTCGACTTCCCGCTGCCGGTGGTGGCCGCGGTCAACGGCGCCGCGGTGGGCCTGGGCTGCAACCTGGCCGTCTGCAGCGACATCGTGCTGCTCGCCGAGAGCGCGTTCATGTCCGACCCGCACGTGGGCGTCGGGCTGACCGCGGCCGACGGCGGCGCGCCGACCTGGCCGCTGCTCATGGGCATGCTGCGCGCCAAGGAGTACCTGCTGACCTCCGAGCGGATCCCCGCCCACCAGGCCGTCTCGCTGGGCCTGGCCAACCGGGTGGTGCCCGACGCGGAGCTGCTCGACGAGGCGCTGAAGGTCGCCGGCAAGCTCGCCGCCCAGCCGCCGCAGGCCGTGCAGAGCACCAAGCGGGCGCTGAACATGCACATCAAGCGGGCGGTGGCCGGCGTGCTGGAGTACGCCCTCGGCGAGGAGTTCGCCTCCTTCGACACCCCCGAGCACCAGGCGCTCGTGCGCAGCTTCCTCGAGCGTTCCAAGGCCCGCGCGGCCGCCGCGGGAAGCCCCGCATGACCACCACGGCGGCCACCGACCCGACGGTCGCCGAGGCGGCGGCGACCGACCCGGTGGTCCTGCGCGACGACCTCGACGCCTACGCCCGCGGGCTGCGCGCCTGGCTGGCCAGCGAGCCGGCACTGGACCAGTGGCGCGGCCGGCACTACCCGAGCACCGAGGAGCGCATCGCCGACCACGGCCGCTTCATGGGCGTGCTGTTCCGCGCCGGCTGGAACCGTTACGGCTGGCCGGAGTCCGCCGGTGGGCTCGGCGGGGACGAGCGCCACCGCGCCGTCCTCTACGACGGCCTCGCCGCCGCCGGGCTGCCAATCCCCGCGCCGCACCTGACGCTGGAGACCCTCGGGCCGCCGGTGGTGCACTTCGCCCCCGAGCTCGCCGCCGCCTACCTGCCCGCCTACCTGCGCGGCGAACAGTGGTGGGGGCAGGGCTTCTCCGAGCCGGAGGCCGGCAGCGACCTGGCGTCGCTGCGCTGCCGCGCGCGGCGCGAGGGCGACACCTACGTCCTGTCCGGGTCGAAGCTGTGGACCAGTCACGGCGCGACGTCGAGCCGGCTGGTGTGCCTGGTGCGCACCGGCACCCCGGAGTCCCGCCACCGTGGCCTGTCCATGATCATGCTCGACGCGGACACGCCGGGTGTCACCATCCGGCCGATCGCACTGGCCAGCGGCGCAAACGAACTCGCCGAGATGTTCTTCGACGACGCCGTGGTCCCGGCGACCAACCTCGTGGGCGAGGAGGGCAAGGGCTGGGCCGTCGCGATGTACCTGCTGCAGTGGGAACGGGCGATGTACGCCTGGATCTGCGCCGCCGACGCGCTGCGCCGGCTGCGCGACCTGCGCGGGCAGGTCGCCACCCGGCTCGCCGCCGGCGCCCGGC
>NZ_JAMQQF010000502.1 GCF_023716945.1 Frankia sp. AiPs1 | reverse complement strand
GGGCAGCCCGGAGCGGCGCGTCGTCGACGCCATGCGCGCCCACCCCGAGCTGGTCGGCGGGGTCGGGCGCCCGGACACCGACCTGATGCGCGCGGCGCCGGGCGTGCTGGCGAAGAACGGCGCCGAGGGCGTCACCCTGGTCGCCACGCTCGACGGGCACACCGTCGCCATCAAGATCGCAGACGGGGCCGGGCGGGCGGGCATCCCGGTCGCGCTGGCCGCGCTGAACCGCCTGGGTGCGCTGCCCGGGGTGGACACCCCGGGGCATCTGGAGCTCGACATGGCCCAGCTCGCCGTGCTCGGCGCGCCGACGGTGCTCGGCGGCGGGCGCCCGGTCGGCTCCCTGCGGGTGCGCCTGCCCGGCTGACCCGGTCTGGGCAACGGGGTCGCGACCGCGCATCGCTCCCGGCCGCCGACCCGCTGCCGTCAGCGAACACCGGCAAGGGACCGAGGAACGGCTGTACTAGCCTCGCCGTCCCGCACTAGCCTTCGCCGGCCCGGCCCGGCATTAGCCTCGCCGTCCCGGCCGGTGGTGACGGGCCGGGTCGGGGGGCAGGCGGGGACGGCCCGCGACGGTGACGGCCACCGGTGGGATGATCGCCGCGATCACCATCATGATCATGGCGGCCGGGAGGGAGTACATCCGGACCACGGTGCCACCCGCGATGAACAAGGTGAGTGCGATCGACATCAGGATCAGGTATCGCCGCCGAACCACCGGGTCGGCGCCGGGCCGCGGGGCGGGAGACGGCTCGCCCTGGGGATGTGGCTCGCCCTGGGGATGTGGCCTGCCCTGAGGATGTGGTCTGCCCGTCGGATTTGGCCCGGTCTGGGGATGAGGCGATTCGGTCCGAGGGCGGCCCGGTCCGGTGGCAGGCGGCCGGTCCGGGCCGGTGAGCCGCAGGTCGTAGCGGCGGCGCAGGCCGGGGTCGCTGAGGGTCCGATAGGCGACGTTGACCCGGGCGAAGGCCGGCGACGAGCCGCCGGAGTCCGGATGGGTGCGTCGCGCGGCGACCCGGTAGGCGTGGCGGATCTGGTCCGCGGTGGCGTCCGGCGCCACCCCGAGGACCTCGTACAGCGAGGGCTTCACACCCACGGGCGCCTCCCCGGCCGCCCTCGACCACCCGATCGGGCGGTCCGGCGGCATCGCGTCATGGCGAAAGTACGGGCACGTGACCAGAATGAGCGCCGAACCGCCCGAAGGCGAGCGCGAGACCGCCAACCAGACCGACGCTCAAAGTAACATTCTACGCACTCTGTGATTCGAGTGATCGTTTCACGCTCGCGACCAGCCCCCTGCGTGCGGGGCCGGTCACGCCCTCGGCTCCAGCCGGTGGCGCGCCGTCAGGGCCGGCGCGGAGCGTGCGCACGGGTGACACGGGATGGGGACATGGCGCAGGTCGCGAAGATCGTCGATGAGGTTGCGTCACTGGTGGGAGAGCCCGGCATCGCGGACCGGCTGACCATCACCGGGCCGGCCGACGTCCTGCCCAGCCTCTACCGGGTGACGACGGTCGCGACCGCCTCGGTGGCGGCCGCGGCGGTCGGGGCCGGGCGGCTGCTGGCCGCCCGCACCGGCGGCGGCCCCCCGGACGTCACCCTCGACACCCGCCACGCCGGTGCGGCCTTCCGTAGCGAGCGCCACCTGCGCATCAACGGCAAGGAGCCGCCCGGCCCGTGGGACCCGATCTCGGGCTACTACCGCACGGCCGACGACCGCTGGATCCAGCTGCACTGCAACTTCCCGCATCACCGCAACGGGGTGCTGGATCTGCTCGGGGCGCCGAACGACCGGGCCGCCGTCGAGCGGGTGATCCGTCGCCTCGACGCCGCCTCGCTGGAGCTGGAGCTGCAGGCGATGGGGCTGTGCGCGAGCATGGCGCGGGCGGAGCCGGAGTGGGCCGAGCACCGGCAGGCCGGGGCGGTCGCCGAACTGCCGGTGATCGAGGTGAGCCGGCTCGGCGACGCTCCACCGGCGCGGTTCGCTCCCACCGAGACGCCGGCCGCCGGGCTGCGGGTGCTGGACCTGACCCGGGTCATCGCCGGCCCCATCGCCGGGCGCACGCTCGCCGCCTACGGCGCGGACGTGCTGCGGGTCGGCGCTGCCCACCTGCCGGAGGTGCACAGCCTGCTGGTCGACACGGGATTCGGCAAACGCAACGCGTTCCTCAACCTGCGGGTCGCCGCCGACGCCCGCCGGCTGCGGGAGCTGATCGCGTCCGCGGATGTGGTCCTGCAGGCCTACCGGCCGAGCGCGCTGGACCGGCTCGGGTTCGGCCCGGACGCCGTCGCCCGGATGCGACCGGGCATCGTCTACGCCAGTATCAGCGCCTACGGACGGCAGGGGCCGTGGAGCGGGCTGCGCGGCTTCGACAGCCTGGTCCAGACCGCCTCGGGGATCGTCCTCGCCACGGCCGCGGCGGCCGGCACGTCGAGCCCGGTGCCGCTGCCGGCGCAGGCGCTCGATCACGGCACCGGCTATCTCGCCGCCTTCGGGGTGCTCGACGCGCTCGCCCGGCGGGTGCGTGAGGGCGGGAGCTGGCACGTGCGGGTCTCCCTGGCCCGGACCGGGCGGTGGTTGCAGGACCTCGGCCACCACGACACCCTCGGCCTGCCCGACCCGACGGCGGACGACGTCGCCGCCTACCGCTCCGGCCTGACCAGCGAGTTCGGTGAGCTGTCATACATTCGGCCGGCGGCGACCATCGCTGGGGTGGCCCCGCGCTGGCTGTCGCCGCCGGCCTCCCTCGGCACCAGCCAGGCGGTGTGGTCGGCGCCCCGCTGACCACGGCAGGAGCGGTTCCGGGCCGGCGCTGGCCATATTGCGGCGCGAGGACGACCCGCGCGGATTGTAAACCGCAGGTGCGCCTGGGCACCACTTTTGTGTCATGCAGGTAACAACCTGATATGAGTACTTTCAGTTGATCTGTCCGGGGACTACGTTTCCGCCATCTCGGTGGAGAGTGCGTGCGGGTCGGCCGGATCATCCCGCCGGTCCGGAGACGATTTTCGGGGGGCGGTCGGGGGTGGCGCGGGGGGGCGCGGCATCCTCTAGGCGGTGGCGCGCCGGCTCGATGTCGGTGGCGCCGGGGGTAGCTCGTAGCTGGGTCGGTCGGGGCATCGGGCTTGCGATCGGCGGACCGGAGGAGGAAATGCATGCGTAGGCGCCCGCTCCTGGGAGCGATAGCCCTCGCCGCGGCCGTGACGTTGACCGCCGCGGCCTGTGGGAGTGACAGTGACGGTGGTTCTTCCGGGAACGGGAAGAAAACGATCACTATCGGCTTTCAGGGCGTTCTCTCGGGCGACAATCAGCAGCTCGGACTGAACGCCCTTTATGGCGTTCGGACCGCGATCGCGGAGGTGAACGCCGACACGAGCTCGCCGTTCCAGCTCAAGCTCGTCGAGTCCGACGACGGCGGTTCCCCGGACCAGGGCCCGACCGCCGCGCAGAAGCTGATCGACGACTCCAAGGTCACCGCCGTCGTCGGCCCGATGTTCTCTGGCGCCACGAAGGCCAGCGAGCCCGCCTACACCCAGGCCGGCCTGCTGTCGGTCAGCCCGTCCGCGACGAATCCGGCGCTGACCACGCTGGGCTTCAAGACCTTCTACCGGGTCATCGCGCCGGACACCGTGCAGGGCAAGGCCGCCGCCGACTACGTGGCCACCGTCCTGCAGGCGAAGAAGGTCTACTCGCTGGATGACAAGAGCGAGTACGGCACCGGCCTGTCCGGCGCCCTGGAGCCCGAGCTCCAGGCCAAGGGCGTCGCCGTCACCCACGACGGGATCAACCCGACCAAGGACTACACCTCCGAGGCCACGAAGATCATCGCTGCGGCCCCGGACGTCCTGTACTACTCGGGTTACTACGCCGAGCTCGCCCTGTTGTCCAAGGCACTCAAGGACAAGGGTTTCACCGGCAAGATCGCCAGTGGTGACGGCTCGCTCGACCCGCAGTACGTCGCGCAGGCCGGCGCCGCCGCGGCCGAGGGCACCTACCTCACCTGCCCCTGCGGTGACGCGAACACCGACCCGAAGGCCGCCGCGTTCGTCGCCTCCTTCAAGAAGGTCAACAAGGGCGCGAAGCCCGGAACGTACTCCGGTGAGGCGTACGACGCCACGCTCGCGCTCGCGGACGTGTTCAAGAAGCTCGGCGACGACGTCTCCCGCGAGTCGGTCGCGAAGGCCTTCGGCAGCGTGAACTTCCAGGGCATCACGAAGACCGTCGCCTTCGAGTCCACCGGCGAGGTCAAGGGTTCCAACGTGTTCGTCTACCAGGTCAAGAACGGCGCGATCACCGTTCTCGGGAACACCGCGGATCTGATCAAGTCCTGACACCGGTGCGGGGGGGGGGGGGGGGGGGGGGGGGGGGGGGGGGGGGGGGGGGGGGGGGGGGGGGGGGGGGGGGGGGGGGGGGGG
>NZ_JAMQQF010000501.1 GCF_023716945.1 Frankia sp. AiPs1 | reverse complement strand
TCGCCGTGCTGCCCGGCGGTCGCGGCAACGACTTCGCCCGCGGGCTGGGCCTGTCCGCCGACCCCCGCCGCGTCGCCGCCGAGCTCGCCGGGTTCCAGGAGCGGCGGGTGGACCTGCCCGAGGTCGGCGGCCGGCCGTACCTGGGGATCGCCAGCGTCGGTTTCGACTCGGACGTGCAGGTCATCGCCAATCGGACCCGCCTGCTGCGCGGGCGGCACGTCTACACCTACGCGGCGCTACGGGCGGTGGCGGCCTGGCGGCCGGCGCGCTTCACGGTGACGGTCGACGGCGGGCCGCCGCGCACGCTGCACGGCTGGACGGTCGCCGCGGCCAACGCGGCGTACTACGGCGGCGGGATGCGCTTCGCCCCCGACGCCGACCTCGCCGACGGGCTGCTCGACATCGTGTTGATCTCGCGGACGTCCCGGCCGACCTTCCTGGCGCTGTTCCCGCGGGTGTTCACCGGGCGGCACGTCCACACCCGCCACGTGCAGGTGCTGCGGGGGCGGCGGCTGCACATCGGCGCCGACCGGCCGTTCGCCGTCTATGCCGACGGCGATCCGCTGGCTGACCTGCCGGTCGAGATCGTCGTCCGCCCGGCCGCCCTGCGCCTGCTCGTCCCGCCCGTCTGATCGTGAGCCGGTGCGGTGCGGTGCGGTGCGTTCGGTCCGGACTGGAGCCGCGGACCGTGCACATCGTGCCGCGGTGTGGACCTCGTGCCGTGACCGGACCGGACCGGGCGGCAGGCGTCAGGCGTCAGGCGGCAGGCGGCAGGCGGCAGGGCGCAGTCAGTCCTCGCGCTGCGTGGGTTGGGTGCGGGCGGGTTGGGTGTGGGCGTCGGCGAGTTCCGGCGACGCGTGGTAGTCGACGAGCCCGCTGAGCTGCGGGTAGTGCAGGTCGAAGGCGGGGCGCTCGGAGCGGATCCGCGGCAGTGAGCGGAAGTTGTGCCGCGGCGGCGGGCAGGACGTCGCCCATTCCAACGAGTTGCCGTACCCCCAGGGGTCGTCGACGAGGGCGAGGGCGCCGTGCCGGTAGGAGTGCCACAGGTTGTAGATGAGCGGCAGCGTGGACGTGGCGAGCAGGAACGCGCCGGCGGTCGAGACCGTGTTCAGGGTGGTGAAACCGTCGGTCGGACCGTAGTCGGCGTAGCGCCGTGGCATGCCGCGCACGCCGAGCCAGTGCTGCACCAGGAACGTCATGTGGAAGCCGAAGAACATGGTCCAGAAGTGGACCTTACCCAGCTTGTCGTTCATCATCCGGCCGGTGATCTTCGGGAACCAGAAGTAGGCGCCGCCGAACGCGGCGAAGACGACGGTGCCGAACACGACGTAGTGGAAGTGGGCGACGACGAAGTAGCTGTCGCTGACGTGGAAGTCGTTCGGCGGGCTGGCCAGTATCACCCCGGTCAACCCGCCGAACAGGAACGTCACCAGGAAGCCGAGCGCGAACAGCATCGGCGTCTCGAAGGTGAGCTGCCCGCGCCACATCGTGCCGATCCAGTTGAAGAACTTGATGCCGGTCGGCACCGCGATCAGGAACGACAGGAAGGCGAAGAACGGCAGCAGCACCGCGCCGGTGACGTACATGTGGTGCGCCCACACCGCGATCGACAGCACCCCGATCCCGATCGTCGCGAAGACCAGGCCCTTGTAGCCGAAGAGGGGTTTTCGGGAGAAGACCGGCAGAATCTCGCTGATGATGCCGAAGAACGGCAGGGCGATGATGTAGACCTCGGGATGGCCGAAGTACCAGAACAGATGCTGCCAGAGGATCGCGCCGCCGTTCGCCGCGTCGAACACGTGCGCGCCGAACCGGCGGTCCGCCTCGAGGGTCAGCAGCTGTGCGGCCAGCACCGGGAAGGCGACGATCACCAGGATCGACGTCACCAGGAACGTCCAGCAGAAGATCGGCATCCGGAACATCGTCATCCCGGGCGCGCGCAGCGTCAGGATCGTGGTGACCATGTTGACCGCGCCGAGGATGGTGCCGAGCCCGGACACCACCAGGCCCAGGATCCACAGGTCGCTGCCGGGGCCGGGCGAGTACACCTTGCTGTTGAGCGGGGAGTAGGCGAACCAGCCGAAGTCGGCGGCGCCGTCCGGGGTGAGGAACCCGGCGATGACGGTCAGCCCACCGAACAGGAAGAACCAGTACGACAGCGAGTTCAACCGGGGGAACGCCACGTCGGGGGAGCCGATCTGCAACGGCACCAGGAGGTTGGCGAACGCGAACGCCAACGGCGTCGCGAACAGCAGCAGCATGACCGTGCCGTGGATCGTGAACAACTGGTTGTACTGCTCGTTGGAGAAGAACTGCAGTCCCGGCCGGGCGAGCTCCGCCCGCATCATCACGGCCAGGATCCCGGCAAACAGGAAGAAACCGAACGCGGTGACGAAGTACATCACCGCGATGTCCTTGTGGGATGTCGTCCGCAGGTAGCCGAGCAGGTTCGTGTACGGCCTCGAGTGCGCCGCGACGACGTCCTGCGGGCTGGGCCGAGCGGGTGCCGCCGGTTCCCGCGGTTCCTCCAGAATCGTCACGCTCGACTCCCGGTTCCTCGTCGTCCGCGCGGCCCGCGGGTGGCCCGCCGTGAGCGGGCAGCGGCCGACAATCCGCACCGATGCCACCGGCACGGCCGCGGCCGGCGGTGGTCGGCCGGCGGCAGCCTAACGTGCCAGGAGGGATTCCGGTTGGACGCTGGTCGAGTTTTCTTCGATATGTTTCGCGATGCCCCGCCGGAGGCTGGGGGAATACGCCGACTTTATCGCCCTCGTCCGTGATTCCCGAGCAGACGCAGACGCAGACGCGGTCGCGATCGCGGTCGGTGGCGGTTGCGGTTCGGTTGCGGTTCGGTCCTGGTCAGGCGGGTTGGGCGCCGGGGACGCCGTCCTCGATGACCCAGGTGGCGTCGGTGGAGACCGGCGAGTCCCGCCGGGAGAGGTCGGCGACGACCCGCATGTCCGCGCGCCATTCCGTCGGCGTCACCCGAATCCGGGTGTAACCCCGGCGATCGCCGCGGAAGTAGCGGACGTGCGGGTTGAGCCGGGCGTTGTTCTCCCGGACGAAGTCGTCGTTGACGAGGAAAAAGGCCGAGCTGATCGAGGTGCAGACGAACTCGGTCGCGACCGCGGGGGTCTCCGGCCGGTCGAAGTCGACGCGCAGGTCGTTCACCCAGGCGCAGTGGAGGTCCCCGGAGAGCACCACGGGATTGCGGGCCCGGCTGTCGCGCACCCCGGTCAGCAGCCGCCGCCGGTAGGGGCGGTAGCCGTCGTTCTGGTCGAGGTTGGTCAGCATGCTCCCCGATCCCACGGGAAGCTGGCCGTCGAGCTGGGCCATCATCGTCTGCTGCGCGATCACGTTCCAGCGGGTCCGGGAGGCGTCGAGCCCCGCGCGCAGCCAGCGTTCCTGGGCGGTCCCGGCCATCGTGCCGCCGGTGTTGGCGAGGCCGAGCGCGGCCGGGCCGATGGCCTCCGGCGAGTTGCCCGGCACCGGGGTCCGGTACTGGCGGGTGTCCATGACGTTGAGCGTCAGCAGGCTGCCGAAGGCGAGGCGGCGGTAGATGCGCAGGTCGGGGGAGCCCGGGTTGAGCTCGGCCCGGATCGGCATGTGCTCGTAGTACGCCTGGTACGCGGCGGCCCGCTGACGGGCGAAGGTGGCCGGGTCCTGGTGACGGTCGCCGGCGTCGCCGGCCTCGTCGACGAGCCCCGCGTAGTTGTTCTCGACCTCGTGGTCGTCCCAGGTGACGACCCAGGGCGCGGCGTGGTGGGCCGCCTGCAGGGCCGGGTCCGCCTTGTACTGGCCGTAGCGGTTGCGGTAGTCCGCCAACGTCTGGAGCTGGTCGAGTCCGGGCTGCTGGGGGGTGGTGTGCACGCGGTCCGGGAACCGGCTGTCCGGGTCGTACTCGTAGATGTAGTCGCCGACGTGCACGACCAGGTCCGGCGCGTCCGCGGCGATGGCGTCGAAGGCCGGCCAGTAGCCGTTCTGGAAGTCCTGGCAGGAGGCCAGCGCCAGGGTCAGCGCCCCGCCGGCGGCGTCCGTGCCGGCCTGCGGGGCGGCGGCGGTCCTGGTCCGGCCGACGGGGCTGAGCACGGTGCCGGCCCGGAAGCGGTAGTAGTACTCGCGCCCCGGCTCCAGGCCGCGGACGTCGACGTGCACCGAGTGGGCGAACGCCGCCTGGGCGGTCTGGGTGCCGGCGCGCACCACCGAACGGAAGCTCTCGTCGGCGGCGATCTGCCAGTCGACCGGGACGTCGCGCGAGGGCATCCCGCCACCCTCGCTCGGGCGCGGCGCCAGTCGGGTCCACAGGATGACGCCGTCGGGCAGTGGGTCGCCGCTGGCCACCCCCAGGGCGAACACGCCCTCGGTCACCCCGGGGACGGGGGTCGGCGCGCGCAGCGTCGGGGCCGGCAGCGGCGTCGGGCCGCCCGAGCC
>NZ_JAMQQF010000500.1 GCF_023716945.1 Frankia sp. AiPs1 | reverse complement strand
TCCCGGTGGGGGCGGTGGCGGTCGTCCGGCGGCGGGTGGCCGCGGGCGCGGCGGAACCACGGCAGGTGCGTTCGGCCCGGGTGGCCGCGGTCGTCCCGGCCGTCAGCGCAAGTCCAAGCGCGCGAAGCGGCAGGAGTGGGAGAGCGGCCTGGAGGCGCCGCGGATGGGCGCGATGGTCCCCCGTGGCAACGGGCAGGCCATTCGTCTTCCGCGCGGCGCCTCGCTGGCGGACTTCGCGGACAAGATCGACGCGAACCCCGGCGCGCTGGTCCAGGTCGTCTTCACCCAGCTCGGTGAGATGGTGACCGCGACCCAGTCCTGCACCGACGAGACACTGCAGCTGCTCGGCGTGACCCTCGGTTACGAAGTGCAGATCGTCAGCCCGGAGGACGAGGACAAGGAGCTGCTCGAGAGCTTCGACCTGTCCTTCGGCGGCGAGTACGGCGACGACGTCGAGCTCAGCATCCGGCCGCCGGTCGTGACCGTCATGGGTCACGTCGACCACGGCAAGACGAAGCTGCTCGACGCCATCCGCTTCACCGACGTGGTCGCGGGCGAGGCCGGCGGGATCACCCAGCACATCGGTGCCTACCAGGTGCGGGCCACGGTCGACGGCGACGAGCGGCCGATCACCTTCATCGACACTCCGGGTCACGAGACCTTCACCGCCATGCGTGCCCGCGGTGCCCAGGTCACCGACATCGTGGTCCTCGTGGTGGCGGCCGACGACGGCGTGAAGCCCCAGACCATCGAGGCGCTCAACCATGCCCAGGCGGCCGGGGTGCCGGTCGTCGTGGCCGTCAACAAGGTCGACAAGGAGGGCGCCGACCCGGCGAAGGTGCGCGGTCAGCTCACCGAGTACGGGCTGGTCGCCGAGGAGTACGGCGGCGAGACGATGTTCGTCGATGTCTCCGCCCGGAACAAGACGAACATCGACGGGCTGCTCGAGGCCATCATCCTGACGGCCGACGCCTCGCTGGACCTGCGGGCCCCGACGGGTACCGAGGCGCAGGGCGTCGCGATCGAAGGCCGACTCGACCGTGGCCGTGGCCCGGTGGCGACCGTGCTGGTTCAGCGCGGCACGCTGCGGGTCGGCGACTCGGTGGTCGCCGGTGAGGCGTTCGGCCGGGTCCGGGCGATGCTCGACGAACACGGCGATCAGGTGACCGAGGCGGGTCCGGCCCGCCCGGTGCAGGTGCTCGGCTTCACCAGCGTCCCCGACGCGGGTGACAACTTCCTGGTGGTGCCCGAGGACCGGGTCGCCCGCCAGATCGCCGAGCGCCGCCAGGCGCGGGAGCGTAACGCCGAGCTCGCGCTCAGCCGTGGCCGCCCGACGCTGGAGACGATCCTCGAGCGGATGAAGGAGGGCGAGAAGACCCAGCTCAACCTCATCCTCAAGGGCGACGTCTCCGGTTCGGTCGAGGCTCTCGAAGACGCCCTGCTCAAGATCGACGTCGGCGACGAGGTCGGTCTGCGGATCATCGACCGGGGCGTCGGTGCGATCACCGAGACCAACGTCATGCTGGCGTCGGCGTCGGACGCGGTCATCATCGGCTTCAACGTCCGCCCGCAGGGCAAGGCGACGGAGCTGGCCGACCGCGAGGGCGTCGAGGTCCGGTACTACTCGGTGATCTACCAGGCCATCGAGGACATCGAGAACGCCCTCAAGGGCATGCTCAAGCCGGTCTACGAGGAGGCGCAGCTCGGTACCGCCGAGGTGCGCGAGGTCTTCCGGGTGCCGCGGATCGGCAACGTGGCGGGTTCGCTCGTCCGTTCCGGCATCATCCGCCGCAACACCAAGGCCCGTCTCATCCGCGACGGCGTGGTCGTGGCCGACAACCTCACGGTCGAGTCGCTCAAGCGGTTCAAGGACGACGCGACCGAGGTCCGCGAGGGCTACGAGTGCGGTATTGGTCTCGGGTCGTTCAACGACATCAAGGTCGACGACGTCATCGAGACCTTCGAGCAGCGGGAGGTTCCCCGCGTCTGAGGCACGATGCCGGTCGGTGCCGATCGGTCGGGCGCATGCGCGCCCGGTCGGCACCGGCGGCTCGGGGGCCGCACCGCGGTAGACGATCATGTGGATCGGGACTCTCAGCCTTGACCTGCTGCTCGGAGACGTGCACTCGCTGAAGGAGAAGCGCTCGGTGGTCCGGCCGATCGTGGCCGAACTGCGCCGTCGTTTCGCCCTCAGCGTCGCCGAAACGGGGCATCTCGACCTGCACCGTCGGGCCGAGATCGGCATGGCGGTCGTCGCCGCGGACCGAGCGCACTGCATCGAGGTTCTACGTGCCTGCGAGCAGTTGGTGGCAGGGCGCCCCGAGGTCGAGATCCTCGCCGCGCGCGAGCGCTGCCTGGCCGAGGACGACGCCGACGGGCTGCCGCACCTGTCCGCGGGCCCCCTCGACTGAGCCGCTTTCCGCCCGCCGCAGGGCCCCGATCGCCCACCCCGGCGTCGCCCGGACGATCGGGCATCCGGCGGCGGCGTGCACTCCCGCGCGGTGGCTGTTCCCCGCGCGGTAGCGATCCCCGCGCGATGGCGATCACGGTGGCGTCGCCGGGTGGACGGGATCGCGGCGGGAACGACGCCGAGGTAACACGGAACGAGGAGGTCTACGGTGGCTGATCCGGCCCGGGCACGGAAGCTGGCGGTGCGAATTCGTGAGGTGGTCGCGTCCGCGCTGGAACGCGGCGTGAAGGATCCCCGCCTCGGCATGGTGACGGTCACGGAGGTGCGAGTCACGCCCGACCTGGTCGACGCGACCGTGTTTTACACCGTGTACGGCGATGAGGACGCACGCCGTGCGTCGGCCGAGGCGCTGGAATCCGCTCGCGGGCTGCTGCGCAGTCAGGTCGGCCGCGCCACCGGCGTGAAGGTCACCCCGACCCTCGCCTTCGTGCACGACCGGCTGCCCGACGATGCCAAGCACCTGGAGGATCTGATCAGCGTCGCCCGGGAGCGGGATGCCAAGCTGGCCGAGGTGCGTCGCGACGCCCAGCCGGCGGGCGAGGAAGATCCCTACCGTCGTCCGCGGACCGTCGACGACGACGTCGAGGACGATGTGGACACCGGCATCGTCGGGGAGTTCGACGACGTCGGGGAGTTCGACGCGGACGACACCCCCGGCGCAGATGCCGGGGCGCGGGAGGCCGGCGCGGCCGGCGGCCATCGGGGGTATTCGGCGTCGCCTGGCGGCGATTCGACCGCCGGGCGCTGACAGTGACAGGCCGCTCGAAGGGAACGGACGGCTCGAAGGAGACGGGCTGCTCGAGGGGGACGGGCCGCCGGCGTACCGGCGGGTCCCGGCGTGCCGACGAGCCACGGCGTGCCGACGAGCCACGGCGTGCGGACGAGCCACGGACACGGCGATGGGACGGGCGATGAGCGACGCGAGCGATCTCGTGGCGGCCGACCGGGCGGCCGTGGTGGCCGCGCTGACGGCGGCCGTCGACGCCGGAGACGACATCCTGCTCGTCGCGCACGTCAATCCCGACGGCGACAGTCTCGGTTCGGCCCTGGCTCTCGCGCTGGCGCTGCGGACGCTTGGGGCGCGGCCCAGAGTGACCTTCGATGCCGAGCCCTTCGCCGTTCCCCGGACGCTGCGTTTCCTCGCGGGCCAGGAGTTGCTCGTCGATCCGGCGGCGATCACCGCCCGGCCGGGGCTCGTGGTCTGCCTGGACGCGGCCAGCCGGTCCCGGCTCGGCCGGCTTGCCCAGATCATCACCGGCGGCCGGGTGGTCGTCGTCGATCATCACGCTTCCAACACCCGTTTCGGCGATCTCAACCTCGTGGACAGCGAGGCCGCCTCGACCAGCGCGATGGTCGTCAACCTGATCGACGCTCTCGGGGTGTCGCTGGACGCGGACCTGGCTGCGGCGATCTACACCGGCCTGGTCACGGACACCGGCTCCTTCCGGTTCGCGGCGACGACGCCCGCGGTGCACCGCCTCGCCGCGCGCCTACTGGCCACCGGCATCCGGCACGATCTGATCGGCCGGGCGTTGTGGGACACCCACCCGTTCGGCTACCTGAAGCTTCTCGGTGAGGTGCTGGGCCGGGCCAGGCTGGAACCCGAGCACGACCTGACCTGGACCTGGTGCACCCAGGCCGATCTGCGGACCGCTGGGCTGGACTACGACGAGATCGAGGGCTTCATCGACACGTTGCGCACGGCGGCCGAGGCCGAGGTTGCCCTGATCTGCAAGCAGGATGACGGCGTCTGGAAGGTCTCCGTGCGGTCCAAGGGGAGCGTCGACGTCGGCGTGCTGTGCACCGGGCTCGGGGGCGGCGGCCACCGCCTGGCCGCCGGCTTCGTGACGGGCGTGGAACTGACGGAGCTGATGGACACGGTGCGGGCGGCGCTGGCTCGGGCACCGCGGCTGACCGCCCCCACCGGTGGCGCCCTGACCGGCCCCGACGCCGCCGCCGGGCGCG
>NZ_JAMQQF010000004.1 GCF_023716945.1 Frankia sp. AiPs1 | reverse complement strand
CGCCGACAGCGGGGTGCGCTCGGCGGCGAGCCGGCGCAGCGCCTCGGCCGGCGCGGCCGGGTTCGGCTCGCCGGTCGACCGGATGACCCGGTGCCACGGCAGGTCGTCGTCCGCGTAGCGGGACAGCGCCGCGCCGACGGTCCGGCCGGTGCCCGCGCCGACGTACTCGGCGACGTCACCGTAGGTCATCACCTTGCCGGTCGGGATCCGGGCGACGGCGGCGAGCACCTCGGCCGCGTGCGGGCTCGGCTCGTCGCCGCCGAGGCGGATCCGGGTGCCGGTGCGGATGCGGATGCCGGCGTCGGTGGCCCGGCGCCGGTGGCACTGGTGGAAGCACCGGGACCTGGGCTGGCCGTGGGGGCGAGATGCCCCGCCATCGCCTGCTGGTTTTTGGCTTGTGCCTGGATCAGCAGCTGCGCCGACGGGTCGGACGGCGAGCCGTTGGTCGACTCGATCGCCGTGGCCGTGGCCACGGCCATAACGACGGCGACGACGAGAGCGCCGGTGAGAAGGCGACGTCGGCGACGTCCGCCCGAGCCGGCGGAGGGATCCCCTGGCCGGTCGAGGTTGGAGCCGACTGGAACAGCACCGGCTGGAACAGCACCCCCCGGAACAGCGCCGCCCGGCGGGACTGAACCCGCAGACGGCCCACCCGGCGAGACCTGCCCCGCCGACGACTCACCCGGCAAGACCAATCCCGCAGGCGGCTCACCCGGCAGGACCAATCCCGCAGGCAACACACCCGGCAGAACAGATCCCGCGGGCGGCTCACCCGGCAGAACAGATCCCACAGACGACTCGCCCGGCAAGACCGACCCCGCCGACGACTCAACCGGCAAGACCTGCCCCGCGGGCAACACACCCGGCAGAACAGATCCCGCGGGCGGCTCATCCGGCAAGACCTGCCCCGCGGGCGGCTCGGTCGGCAGGATCGATTTCCGCTCGGGCGGTTCGCCCGGCGGGATCGTCCGGCCGGTCGGGAACAGCGGGATGGCCGGCGGCGGGGTGGCCAGCGGTCGAATCGCGGGCAACCCGTGGAGGTTCGGTAACACGGCCCGGAGCTGGTCGGCCCCGGCCCGCGCGGTCGGGTCCTTGGCGAGCATGGCGGCGAGAACGGACCACAGCTCGTCGGTGAGGTCCGGCGGCCGGCCGGGCAGCAGGTCGACGTGCGCCCGCAGGATGGCCAGCGGCGCTCGCCCGGTGAACGGCGTGACCCCGCACAGCAGCTCGTACAGCACGAGCCCCGCGGCATAGACGTCCGCAGGCGGGCCGGCGACACCCTCCTCGATCATCTCGGGCGCCATGTAGAGCGGAGTACCGAGAATGCCCTGCCGCGGGGTCAGCCGCGTCGACGCGTCCATCAGCCCGGCGATCCCGAAGTCGGAGATCTTCGGGTGATACCCGCCGTCATGCCGGTCGAGCAGCACGTTCTCGGGTTTGAGGTCGCGGTGAATGATGCCGAGCTCATGCGCGGCCCCGAGCCCGGTCAGAATGTCGATGGTCGTCGCCACCGCTTCCGCCGGTGGTACCGTCCGGCGCCGTCTCAGCTCACGACGCAGGTCGGAACCCCTGACGAAGTCCATGACGATGGCCAGGTGCCCGCGCTCGGCAACGAGATCCCGGACCCGCACGACAAAGGGCGAGTCGACCCGGAGGAGCACCGAACGTTCCCGCATGAACCGGGCGACGATCTCCGGGTCCATCATGAGCTCCGGCAACAGGAGTTTGAAGGCGAGCGGCTCGCCGTCCTCATCCCGGCCGCGCCACACCTCACCCATCGCACCCCGGCCGATCATGGTCTCCAGAGTGTAGGAACTTCCCAGCTTTGTCGCCAACGCCCGCTGCCCTCCCTGCGCCAAGATCCCGGCGGCGCGATTCTCGCAGACATACCGGTCATATGACGCACGCAGGTCAGATCAGCTGTTCACGCGCAGGCGGATTGCACCTTCATCTGCGAAAACAGAGATTTACGCTTAACTGGGACGGCTGCCCCCAGTCAGGCATCAGTCAGGGGCCGGTCAGGCGCCGGTCAGGCGCCGACGTAGGCCGCCAGGTGCTGGCCGGTGCGGGTGGAGCGGGCGGCGACGAGGTCGGCGGGAGTGCCCTCGAAGACGATCCGGCCGCCGTCGTGGCCGGCGCCGGGGCCGAGGTCGATGATCCAGTCGGCATGCGCCATGACCGCCTGGTGGTGCTCGACGACGATGACCGACTTGCCGGCGTCGACGAGCCGGTCGAGCAGGGCGAGCAGGTGCTCGACGTCGGCGAGGTGCAGGCCGGCGGTCGGCTCGTCGAGGACGTAGACGCCGCCCTTGGCGGCCAGGTGGGTGGCCAGTTTGAGCCGCTGCCGCTCGCCGCCGGACAGCGTGGTGAGCGGCTGGCCGAGACCGAGGTAGCCGAGCCCGACGTCGGCGAGCCGGCCGAGGATGGCATGCGCGGCCGGCGTGCGCGCGTCGCCGGCGCCGAAGAACTCCGCGGCCTCGGTCACCGACATCGCGAGCACCTCGCTGATGTCGCGGCCGCCGAGGTGGTGGTCCAGCACCGATGCCTCGAACCGCTTGCCCTCGCACTGCTCGCAGGTGGTGGCGACGCCGGCCATCAACGCCAGGTCGGTGTAGATGACGCCGGCGCCGTTGCAGGTCGGGCAGGCGCCCTCGGAGTTGGCGCTGAACAGCGCCGGCTTCACCCCGTTGGCCTTCGCGAACGCCTTGCGGATCGGATCGAGCAGCCCGGTGTACGTCGCCGGGTTGCTCCGTCGCGAGCCGCGGATCGCGGTCTGGTCGATCGACACCAGCGCGCCGACGACCGCCGCACCGTCGCCGCCCCGCGGGGATCCGGCCGACCCGGCCCCCGCACCCGCGCCGGGCGGCTCGAACAGAGCCGGCAGCGACCGGTGCACGAGCGAGCTCTTGCCGGAACCGGCGACGCCGGTCACGACGACCAGCACCCCGAGCGGGATGTCGACGTCGACGTCGCGCAGGTTGTTCGCCGTCGCGCCGCGGATCGCCAGGCGCCCGGTGGACGTGCGCACCGTCTCCCTGAGGGCGGCCCGGTCGTCGAGATGGCGGCCGGTGAGGGTGCCGCTGGCCCGCAGCCCGGCGACGGTTCCCTCGAAGCAGACGGTGCCGCCCGCCGCACCGGCGCCGGGACCGAGGTCGACGACGTGATCGGCGATCGCGATCGTCTCCGGCTTGTGTTCCACGACGAGCACCGTGTTGCCCTTGTCCCGCAGCCGCAGCAGCAGGTCGTTCATCCGCGCGATGTCGTGCGGGTGCAGGCCGATGGTGGGCTCGTCGAAGACGTAGGTGACGTCGGTGAGCGAGGAGCCGAGGTGGCGGATCATCTTGACGCGCTGCGCCTCGCCGCCCGACAGTGTGCCCGACGGCCGGTCGAGCGCGAGGTAGCCGAGCCCGATCTCCACGAACGAGTCGAGGGTGTGGTGCAGCGCCGCGAGCAGCGGTGCCACCGACGGCTCGGCCAGCTCGCCCACCCACCCGGCGAGGTCGCTGATCTGCATCGCGCAGGCGTCGGCGATGCTGATCCCGTCGATCCTCGACGATCGGGCGGCCTCGCTGAGCCGGCTGCCGCCGCAGTCGGGGCAGGTCGTGAAGATCACCGCCCGTTCCACGAACGCGCGGATGTGCGGCTGCAACGCGTCGACGTCCTTGGCCAGGAACGACTTCTGGATCTTCGGGATCAGACCCTCGTAGGTCAGGTTGACGTTGTCGACTCTGATCTTGGTCGGCTCCTTGTGGAGCAGGTCGTGCAGCTCCCGCTTGGTGAACCGGCGGATCGGCCTGTCCGGGTCGAAGAAGCCGCAGCCGCCGAAGATGCGCCCGTACCAGCCGTCGACGCTGTAGCCGGGAACGAGGAGCGCGCCCTCGTTGATCGACTTGCTGTCGTCGTACAACCGCGTCAGGTCGAAGTCGGAGACCGCGCCCCGGCCCTCGCAACGCGGACACATGCCGCCGGTGCGGGTGAAGGTCTTCCTCACCGCCTTGGCGGCACCGCGCTCGACCGTGATCGCACCGCTCGCCCGGACCGAGGGAACGTTGAAGGAGTACGCGCCGGGCGGGCCGATGTGCGGCCGACCGAGCCGGCTGAACAGGATGCGCAGCAGCACGCCCGCATCGGTGACCGTGCCGACCGTCGAACGGGCGTCGCCCCCCATCCGCTGCTGGTCGACGATGATCGCGGTCGTCAGCCCGTCGAGCACGTCGACCTCGGGGCGCGCCAGCGTCGGCATGAAACCCTGCACGAAGGCGCTGTACGTCTCGTTGATCATCCGCTGCGACTCCGCGGCGATCGTGGCGAACACCAGCGAGCTCTTGCCCGAGCCGGAGACGCCGGTGAACACCGTCAGCCGGCGCTTCGGGATCTCGATGCTGATGTCGGCGAGATTGTTCTCCCGCGCGCCCTGCACCCGGATCAGCTCGTGGCGATCGGCAACGTGCGGCGCGGGCGACTGCGCGCCCGCCCCCGTGCCCGTTCCCGTGGCCATGGTCATCCGCGTCTCCATCCGTCGGGCGGCGCCGCCCTCGTGCTCTCCGTCTGCGTCATCCGGGCCCGACCTGCCCAGCCCCGTGCAGTACACCGTCATCGCAGTACACCGTCACCGCAGTACACCGTCACCGCCGCGCTCCCGGCAACAGCCGCCGCCGCTCTGACCAGCGAATTCTCGTTGCGCTTCCGGCTGCACCGCCTGCGGGTGAGACGAGGTGTGCGGATGGAGCAACCCGCGGGCCGCTCGGCGGGATCTGGATGGCTGTGGAGGGGCGGATGGATGAGGACAGACACCGGGAGTTCTTCGAGCCGCGGCTGCCGCGGCTGCTGGGACTGGCCTACCTGCTCTGCGGGGACGCCACGGAGGCGGAGGACCTGACCCAGACGATCTTTCCGAGGATCAGGTGGCCAAGGTGCTCGGCCGGTCGGTCGGGACGGTGAAGAGCCAGGCGTCCCGAGGACTGGCGAAGCTGCGGCTACACCCCGCGCTGCATTCCGGTGGCATCGAATCGATGACGGGAGGTTCCGCATGACAACCGACGAGGCCACCGTCGCGTGGCTGCGCGCGGCGGCGGGGGATCTGCGTGCACATCCCTCGGAGCGCATCTGGACCAGCGTCGAGGCGCGGGTCTCCGGGGAACGTCGACGACGGGCGGCGAGGCGGACGATCCCGCTGGTCACGGCATTCGCGGCCGCCGTGACCATCGTCGCCGTCGCGGTCGGCGGCACGAGGACGGGCAGCGACGATCACGTGTGGCTGGTACCGGTCGCGCCACCCTCCAGCCACACGATGACGGCCGTTCACCTGTCCGCGGCCGAGAAGGCGGCGATTCCCCTGGAGTGCGCGCAGTCGGGTCCCGGTCAGGCTGATCCGGCCCGGTCCCCCACCTTCGGTCTGGTCCCGCGAGCGGCGGTCCGCGACGGTATGGGGATCAGTATGAGTGTGCTGCTGGCCATTGGCGCTACGACGACCGAGTGCGAGATCCCGCTCGACGCCGCCGGACGGCCGGACATCTCATTGGCCTACGGGTTCATGAGCATGACGGCGCCCACTCGCTCCGTCCCCGACCCCGTGTCCATCGACATTTCCGGCCGCCACGGATTCGGGTGGTCGGAGCGGCCCGATGAACCAGAACGGTGCACACCGTCGGCGGGCGGGTGAGCGCCGAGGTCGCGCGGATCACAGCGACCACACCCGACGGGCAGACGAATCAGGTCCCGATCCAGGACGGCTTCTTCATCACCCGGTCCGTTCAGGTGGATGGACCGGAACCGACCGGCAAGAACATGATCTCGGACTGGACGCGGTCCAAGGCGTCCGTTCTACGGTTTTACGACGGCAGCGGCCGGCTACTCAAAACCGCCACCGCAGGATAACCGCCTCGGTCGGGTTCGGAAGCGGATCGATCCAAGTCCGCCACCGACAGGCAACGGAGCTGTCAGGACGGGACCTGGACCGCGAAGACCTGCTCGTGGTCTGCGGGTGTCCACATCCAGCCGGCGCCCGTTCGCGAACCCAGCGTCTCGCTCGCGTTCACCGGATACGGCTCGTCGGGATTGGTCATTCCCCACCGTTGCGCGATCGTCTGGGCAGTACTGCGCGCGGCGGCGATGGCCTCCTGCTCGTCCGCATAAACTCCGATGATTCTCAGCGCCGGGTCCTCTATCATGCCGCACTCGATGCAGCCGACCTTGCAGACGAGCCAGTTTATCCTGCTGCTCACGAGAATGTCCTTCCGGAGTATCCGCGGACGCCGGGCACGACCAGACTTCTCGACCGCCGGGCCCCGGCGCTGTCGCCCGCGCGCCGATCCTAGCAAGCAATCCGACGACAACCTTCGGGCTCGGCAATGCTTTTCCACTCTGGTGGCGGGGCCTTATGGCTCCCCGTCAGGTGCCCATTCCGGGAAGCACCCGCGGCGGGGTGGCTCGTCTCGTGGCCGCCGGGTCGGCGGGCAGCCTGGGTGGATAGTCTTCGTGGGCCGAGCCCGGGATCTGCACACCAGCCAACGCGGTTCGCGCCACCGGCGCAGCTCAGCACGGGCGGATCGCGGCACGGGCGGATCGCGGCATGACAGGAGACGGGCGGGGATGGGCGTGCGAGTACCCGTGATCGCGCTCACCGGATACCTGGGCGCGGGCAAGACGACGGTGCTCAACCACCTGCTCCAGGCGCCTGGGGCGCGCCTCGGGGTGGTGGTCAACGACTTTGGCGCGATCAACGTCGATGCCGCGCTGGTCACCGGCCAGGTGGACGAGCCGGCCTCGATCGCGGGCGGCTGCCTGTGCTGCCTGCCGGACACCGACGGTCTGGACCAGGCGCTGGCGAAGCTGACCCATCCGCGGTTGCGGCTGGACGCGGTGATCGTGGAAGCCAGCGGCGTGGCCGACCCCCCGCATCTGGCCAGGCTCATCCGGTTCAGCGGCGTGGACCGGGTGCGTCCCGGTGGTCTGGTCGACGTGGTCGACGCCGCCGCCTACTTCGACACCGTCGACACGGGCGGCCTACCGCCGGCCCGGTTCGCCTCCGCCTCACTCGTCCTGATCAACAAGACCGACCGGATTGCGCCGGCAGACCGCGCCGAGACGGTGGCGCGGATCGCCGGCCGCGTTCGCGCGAGCAATCCCCACGCCCACGTCGTCGAGATCACCCACGGCCGCATCGACCCGGTTCTCGTGTTCGACGCCGCGAGCCCGCACGACCCGGTCGACGAACTCCCGCTCGCGGCCCTGGCCCGGCACGATCACGACGGCGACCATGACGGCGAGCCGCACCCGCGGGTCAGCGCGGTGACCGTCCCCGCCACCGGCCCGGTCGATCCCGGCCGGCTGGTCGACCTGCTTGAGGACCTGCCCGCGGACCTGTACCGGCTCAAGGGCACTGTCACCGTGGACACCGGGCGGAGCATGCGCGGCCACGTCGTCAATGTCGTCGGACGCCAGATCCACGTCGCGGTCAGGCCCGCGACGCAAGCTTCCGACGGGCTGGTCGCGATCGGCATGCATCTCGACGAGCCCACCGTGCGCACCCGGCTCGAGGCGGCCCTCCAGCCCCGCCCCGGCCGTCCCGCCGCGGACGGACTGCGTCGCCTCGCCCGATACCGGCGTCTGAGTACCTGAGCGGTTAAGCACCTGCACGCCTGAGCGCCTGAGCGCCTGAGCGCCTGAGCGCCTGAGCGCCTGAGCGCCTGAGCGCCTGAGCGCCTGAGCGCAGCCGACCACCGAAGCACCTGGACGCCCGGCGGTGCCCAGGCAGTGCGGTGCGCCCGCGCCGTCCTGACGGACCCCCGCGCCAGGGTGCTGGCGGGCTGCCGTCGACACCACCAGGCGATGATCACAAAACGCAGATGCGGACCGATCATCCAAATAACCACGCATCTGCAACATCGGTTGTTCTATGCTCCCATTCCCGAGCATCCATCTTGCTTCGGAGAGTGACATGCGGGCGGTCCATGAACCCGTCGCCACGTCTCCGGACCTCAGTACCGCCCCGCCTGCCTCGGTCGGCAGGTCACCCATCCGCCCATCAAGGAAGAAGTTGATGACGAAGAAGTCCCTACGGGCTCCCCTGTTCACCACGCTTGTTCTGGGTGCCACCCTCGCCGTCGCACTGCCGGGAACCGCCTACGCGTCGACCACCCTCACGGTCCGTAGCCCCGGCGCCACGGCCGGGCCGACGTCGGCCAATTCGGAGAGTGCGAGCAGCGCGAACTGTCGGACCGGTGGCGACGCCAACGACGTTGTCTCCGGGGTCGGGATTCTGCAGACCGTCGGTACCGGAACAGCGCAGAGCAATCTTCACGTCAAGGGGATCGTCCCCTTCGACGGAACCGCCGAGTACACCGTCGCCAACGGCTACTCGGCCGGGGTCGTCGGCACCAACACGACCCAGGCACGGGCCATCGGCGGCACGGGCGGGTCGGGCGGCGGGCTTGATTCCGCCTTCGGCTCGACCCCCTATGCCATGTGCCTCGACCCGGGCGGCACGATCACCGGTACCCAGATCGTGATGAGCACCGTCGCGGGGCCGACCGCCGCCGGAACGACCGACCTGACGGTGGCGACCTGCCCCGAGGGCACGCGCCTGCTGGGCGGCGGGGCACGAACCGTCCCGGGCACCGTGGGGGCGCTCAAGCCCATCGCCAGCTACCCCACCTACGTGGACGGCACCGGCGCGGGCACGCACGACAACGGCAAGATCGCCGCCGCCGACGGGGCGACCAACCCGACCTCCTGGGCCGCGGGCAGCTCGTACGGCGGCACCAGCACGGGCAGCACCAACACCACCTATGCCTACGCGATCTGCAGCGGGAGCGGCATCAACGTCAGCGGCGTCACCGTCACCGTGCGGTACAACGAGACGAGCGGCCCGACCAGCGTCGCCGCGCCCCAGAAGACCACCACCGGGTGCGGCGAAGGCAACGGGACGCTGATCAGCGGAGGCGCCGGCATCACCGGGAACGACATCACGACGTCCGACTTCACCGCCCCCGGGTCACAGGGTGACCACCTCAACGGCAGCTACCCCAGCGACGGGAGCGGCAACCCGCTCACCACCTCGCCGGCGAGCTGGACGTCCACCACGCACACCGGCGGAAGCGGTTCGACGAGTGACACCAGATCCCATGTCTGGGCGTTGTGCCTGGCCGGCAACTGACGATCCCCGGCGCGGATAGCCACAACACGGAGTAGTAGCGCGATTCCGTGGGTGGGCGTGGCGCCCGACGCGTACCCACCCACGGAACTACCGGCCACCTGAGATCCTCCGCGGATAGTGGTTTTCAGCCCGCCCTCTTACCGTAGATACGGAATATCTCGGGGGAAATCTGCGCATTTGCGGCTCAGTGTGCAGTACAGTCCTGTCGCTCTGCCAGGTGACGATCCGATCCGCAACTGCGGGAACTCCAGCAGGTCCAGTCGCGCGTCATCTCCTGGCGGGGCCGCGGGCGCAGGCCGCTGCCCCGCCTGAAACCAACCAGATGACTCCGGGGGAACAGCGACATGCTTTGCAGGGGCCGGGCCGAGGGCCTGGCTTGGCCGAAACGGGTGTTCAGGTCGTCGCCGGGTGGCGTGGTGGTCGCGGCGTCCGCGCTCGCGCTGGTCTTCGCCGCGGCGGCACCGGCCGGCGCGGCACCGGCCGTCGCGGCGCCGACACCGGGTCAGCCTGCGGTAGCCGCGCCGCAGAAGCCGGTGATCCACGTGACCACCACCAACCTGCCCGTCCCGGGTGCGTCCGGGGCCTACGCGACCGCGGTGACCTCGTGCCCCGCGGGCAGTGTGCTGGTCAGCGGCGGCATGTGGGGCAGCAAGATCGACGCCACCGACCCCGCGCCCCCGATCAACGGGTTGCGCGCGAAGGGGAACTTCCCCAGCGACGCGAGCGGGACCATGCTCGCGAACGGTGCGCAGAACCCCGAGTTCTGGGCGGCCCTGGGCAACTTCGGCGGGCAGGCCGAAGACGGAGACAAGATCACCAGCTTCGCGATGTGCGCGGAGGGGACGAAGCTCGACCATCGGGTGGTCTCGGTCTCCTCCGTCCCCGGCCCGAACCAGCCCAGCCTCGCCTACGTCACGACCGCGTGCCCGGACGGGACCGTCGTGGTGGGCGGAGGCGGGCACACCCTGCCCCCGCAGGCTCCCAGCCTGAAGTCGCTGGGCAGTTTTCCCAGCGACGCCCAGGGGAACCCACTCCCGGACGGCGCGACCAACCCCCGGTACTGGACCGCCATGGGTCTCATCAACGGCCACGGGGACGGGACGTCGCAGACCTTCTCCTACGCCGTGTGCGCCGAGCCGGGCGACACCGACATCAAGGTCGTCCGGACGGACCGGTTCGGCCCGCAGGAGGGCAGCACCTACGCGATCGCCACCGCGAGCTGCCCGACGGATCTGAGCCTGCTCGGCGGTGGCCAGAGCATGCAGAAGGGAGTGACCTCGGGGAACCCGGCCGGCGGCACCCATCTGCGGGGCAGCTACCCCAGTGACACGGCAGGTGATCCCGACGTCAACGGCGCCAGCAACCCCACGTCCTGGAGCGCGATCTTCGCGGCGGGCGGGTCCGGCGGGACGGGTGACCAGGTCGCGAGCGCCTACGCGCTGTGCGCCGACTTCGACCACGACACGTCGACCACGCTGACCGCGAACACCACCGGCCCGCTGTTCGGGCACTCCACCGAACTGACCGCCTCGGTCGCACCGGGCGTGGCAGACGTCGGCACCCCGAGCGGCAGCGTGACGTTCGCCGACGGCACGACCCCCCTGGCGACCGTCCCCCTCAACGCCGGGAAGGCCACCTTCAGCACCACCCAGCTGCAGCCCGGCGCCCACCCCATCACCGCCAGCTACAGCGGCGGCCCGACCTTCCGGCCCAGCACCAGCGCCGCGCCGACCACGATCACGGTCGGCTTCAGCCAGCCCTGCCTGACCACGGCCCACCTCGGGCCGCTGATCGTCTCCGCCGGTCAGTCCCTCTGCATCGGCCCCGGCGGCCGGCAGCTGGGAGCGGTGGCCGTGCGGCCCGGCGGAGCGCTGTCCGTGACCGGCGGCCAGATCACCGGGGCGGTCGCCAGCAGCCAGGCCGCCGCCGTCACCCTGTGCCAGGCGTCGGTGAACGGGCCCGTCGCGGTCCTCGCCACCACCGGCTACGTCCTGATCGGCTCAGACCACCTGCCCTGCGCGGCCAACACCGTCAACGGTGCCCTGGACGTGAGTCGCGGCACCGGAGGCGTGCAGATCACCGGCAACACGATCGGTGGAGCAGTCGCGATCAACAACAACAGCGGCAGCGGCCTGAGCCCGGACGACGCCGTCCCCGCCTTCACCGCCAACCGCGTCACCGGCGCGCTCGTCTGCGCCGGAAACAGCCCCACCCTGCGCCAGACCGGCAACACCGTGACCGGCCTGCGACTCGGCCAGTGCCGATGAGGTCTGCTGCGTAGCAGGGCTGCCTCGAAGTAGGGGCTGCCTCGAAGTAGGGGCTGCCTGCCCGCCAGCACCGGCCCCGGCCGCCGTGGTCACCGCGGCGGCCGGGGCTCATCGTGCCCACGGCTTCTTCACCGGGTGCGACCCAGGTCATTGATGTTCTCCGGGTGCGACCCAGGTTATTGATCATCTGTGCCGGCGGTGCCTGAACCAGTCACCATCCCGGCTGAGCGGAGTTCCGGCGCGGCCCGGCCGCGAGAACGTCCGGGATCGGTCGAGGCCGGCCGTCGCCGCGCCTGAGGACGCCGGATCGGGCGTGATCGCACTGGCCGTCGACCGGACGTCCCCCGGCTGGGTTTCCGGTGGTTGCGGAACAGCTCCCGATGTCGACGGGACGGCTTCCCGCAGCACCGGGACTCCCGCCGCGGAAAGCGGCGTGGTTGCTGGTGGCCGGGATGTCGGCGTCGTCTTCGGGGCGGGGAAGGTCCGCCCCGCGGGCCCCGCGGCCTTCGCTGCCGTTCCGCCCGGCGGCCGGTCATCCGGCGTGGTGAGAACCGTGCGGGCGGCTTCGGGTCGCGCGTCCGTCGCCGCCGCGGTGCCGCCCCCACCCGGTTGGTTCGGCGGTGGCGGCGAGACGACGGGCAGCCAGCCGGCTTCCGCGCCGACGGACGTCGGAGGGGACATCTGCTCCCGATCGGCCCCCATCGCGACCGGCACCGCCGTGGCGATCAGGGCCAGCAGGACGGCGGCGACCGCCAGCACGGCGGCCCGCCTGCGGCGACCACCACGCTGGCCGGCCGTCGACTCGGCCCGGGCTTGTGGGATTTCCTGGACTCGTGCCGCTTCCCGGACTAGTGGGGCTGCCTGGACTCGTGGGGCTGCCTGGACTTGTGCCGCTTCCTGGACTTGTGGGAGCGTCGGCGGGTCGATGACGGCGGTCGAGCCGTGGAGCACCTGAGCCGCCGGGTCCTCGCCGCCGACCAACCGCAGGGTCGGCGCACGCCAGCCGTCGAGGGCCCGGGCGACGGCCGGCGCCGCGTCGGCCTCCGTGCCGCCGAGCAGGCCCAACAGCACCTCGCCCGCGGTCGGCCGGGCGTCCGGGTCCTTCCGCAACGCGCGTCGGACCAGCCCGATCATCCCGGCCGGCAGGCCGGACAGCCCGGACAGGTCGGGTTCCTCGTGCAGCGTCCGGTGCACGACCACGTCGGGCGCACCGTCGCCGAAGGGTGGCCGACCGGTCGCCGCGAAGACCAGCACCCCCGCCCAGGCGAACACGTCCGCCGCCGCGCCGACCCGATCGCTGTGGGCCTGCTCCGGCGCCATGTACCCGGGCGTGCCGATCCACGTGGCGTCATCGTCGACCGGCAGGGCGGCCCCGAGGGCGTTCGCGATGCCAAAATCGATCACCCGTGGCCCCGCGGGATGCAACAGGACATTCGACGGGGTGAGGTCGAAGTGCGCGATCCCGGCCGCGTGGATGGCCGTCAGTGCCGACGCCATCCCGATACCGAGGCGTTCCAGATCGGCGGGTGACAGCGGGCCACCGGCCGTCACCGCCGCGCCGAGGGTCGGTCCGGGAACGAACTCGGTGACCAGATACGGAAACTCGGCGTCCGGACACGCGTCCAGCACCTCGGCAGTGCAGAATCCGGCGACCTGGCGGGCATGGGTGGTCTCCCGGCGAAAACGTTCCCGGAACTCCGTCACGTTCGCATATTCCGGCCGGATCACCTTGATGGCGACCGGCCGGCCCGTTGACGACTCACCCAGATAGACCGTCCCCATGCCGCCCTCACCGAGCAGGCGCAGGACCCGGAAATCGCCGATCACCGTCGGGTCCGCCGCACGCAGCGGCGAGCCGGGCTGGTCGACCGCGGCGGCCTCCACCGGGACGCCGGCGGCCGCGATGCTGCGAGTCATCGGTTCCACCTCATCGGGCCCGAGCATGGGGGGCGGATGTCACCTCCGCCGAGTTCACCCGATTCTTTCAGTTCCGGCGTCACGGGATCCGGCGGCGCCGCTCGGACCACCAGAATTCTCCGTCCCCGCCCAACGGCCGACAAAATCGCCACCCGGAATCCGGCGAGACCCGGATGACGACAGCGAACGGCCCATCAGGGCATTCCGCCTGGCCCGCCCCGCTTGGCCGTCAGCCGGCGGACGAGACGGCCACGGTCACCCAACCAGCCGACTTCTCACGGTCTCGGGACGGCCGCGGGACACGATCAGGGCTGGCGAGAGCCGGGCAGGTCGAGAGCTGTTCGCAGGGGTGGGGCCAGCGGGGTGGCCCGGTCGGCGCGAAACGCCTGCACCAGATACGAGGCGAGCCGCCGCGATGCCGCGGTCGTCAGCTCCCGCCCGCCGGCATCGATGCCGCCACTGGCGAGCAGGATCAGCGAAAGGTCGGCGGGTACGAAGTCAGGCCGCAACGAGCCGGTCTCCTGCGCGCGGCACACCAACTGCGCGAACCGCTCGTCGGCCCGCCGGCGGAAGACCTCGAACTCTGTCCTGTGCGGGAACGCCGCGGCGAATGCGGTCAGAAATCGTCGGTCGCGTTGCTGCTGGGTGCACAGCCTGAGGACGAAACGGCAGAATCCCCGCCAGGGGTCGGGGTCGGCCAACGCCAGGTCGAGGATGTGCCCGCAGGCCGCCAACTGCTCCGCGAAGGCCGCCGCGGCAAGGGCTTCCTTGGTGGGGAAGCGCCGGTACAGGGTGGCCGTTGCCAGTCCGGCGCGACGCGAGATCTCTTCCATCGAGATTTCCAGCCCCTCGGCCGCGAAGGCCTCCCGCGCCACCTCGAGGATCCTCGCACGGTTTGCGGCGGCATCCGAGCGCAAGCGAGTGGATACCATCGACCTCTCTCTCACTTCCGGCTCACGCTGGTGACTCGTCCTCATCGGACTGATAGGAAATACCAGTGTAGGGCCGTGGGCGCCCCTCGCCGAGTCCCTGCCTGCTGGCCGGCGGCCCACCTCCGCAGCGGGCGCCCCAGGCGAAGAGCGCTGGCCGCGCACGCTGTGTATGCCGTTTACGGCAGCGCTCCCACAAACAAAAAGGAGCCTGAGATGACCGATGTTCCTGTGGCCGTCCCGGAGATGACGCTCTCCGCCGTGGACATCGCCTTCATCGAGAAAAATCCCTCGGCCGCGATGATCACCCTGGCCGCGGACGGAACGGCGAAGGCGGCGCGGGTGATCGTGGCGATCGTGGACGGGAGGTTGTGGAGTACCGGTACCGTCGACCGGGCCCGCACCCGTCGGCTGCTGCGCGATCCCCGATCGACCCTGTTCGTGTTCGAACAGGGCCACGGCTACCGTTCGTTCGAGACGACGGTGACGATCATCGACGGACCGGCGGGGATAGACGCGAACGTCCGCCTGTTCCGCAAGATCCGAGGGCGGCCGGCGGGACCGATCGACTTCTTCGGAACCGAATATGACGAGGAGGCGTTCCGCGCAGCCATGATCGACGACGGGCGGATCGTCTACGAGTTCAACGTCCTGCGCTCATCGGGCGTGGACCACGTACTCACCGAGGCACCCACCCTCGATGCTCGATCCCAACACCGGTCGTAGCGGCAAGGCGCCGTCGGTCTGGCACGATTGGTTCGTGTCTGCGTTCGCACCAGCTGGAGCTACGACAAGAACCGCGCGGTGAGCCTGCTGACGAAGGCGGGATGACCCGTACACGAACGCACTTCTCCCAGAAGATCCACACAACCCTGAGTCAACTCGGCATCGCCGGGGGCGCCGTGTATGACGGGCTGGTGGCGCTCGCCGCCAAAGCGCATGGCCTGGCCCTCGCGACAAGGGATGCACGCGCGCGTGGAACCTATGAAGCGGTCGGAGTCAAGCTGATTCTGGTCGGATGAAGCCGTGCCGGCCGAAAGATCGCCTGCCGCCTCGCCCCGCAGTTAGTTTTTATACTTGGGGAGCCATTTCGTCGCGGCACCGAACGCATACGCACCGACCACGCAGGTGTCGGCCTTCGGCCTGGCAATCGTCAAAAGAAGCGCCCAAGCACACGGCGGAACCCTCATCCTCACCTCGAGTCTCTGAGGGGCTCTGCGTCAACCGGTGAAGGCACTACACGATACCGAACACCGGGTACTGGAGATAAGGCCAAGCAGCGCCTTCCCTGGCTGCGGTCGGTCCAGCGGCCGAATCACTTCCGGCTCGTCCGGGCGGCGAGCGCGACGGCGATGATGAGCGCAGCCCCGTTGAACAGGTCACCGACGTACGACGGTGCGCCGGCGAGCTGGAGGCCTTTCACGCCCACACCCAGCAGGTAGACGGCGACAAGAGTGCCGAGAACATTGACCCGTCCTGACTTGATCTGCGTCGCGCCGAGGAACGCGGCCGAGAAGGCGGGCAGCAGGTAGGGCGGCCCCACGTCGGGACTGCCGAGTCCCAGTTTGGCGGCGAGAATCGCGCCTCCCAGGGCGGACAAGAACCCCGCGAGGATCAGCGAGCGGGCCACCAGGCGGTCCACTCGGAGGCCGGCCAGCCGAGAGGCCTGCGGGTTCGCGCCCACCGCGTAGAAGTACCGGCCCACCGGCGTGTACTCGAGGACAAACCACAGGACCAGGGCGATACCAACCAGGTACCACACCGTCACCGGAATGCCCGCTGGTTGCGCGCGCCCGGCCTTGAGTAGATCGGGCGAGAAACCCTTGATCAGCGTCTGGCCATCCGTGATCCAGTAGGAGCCGGCAGCCAGCAGGCTGCCCATCCCCAGGGTCCCGATGAAAGAATTAACCCGGAGTACAATGATGACTAGGCTATTGACAGCACCAATGACGATGCCGGCAGCAACAGCAGTCAGCACGCTAAGAATGGCATTGACATGATGACCCTGCAGCCACGCCACCAGGCAGACGCTGAACCCTAGAGTCGCAGCGACGGAAAGATCGAAGACTCCGGCGGCGAGCGGCACCACCAACGCGAGGGCGACGATGGCGGCTATCGCCTGGCCGTCCGCGACGCTGCGTGCCGTCTGGCTCGTCAGGAACGTGTCGGGCAGCCAGATGCCGTAGGCGATGATCAATGCGGCCAGCACGTACAGGCCGCTGAACCGATCGAGGCCCAGCCGCGGAATGATCCGGCCTGAGCGCTTCGTGGGGCCAGCCGAGTCGCGGCCGGTTACTCGCGTCGCTTCCGAAGTTGCCGCGGTGTCGGTGGTGCTCACGTTGTCTCCTTCTGCTTAGCGAGAGTCGCGGCGCTGATATCGTCGGCGGCAAGCGGCGCCGTGAGCTCATCGACGACGCGGCCGCTGCGCATTATCAGCACCCGGTCGGCGATCTCTGAGAGTTCTTCGCTGCTGGAGCTGCAGGCGAGCACACCCAGACCGTTCTCGACGGACGCGCGGACGAGTCTGTGCAGTTCTGCCTGCGCTCCGACATCGACGCCCTGCATCGGTTCGTCGAGGACGAGCACTTTCGGTCCCAGCCGCATTGCTCGGGCGATCATGACCTTTTGCTGGTTACCGCCGGACAGCGAGTCGATCGGCTGCTCCGGACGCGCGGGGCGGATGTCGAACTTCTCCAGCAGGGTGCGCACGTCGGTGCGCTCGGCGGAACGCCGCAGCAATCCAAAACTGGAGTACGGCGCAAGGTGGGAAATCGTCAGATTCTCACGGACTGAATGGTCGGGGAGCGCGGCATTCACCGTACGTTCCGCCGGGACGCCCACCACGCCGGCTCTGATGAACAGATCCGGGCGATTGGACCGCAGCGGCTCACCGTCAATGGCGACGCGTCCAGCGAAAGGCGCGCTGCCAGCGATGAGCCGAGCCAGCTCGTCGCGGCCCGACCCGGTGATGCCCGCCACGCCGACCACCTCGCCGGCGTGGACAGTCAGGTCGACGTCCTGAACGACCTGACCGCACACGCCACTCGCGGTCAGCACCGGTGCGCCGGCGGCAGCCCGCGCGTCACTCCGCACGGCGCGTAGCGCACGGCCGAGCATCAGCTCGATGAGGGAGTCATGGTTGAGTTCGGTCACCGAACGGCTCACGACTACCTCGCCGTCGCGTAGGACGGTCACGCGGTCGGCGAGCTCGAAGATCTCCTCGAGATGATGGGAGATGAATATCAGCGCTACGCCCCGGTCGCGGATGAGTCGGAGCAGCCGAAAGAGCCGCTGGATCTCCGCTTTGGGCAGATTGACGGTCGGCTCGTCCAGGACGATGACGTGTGTCCGCCCGCCGTGGTCGGACACCGCCCGCGCGACAGCGATGGCGGTTCGCTCGCTGACCGACAGGCGGCCGATCGGCCGGCGGACGTCGATCTCGTAACCGAGCGCGGCCAGCGCCCTGCGCGCCGCCTCGTGCTCGGAGCGCCACCGGATACGTCGACCGAACGCGGTGTCAAATCCTCGACCGAGGGCCAGATTCTCGGCGCAGTTGAGGTCGTCGATAAGCCCAAGATCCTGGTGCACGAACCGGAGCCCGGCGGCGTGCGAATCGGCGGGTTTACCGAAGGAAAGCTCGTTCCCACCGACTTCGATCACACCGCCCGGCTCCGGGCTGTGGTAGCCCGAAAGGATCTTCACAAAGGTGGATTTCCCTGACCCGTTCTCGCCGACGAGTCCGTGGATCTCGCCTGGTGCGATCTCCAGGCTGATGGCCTTCAACGCCCGGGCCCCGCCGAAGGTCTTCGCAAGGTTCACCACCCGCAGGGCTGGTGACGACGAGTTACTCATCCAGAATCCTCAATCGTAAGCGACCCAGTGGGCGAGGCTGCTAGGACAGCAGCCAGAGCTTCTTGTAGGTGTCGGCGAAGTCGCGCACGCCGAGCCAGAAACCCGAGGTGTCGAAGGACGCGCTGCCGATGTTGTCCGACGTGAGCACCTGGGACACCGGGGCGGTGTTCGTCACCGTGCTGATGGGATCGCCGACAGCGGCCCGGACCGCGATGTCCATCTCCCGCCAGCCAGCGATCGGCGCCTGATCCTGGGCCCAGAAGACCTGCTTCTTGTCGCGCAGTCCCTGGTACTGGTCGACGCCGGGCAGGTAGCCGCCGATCTTGACCTTGCCGGTCAGCCCAGCCGCCGCCAGCGCCGGCTCGACCCCGGTCAGGGCGTCACCGAAGGACGAGACGATGTAGGTGGTGTCGGGAGCGCGCTGCAGCGCGCTGACGACCATGCCGGGCAGCTTCGTCCCGAGGTCGGAAAGCTGGAACGACACCGTCTTGACCTCGCACTTGGGGCACCACGGCTTGAGCTGGTTGGCCAGCGACTTCCCGTAGTAGTCGTCGATGGGGAACGCCGTCGACGAAAGAAGCTGGATGACGTCCTCGCCGTTGCCGTGAGCCGCGATATAGGCGGCTGTGGCCTTCGCCATCAGGTCGGTCGAGTGCAGGTCGCAGTCGACGGCGATGAGCGGGCCGGACGGCTTGTCGGTGATGCACTGTGCGATGATCTTCACGCCCTGGCTCTGCGCGCGGGACACCTGGTCGCCGAACGCCGACATGTTGTAGCCGGCCTCGAAGATGAAGTCCGGCTTCTGATCGAGAGCCTGCGACATCGCCTTGACGGCGTCCTCCGCGCCAGTACCAATGACGATCTTTGAATACTTCCAGCCCAACGCCTCCGCGGCGGCCGCTCGTTCCTCGTCGATACGGCGAGCGATGGGCACGTTGGCCTCCAGGACGACCACTCTCAGCCCGGGAGGAGCCTTCTTGGTGATCGGCGTCGAGTAGCCGATCCCCGACGGGGCAGCGACGACCTTGGCCAGGTACTCTGCCGCCTCCGACGACGAGCTGGCCGTGCTCTGCGGCTCGGCGGCGCCAGACGCGCCGGCGGTGTCCGACGAACCGCTCGAGCCACACGCGGCGACGCCCACAAGCACTGCGGCCGCCGCCGCCAGGCTAAGGCCGATCCTCTTTCTCGTACGCACTGCTGTCCTCCGATAGCCCAAAGTGAATGTGGGCAGCCGCCGGCCGCTTCAGCGGCGCTGGTGTCTGGTGTCTGGAGTCAGAACGGTGAGGGCGGTCAGGCCGGTGAGGGCGGTCAGGCCGGTGCGAGGCACCCTCGTGACGTCGAGGACTGTCCCATCGCCTGGTGACGTGTGTCTCAGGTGAAAACACCCAGTTGCTCACGTGTTCGGGGGCGAGCCGCTGTCACACCGCCCGCCTGACCAGCGCTTACCTCCAGCCGGCTTTGCACCGATATGCGCAGTCGCACCTCGTCACACGCTGTGACTCTTCACGCACGCCCGTCGACGGGTAGGTGCCGGGTCAGGTGTCAGATCAGGTGTTTTCGCGCAAGACGACGGGCGTCCAGAGGGAGACGCTCGTCACATCGACCGGCCCCGCCAGCCGACCACCCAGAGTTGGGAGAACGGTGACCACCACCCCCACCACCGTCCCGGAGAAGCCCGACGTCCTCTCCGCGGAGTTCGCTCGCGACCCGCACACCTATTACAAGATCATGCGTGACTTCTATCCGGTGCTGCACCACGAGGTCAGCGGCTACTACTTCGTCAGTCGGTACGAGGACGTGGCCCGGATCTACAAGGACTCGGTCGGCTTCTCGAACGAGAACTACGCGTTCCAGATGGAGCCCGTCATCGGCAAGACCGTCATCCAGATGGGTGGACGCGAACACGCCATCAACCGGCAGCTCATCACGCCGGCCCTGCGCGGCAACTACCTTGAGGAGCTGCTCCCCCAGGTCGACGAACTGGCGACCGAGATGATCGACAAGTTCCGGACCGCCGGTCGCGTCGACCTGGCGGAGGATTTCACCAAATGGTTCCCGATCAACGTGATCGTCAAGATGCTAGACCTGCCCCGTGAAGATCTGCCGAAGTTTCACGAGTGGTACTCCTCGCTGATGGCGTTCCTCGCGAATCTCACGAACGACCCGGAGATCCACGCCTGGGGAATGCGCACCCAGCAGGAGTATCCGGCCTACATTCTGCCGATCATCGCCGAGCGTCGGCGGAATCCCGGTACCGACCTGATCTCGCGCCTCACCCAGGCCGAAATCAACGACGAGCAGTTCTCCGACGAGCAGATCAAGGCCCTGATCGGCCTGCTGCTGATCGCGGGTGGCGAGACCACCGACAAGTCGATCGCGAGCACGCTCAAATATCTGATCATGCACCCTGAGCAGCTTGAGGCCGTCCGCCAGGACCCCTCCCTCGCGACCCGCGCGCTGGTGGAGACGCTTCGCTACCACCCACCCGTGCAGATCATCCTCCGCACGACGACCGACGACGTCGAGGTGGCGGGAACCGTGATCCCGGTGGGGAGCGTCGTCGGCTGTGTCAACGGCGCGGCCAACCGGGACGAGCGTCGGTTCGATGACCCTGACACATACAACATCTTCCGCGCGGACATCAACATCAGGCAGGCCTTCGCCGGTTCGGCCGACCACATCGCCTTCGCACTCGGCCGCCACTTCTGCGTCGGCTCCCTGCTGGCCAAGCGCGAGGCCGAAACGGCCATCAACCAGATCCTCGCCGCGATGCCGGACATCCGCTTCGCGGACGGCATCGAACCCACCGACGCGGGCCTGTTCACCCGCGGTCCCGAATCTCTGATCGTGGAGTTCACTCCCGCCAGCTGACGGCTCCCTCGCGAGCAACCGTCCTTCCTCTCGGCAAGGGCCCCTCTCGGCAAGGACAGGCTATGACTTTCACCATCGAAAGCCCCGCTCTCGCGTCCAGCGAGGTCTCGGTCCCACATTATCGGCTGTTCATCGACGGACAGTGGGTCGACACCTCGGAACAGTACGTCATCGTCAATCCCGCAACGGAGGAGACGATCGCCACGGCGGCCAAAGGCGGCATTGACCAGGCGGACGCCGCCGTCGCGGCGGCCCGCCGTGCGTTCGACCAAGGCGTCTGGCGCAGTCTTCCGCCGGTGCGCCGCGCGGCGGTGCTGGAAGCCGTGGCCGACGCTCTCGAGGCTCGTTCCGAGGAGCTGGCGGCGACGGCGACGCGCGAGGGCGGCGCGCCGCTGTACCTCTCCATGGGCCTGAATGCGATCACGCCGGTGTCCAATCTCCGGTACTTCGCCGAGCTGGCCCGCCGGTACCAGTTCGAGGCTCCCGGGCCGGTCGTCGGCGGCATCGCGCACGGGGGCGTCATCCGCAGGGAGCCGATCGGCGTCTGCGCGGCGATCGTGCCCTGGAACTTCCCGCTGGCCCTCGCGGTCTGGAAGATCGGCCCCGCCCTCGCGGCGGGCAACTCCGTGGTCCTCAAGACCGACGAGAAGACCCCGATCGGCGCCCTCGAACTGGCGCGGGAGCTGCAGGCCGCCGGTCTGCCGGACGGCGTGTTCAACGTCGTCACCGGGGACGGCGAGGTCGTCGGCGCCCACCTCGCCGCCCATCCCGATGTCAACAAGATCGGCTTCACCGGCTCGTCCGAGGTCGGCCGGAAGGTGGCCGAGGCCGCGGGCCGGAGCAACCTCAAGCGAGTCACGCTCGAGCTGGGCGGCAAGGGCCCGAACATCGTGCTGGCGGACGCCGACATGCAGATGGCGGTCGACGGCGCGATCTGGGGCTTCCTCATGCACGCCGGACAGGCCTGCGAGTCCGGGACCCGCCTGCTGCTGCCGAGTGCGGTCCACGACCGGTTCGTCGCTCGGCTGGTCGAGCGGCTGGCCACAGTCAGGATCGGCGACCCGCTGGACCCCACCTCCAACCTCGGCCCGCTGATCAGCGCGGCGCAGCGGGACCGGGTCCTCAAGTACGTCGAGCTGGCCCGAGTGGAGGGGGCCACCGTCGCGTGCGGCGGGCGCGTGCCCGCGGGCACCGACAAGGGGTACTGGGTCGAGCCGACCGTCCTCACCGACGTCACGAACGACATGAGGGTCGCTCGGGAGGAAATCTTCGGCCCCGTCCTGTGCGTCCTGCGTTACGACACGGTGGACGAGGCCATCGAGATCGCCAACGACAGCGACTTCGGCCTGGCCGCCGGCGTCTGGAGCAGCAACGTGGACGCCGCACTGGACGTGGCCCGACGGCTGGAGGCCGGGTCAGTCTGGATCAACGATTTCCACATGGCCAACGAGAACTACCCGTTCGGTGGGTTCAAGCAGAGCGGGGTGGGTCGCGAACTCGGCGTGAACGCCCTCGACGCCTACACGGAGGCCAAGTCCATCCAGATCAGCATGGAACCGGACATCCAGAAGCGGGCCTACGGCCTCGCACTGTCCACCCCCGCCCCCGCGTGGGGCGACTGATGCGTCAACACGCGTAGCCATCCACCTGAAGCAGGAAAGGGACCACTGCCGTGAAGACCAAGGCCGCAGTCCTCTACGAGGCGGGCAAGCCGTTCGAGATCGAGGAGCTCGAGATCGTCAAGCCGGGGGCCGAGGAGGTGCTCGTCCGCTACGACTACTCCGGCCTCTGCCATTCCGATCTCCACATGGTGAAGGGCCACCTCCCCTTCCGAGCCCCGATGGTCTTCGGCCATGAGGGAGCCGGCGAGATCCTCGAGGCCGGGTCCAACGTCACCGGTTTCCATCCCGGCGACCACTTCGTCGCTTCTTTCTACCCTGTGTGCGGCCGGTGCCGCTGGTGTGCGACCGGCAACTCCCGACTGTGCGACCTCGGCGCGAACGGCCTGGAAGGCTTTCTCCCGGGTGGCCGCTTCCCCTTCAGGGGCAAGAGCGGCGAGTACGGCTCGATGATGACGCTGGGCACCTTCAGTCAGTACGCGACCGTGCACCAGAACTCGATCGTCAAGATCGACGACGACCTCCCACTGGACAAGGCGGCCCTCGTCGGCTGCGGGGTACCCACCGGCTGGGGTTCCGCGGTCAACTCGGCCGAGGTCCGGCCCGGTGACACCGTGGTCATCTACGGCATCGGCGGCATCGGCACCAACGCGGTCCAGGGTGCGGCCTACGCCGGCGCGCAGCACCTGATCGCCGTCGATCCCGCGCCGGACAGACGGGAGAGCGCGAAGCGCTTCGGGGCGACGCACACCGCCGCCACGGCGGATGAGGCACTCGAGCTGGTCACGCAGCTCACGCGCGGGGTCGGCGCCGACAGCACCATCATCACGGTCGACGAGCTGACCGCCGAGGTCGTATCGCAGGCCAACGAGGCGACTTCCAAGGGCGGAACCATCGTCATCACGTCGATGGGTCAGTACGAGGACGAGACGATCAAGCTCTCCGGGGTTCAGCTGGCACTCTGGGGCAAGCGGATACAGGGCTCCCTCTACGGCGGGTGCAACCCTCTGTACGACATTCCGAAGCTGCTTTCCCTCTACCGCACCGGCCACGTCAAGCTGGACGAGCTCATCACGAGCATCTACACCTTGGAGCAGGTCAACGAGGGCTACGACGACCTGATGGCGCACAAGAACATCCGCGGCATCATCGCGCACGAGCACTAGACCGCCGGTGGACATCTCGCCGGGGTGAGGCGGGGATCGACGAGATCCCGCGCGGTGACGCGCGGGATCCTGTTCCTCGTCGGGTATTCCGCCGCAATCCCGTCAACTCGAGGTGGTGAACGGTCGCAGGCTTCTAACGCCCGGACTCGACCGGCTCTCGGCGTGCCATCCACACGGCGACCTGGGAGCGGGAGCGGAAGTTCAGCTTGGCCAGGATTCGGTTCACGTGGCCCTCGACGGTGCGTCGCGAAATGGTGAGCGACCCGGCGATGTCGGCGTTGCTCAGCCCCTGGTAAATCAAGCGGCTGATCTCCCGCTCGCGAGCGGTCAGCGCGTCGCCGTGCGAGCGGTCCGGCGGGACGGTGAGGCTGGCCCGGACCGACGACATGTCCAGGACGAAGTCGATGGCATCCTCGACGTCCAGGGCGAGCCCCGCGGCGAACTCACGCTCAAAGTTCTCGATTCCCGTCGCATGACGGATGCCTTCCACGTACTCCGCCCGTCGCGCCGTCAAGAACGCCGATCCGAACAGGGGCTGCCGCCCGCCCATGGCCCGGCACAGCATGCGACCAATCCCGAGCAGCCGGGCGGCGTACTCCAGCCGTCCCAGGTCTACCGCGTCCCACACCATGACCTCGACGCAGGCTGAAGCGCCCAGCCAGTCACGCAGGGATGCCTTGGCGGTGAGGGCAATACGCAGTGACTCGACGGAACGTGCCGGCTCTCCGGCGAAGTGGTGGACCAGTCCGCGGTTCCAGTGCGCCCAGGAGGCCGCCCACCGCTCGTCGTGGGCTTCCGCCTGGGCCACCGCCACGTCGCACTGTCGCCGCCCTTCATCGATCCGGCCGGCGAGAGTGTGGAGCATTGCGAGCTGGGCGCCGCAGAGGATACTCAGCGCCCCGTCCTCTCCGGCCTTCCGGTGGCGGCGCTGGGCGTCCTCGAGCAGCAGCAGGGCGCCCTCGGAGTTCCCGTCCAGCTCTTCGAGCGTGCCGAGGAACTGCATGGCGGTCGCGGCCGCCGAGGCGTCACCGATCGCCCGACCCATGTCCCGGGCCGCCTCCAGGTGAAACCGAGCGTTGGCCTTGTCTCCCTGGACCATCTCGTACCACCCGAGCACCCACAGGGCCTTTGCGCGCGCCGGCGTCGACTCGGGATTCTCCGCGAGCGCGCGTTGTAACCAACGACAGCCGTCACGCAGGTGGCCACAGGCATTCCAGTAAAACCAGAGCGCACCCGTCATCTCGAGGCCGATCAGCCGCTCCGAGCTCCGCGAGAGGGAGTAGCCGACGGCGGAGCGGATGTTGGGAAGCTCACCCTGAAGCCGCCGGACCGTGACGAGCTGCTCGTCCCCGGTCGAGGTGTGCGTACTTTCCAGCGCCAGACCGAGGTAGTGGTCGCGGTGCCGACGACGCCACGTCTCCACCTGTTCACAACGCTCGAGCCCGAAAACGCGCAGGCTTTCCAGAAGCCGGTAGCGTGGGGCGGCCTCGATCACGTTGCAGGTTACGACCGACTTCTCCACCAGATTCCCGATCAGTGGAACAATCTCGTCCCCGGTCAGGCCGTCACCGGCACACACCTCCCGGGCGGCGGCGAGGCTGAAGGACCCACTGAAGATCGCCAGCCGGCTCCACAAGGCCTGCTCCTGGGGCGTGCAGAGATCGTGGCTCCACTCGATCGCCTTGCGCAGGGTGTGGTGGCGGCGTGGGCCAGCCTCGTTCCCCCGGTCGAGCACGCGGAAGATCGGCACGTCATCCGACAGCATCTGCGGAAGATCGAAGGAGCGCGTGCGGACCGCGGCCAGCTCGATGGCGAGAGGGATGCCGTCGAGGCGGCGGCAGAGCTCACCCACCATCCGGAGCCGGTCGGCGGTGACCACGAAGTCCGGTGCGACCGACAGCGCCCGGTCCAGGAAGAGCTTCACGGCATCGCTGTCGGCAGCGGAGTTCGACGACGGCGCCGGCAGGCTCAGCGGGGGAACCCGCCAGGTGCGCTCGCCGAAGATGCCGAGTGGCTCACGACTCGTCGCGAGAACCCTGACCCCGGGCGCTGTGGGCAGCAGGGCGCCCATCAGCCGCCCGCACGCGGCGAGGAGGTGCTCGCAGTTGTCGAGTACCAGCAGGATGTCGCGCTCCTGGAGGGCCCGGCCCAGGCTCGGCAGCGATTCGCCGCCGCTGTCCAGCGCCAGGCCCAGCGCCGCGGCGATCGCCGCCGTGACCTGGTCGCCGTGGGCGACCTCGGCAAGCTCGACGAAGACGACGGAGTCCACCAGGTCGCCCGCCTGCCGGCGCAGCACCTCTTTGGCTAATCGGGTCTTTCCCACCCCGCCGGGTCCGGTCAGGGTCATCAGCCGCGAGCAGGACAGGAGCTCCGCGATCTGGACGCACTCCTGCTCCCGGCCCACGAAGCGGGTGAGGTCGGCAGGAACGGGAGAACATGTCATGACAGCTCCGACCTGACGCCGCTGAATCTGGTGAGAGCGCTCGAGACTAGAGCGATGCGGGAAGTTGGTCAACAAGGATTCGAGCGTGCGACCGGTAGATCGGTATTCGAGGTGCCAGGTCAGCCGCACCCGCCCTACGCACGATGTTCCTCCAGGGTCCGGTCACGGACGGACGGCCATCAGCGCCGACGCGACCAGTTGTGGATGTTGTTGCGCTGGATCGCCGACGAGCCACCGATGATCGGCATCAGGAGGGCATCGCGGACGTAGCGCTCCACATCGAAGTCGGCGACATACCCGTACGCGCCGAGGATCGTCTGGGCGTCGAGCACGACCTGCCGGCAGGTCTCGGTGACGAAGAGCTTCGCCATGGACGTCTGCACGCCACAGACGTCGTTCCGGTCGGCCAACTCGGCGGCATCGTCGAGAACCAGGCGCGACGCGTAGAGCTGGACCCGCATGTCCGCCAAGGTGTGCGCGACCGACTGGTGCTTCAGGATCGGCACACCGAACTGCTCGCGTTGCTCGGCGTAGGCCAGCGCGTCCTCGTACGCGGCGATCCCCAGGCCCAGCGCCATGGCCGCGACCTCGAGCTTCTCGACGTCGAGACCGGTCCCAGTGATCATCGACCAACCGCGGTTCCACCCGTCCTCACCCCCCATCAGCAGGTCGGCCGGCACTCGCACGTCGTCGAAGACGACATCGGTCGTCTGGCTGCCCTTGATGCCCATCGCGTCGATCGGCGTGATGGTCACGCCCTCGGCGTCGGGCGGGACGAGGACCAGGCTCAGGTTGCGGTACCTCGCTCCGCCGGGGTCGGAGTTCGCCAGCGTGTAGATGTAGTCGCTGAGGCCGGCGCCGGTGCAGAAGCGTTTGGCACCGTTGATGACCAGCTCGTCACCGTCGCGCCGCACCGTGGTTCTCACACTCGCCAGGTCGGCCCCGACATCCGGCTCCGTCCAGCCGTAGGCGAACAGCATGCGCCCGGCCGCGATCTCCGGCAGCCACTGCGCCTTCTGTTCCTTCGAGGCGCAGTCGACGACCGTCATCCCGGCGTAGCAGGCGGCCATGATGTACGGGATGGCCACGGCCATGCTCCGCTTCGACAGCTCCTCGATCACCATCAGCGTCGCGTGGATGTCGCGACCGACACCGCCGTGCTCCTCCGGGATGGCCAGGCCCATCACGCCCAGCTCGGCCAACTCGTCGAGGACGGGGCGCGGGAAATGCGCCGCCTTGTCCCACCCCGCGGCGTCGGAACGCGACATCTTCTCGGACACGAACCGGCGCACGACGGAACGGAGCTCGAGCGCGTCCTCGGTGAGGTAGCGGTTGGTTTCGATGCTCATCGTCCCGCACCAGCGGCCTTGTAGGTCTCGCGGGCGATGATCACCTTCATGATCTCGCTGGTGCCCGCGCCGATCTCGTGGTGCTTGGCGTCGCGGTAGAGCCGCGCGGCGGGGTACTCCTCCATCAGGCCGTAGCCGCCGAGGATCTGGACCACCTCCCGCGAAGCCTCGACCGCCACCTGCGAGCTGTAGAGCTTGAGGATCGCCGAGGATCTGGTGAGCTCCTCGCCCCGCTCCAGCTCGCGGATGAGGTGATAGAACATCACGCGGGACATCTCCACACCGGTCGCGATTCGGGCGATCTTGTCCTGGGTCAGCTGGTAGGACGAGAGCTGTTCGCCGAATACCGTCCGCTGGCCGGAGTACTCCACCGCCAGCTCCAGGCAGGCCTGGGCTATGCCGGTGTTGGACGCCCCCTCGAACACCCGCTCCAGGTCGAGGCCCTCGAGCATGTAGTAGAAGCCCATGTCGACCTCGCCGAGTACCTGGTCCCGCGAGACCCGCACATTGTCCAGAAAGACCTCGGCGGTCGGCGAACTCCGCAGCGAAAGCTTGTCGAAGGGCTGGCCCACCGACAGGCCAGGGGTGTCCTTCTCGACAAAGAACGCGGTGCCACCCCGGGCTCGGCGGTTCTCGCCGCTGGTCCGGGCGAACACCAGGAAGACGTCCGCGATCGGAGCGTTGGTGATGAAGGTCTTGGAGCCGTCGATGACCCACTCGTCCCCGTCGAGCCGGGCTGTCGTCCTGGGACTGAGCGCGTCCGAACCGCCGTGCGGCTCGGTCAGGCAGATGGACGCCGACGATGTTCCCGCGATGAGCGGCACGAGGTACTTGCGCTTCTGTCCCTCGGTGCCTCGTTTGATCAGGTGGCGCGCGATCAGGCTCATGTTCACGAAGAGCGTGGCATCGAGGCCGGCATCCACCCGCGCCGTCTCCTCGGCCACGATGGCCCGGGTCATCAGGCTTCCGCCGCCACCGCCGTACTCCTCCGGAGCAAAGCAGCCGAGCAGCCCCTGGTCCCCCATCAGCTTGAGCAGCTCGGCCGGCGGCCGTCCCGCGCGTTCCATGTCGGGCACGATCGGCCGGACGTGCGTGTCCATGAATCGGCGCACCACCGTCTGGAACTCGCGCTCCTCCTCGGTCAGCAGCGAGTGGGCAACGGAAGCGTTCACCATCTTCTTCTCCTCTGGTTGAACCCGCGCTCAGAGCCCGAACAGGGCCCGGACGCGATCGGTGTCGGCCTCGGCGAGCCGCTGGGTGTAGCCCGTGCGACTGGTCGGGGGAAGGCCGCCCTTCTGGGTCAGCTCGACGCGCAGCTCGAGTGTCTTGAGCCCGACGCTGAGGGTCTCGAAGACCGGGATTCCGCCGTCGATGCTGTGCAGACCCGCGGCCGCCGCCATCGTGCTCAGACCGGCCGAGCCGATGACGATGGCACCGGCGCCCCGGTCGACGAGCTTCCCGGCCTGGCGGCGAATGTCCTCCACCACGAAGTCCGGATTGCCGAAGCCTTCGGTGAACGCCTTCGCCGACGGCGTCTCGATCCGTTCGACGCCGACGCACCGGTCCAGCAGACCGTTGCGGGCGATCAGGCTGTGACAGGTCTCCGCCCAGGCGCGGTCCTCGACCGTCACCACGCCGAACCGGTAGGCGTAGGAGCTCGCGAGATGGAGCGTCGCCTCCCAGGGGCCGACGACCGGGATGTCGACCAGGGTGCGCGCCTCGGTGATGCCCGGGTCCCCGCTGCACGCGACCATCGCGCCGTCGACCCCGCTGCGACCGGCATCCAGGATGTTGTGGATCACGTCGACGGCGTTCAGCAGGTACGGGTAGCCGAAGACGGTGTCGGAGGCGCGCCTGAGCCTGGCCCAGCGGTGAACGATCTCGGTCTCCGGACGCTTCACGCGGTTGAAGACCTCGGTGACCATCTCGGTGTACGGCTCGGATCCACGCTCGGCGTTGATGTGTACGACGGCAAGTCGCATCTCGCATCTCCCTGAAATAAAATCAAGCGCCCGTTCGATATTGTGGGGAACACAGGTCCCGGGGTCAAGAGCCGTGCACCAGCTCAGCGCAGGGCGCCGACCGAAAGCCCGCCGCAGACCGTCAGGGTCTGCCCCGTGATGTAGGCCGACTCGGGCGAGACCAGGAAGGAGACGGCCGCCGCGATCTCCTCGGGGTGGCCCGCCCGGCCCACCGGGATCTGGGCCACCTGGGCCGCCTGGAACTCCGCCGGCGTGCCGAGGAACATTCCGGTGGCGATCACGCCGGGCTCGATGCAGTTGACCGTGACCCCGTGGCGGGCCAGCTCGACCGCGGCCGACCGGGTCAGGCCTTCGATCCCGCCCTTGGCCGAGCTGTAGCTGATCCCGGCGACGACCCCACGCGCCGCCACCGAGCTCGTGTTCACGATCCGGCCGAAGCCCGCGGCCTTCATCCCGGGCCCGAAGGCACGCACCGTGTGCATCGTCGCGAACAGGTGCGTCCGCAGCACGAGCTCGAAGTCTGCGTCGGACAGCTTGGACAGGACCGAGTTACGCACCGCACCGGCCAGGTTCACGAGCGCGGCCACCGGTCGGCCGAACGCCGCCGCAGCCTCGTCCCTGAGCTCATCGACCCGCGCCGGGTCGCTGATGTCAGCGACCGCCACGACGGCCCGGCCGCCGGCCGAGGTGATGGACTCCGCCACCGCCCGTGCGCCCTCCGGGACGATGTCGACGACCACCACGCTCCAGCCGTCGTCGGCCAGGCGCCGGGACACCGCAGCGCCGAGACCTCCACCGCCCCCCGTGACGACGGCGACGTCCCCGTCCACAGTCCTCACCGTCGCTCGTACGCGGGAGCGCGGCGCTCGAGGAAGGCGGCGATGCCCTCACGGTGGTCCGCGGTCTCGAACAGAGCGGCAAAGATCTCGACCTCGCGTCGATGTCCCTCGTCGAGCGAATGCCGCAGGCGGTAGTTGGCCGACCGCTTCGCCGCTTCGACGGCCAACGGCCCCGCGGAGTTGATCCGGGCGGCGACGTCGAGCGCGGCCTCGACGGCCTTCCCTTCGTCGCACACCTGGTCGACGAGGCCGATCCGCGCAGCCTCGGTGGCCGTCAACCGGTCGCCGGTGAACAACAGCCGCTTCGCCGTGCCGACGGGAAGAGCTGAAAACAGCATCTGCGTTCCACCCGCGCCGGGGATCAGGCCGAGTTGCACCTCGGTGACACCGATCTTCGCCCGCTCGTCGGCAATGGCGAAGTCACAGGACAGCAGGAGCTCCAGACCGCCCCCGAGGGCGTGCCCGTTGACCGCCGCGATCACCGGGACCCGAAGATCGAACAGGGTGTTCTGCATGCGCTGCACCCGCAGTGCCATGTCGGCCGCGCCCCGGCGGTCGATCTCGGTGAAGTACCGGATGTCGCCACCGGCGACGAAACACCGTCCCGCCCCGGTCAGAATCATCGACCGGGCCGTGGTGTCCTCCTCGACCTCGCGCGCCGCTCGCTCGATGTCCGCCGCGACGTCGGGATGGAGGGCGTTCACCGGCGGGTTGTCGATGGTGACGACGCGCGTGGCGCCGACCCGCTCGAGCCGGACATGCTGGTAGCTCATCAGGAGCCTCTTTCCGCACAGAGAGGGCGCCGGGTCAGACCATCCGACGGACGACGGACATGGGCAGGACCTTCAGGCCGGCGGCGAACGCCGTCCAGGGCCAGCGCGGCACGCAGGCGTCACGGACCTCTCGCTGGATGGCGTCGACCATCGCCGTGCAGCCGACGTCCGCGTCCATCAGCAGCGGGTGGCGTCGCCCGGACCTGCTCTGCATCTCCGAGTCGATGTAGCCCGGCCGGATCGTCGAGACCGTGATGGGAAGCCCCTTGGCCCGGACATCCCCGCGGATGCCCTCGGCGAGGTGGGTGAGTGCCACCTTCGAGGCGGCGTACACGTTCATCGGTCCGGGCATGCCTCGGGCGGCCACCACCGAGGAGATCACCACGAGCTGGCCGCGGCCCTGCCGGTACAGGATGCGCATGGCGGCCTCGCACTGGGCGATGCCGCCTACGAAGTTGGTCAGAGCGGTGTCGCGGTTGCCGCGCAAGTGCCCCGCCCCGACCGCCGAGCCCTTCCCCAGCCCGGCGTTGACGATGATCCGGTCCAGGTGCCCGAGGTGCTGCGCCGCGGCTTCGAACGCCTCGAAGACGGCGTCGTGGTCGTTGACGTCCAGGGCGTAGGTCGCGACGGTCCGGCCCGGGTGCTCCGTCACGACGGCGGTACGGAGCTCGTTCAGCCGGTCGAGGCGGCGAGCCGTGATCGCAAGGTCGGCGCCGCGCGCGGCGAAGATCCGCGCCATGCCGGCGCCCAGGCCAGCGCTGGCCCCGGTGATGAGCACGCTCTCACTCATGACAGTTTGCCCGCCCGGGTGAAGACCGGGACGACACGGCCGGCCCGCTCGGCGAAGTCCAGCTCCAGGCGGTCCCCGATGGCCAGGCCCTCGACGTCACCCACGACGTTGGACATCATGATCGGCCCCTCGTCGAAGCGGACCAGGGCCACGACGTACGGTGCGTAGCCGGCGAACGGGCCGCTGCCGCGGTGCACCACGCTGAAGGACTCGAGGACCGCGCCGCCAGCCGGCCGACGCCACTCGAGCTCCGAGGTGGGAGCCCAGCAGTGCGAGCAGAGGCTACGCGGGTAGAACTGCCAGGCGTCGCAGGCCGTGCAGTGCTGGAGCCAGAACTCCCGGCGCGAGCAGCCGTCCCAGAAGGTGGCCTCCACGTCGCCGGACGGGTCGACCTTCCGCACCGCGTCGGCCCTCACCGCGTCGGCCCTCACCGCGTCGGCGCTGTCGTTCATCACGACCTCCCCAGGATCAGGAACCCGTTGTTCGCCAGCCAGCTCCCCTGTCCGTGCACGAGCCCGAGCCCGGCGTCCCGCACCTGCCTCGGCCCCGCCTCACCGCGAAGCTGGGTGACCGCCTCGACGACCGAGTCGAGGGCGGCGCCCATGCCGGGATGGCGGAAGGCCAGCGTGCCGCCGTGGGTGTTCATCGGCAGACGGCCACCGATCTCGATGGCACCGTCCTCGACGAAGGCGCCGCCCTCGCCCGGACCGCAGAATCCGATCGACTCCAGCAGGATCAGGGGCACGATCGTGGCCGGATCGTAGAACTGCACGAAGTCGACGTCCGTCAGCTCCGCGCCCGCCTGTCGCAGAGCGAGGTCCGCGGCCCGGCGGATGTGCGCGAAGTGGACCAGACTCGGCGCCTGGGACAGGCTCATGAACGCACTCGCCTCGCCGTACCCCAGCAGCGCCACCGAGCGGCGGTCGACCCGCTCGCGGGTCACGACGAAGCCCTGCGCCCCACCGGTGGAGATCAGGGCGAGCATCGACCGCGTCAGCGGCGTCGACACCAGGACGTCGTCGACGACGGATCGCACGGTCAGCTCGCCCGACACCTCGGTGTGTGGGTTGAGCAGGCCGTGCTTGCGGATGCTGACCGCGACCCGGGCGAGCTGCTCCATGCTGGTGCCGTAGTCGTGGACGTGCCGGGCGGCCATGAGCGCGAAAGCCGTCGGGATCAGCGGACCGAACGGTCGCTCGTAGCTGGCGTCGAAACTCTTCATATAGAGGTCGATCGCCCCCTCGAGGCCGAGCGTGGAGGCGAAGGTGTCGGCCGACAGCACGAGCACGTTGGTGGCGAGTCCGGCGCGAACGGCCGAGCGGGCGAGGTGCAGGACGTCGGTGGCCGGCCGGCCGCCGTAGGGGGCCATCGCCGTATAGGCGGCCCCGAGGCCCAGATACTCGGCGACCTCGGCGGGATTACGTTCGAACGGCTGCGGGATCGAGGAGGAGAGCACCAGACCGTCGATGGCCGCTCGGTCGAGGCCCGCGTCGGCGACGGCATCGGCGGCGGCCGCGGCGAGCAGATTCAGGTACGCCGGGGCCGGCCGGCCGCGGCCGACGATCTCCTGAGCCGATCCGGAGATGTAGACCGGCGGGCCCTGGTTCGCACTCATCCGTCCGCCCACCGGCGGGCGCCTGGCAGCGAGCGGGCGGTCATGCCTGCTCCTCTCGCAGTACGTCGGCGAGTTCCCTGCGCAGCACGAACTTCTGGACCTTTCCTGAGGGCGTGCGAGGGAGCTGGTCCACCAGGACCAGACGCTGCGGCCAGAACGGCTTCGCCATGCCGGCCGCGTCGAGGAAGCGGGCGACGTTCTCCAGTGTGAGCGAGGAGCCGGACGGGCGCGGAACGACCATGGCGCAGACCCGCTCGCCGAGCCGCTCGTCGGGATAGGCGACGACCGCGACCTCCTGGACCTCCGGGTGCTTGTAGAGCGCGCTCTCGATCTCGACCGCGGAGATGTTCTGGCCACCTCGAATGATGATGTCCTTGCTTCTCCCCGCGATCCGGATCGCGCCGTCCGGAAGGACCTTGCCGAGGTCTCCGGTGTCGTACCACCCATCCGCGGTGAACGCATCCAGGGTGAGATCCTCCCGGCCGAAATAGCCGGCGAACACCCCGGGCCCGCGTACCTGCAGATTGCCGATCGTCCCCGCGGGAACCGGCGCCAGGTCGTCGTCCACCACCCGGGTCTCCTGCCAGGGCACCGGGTAGCCGTCGCTCGCGTCGAGCACGTCCAGTGCGGCACCGAGGTGGTGGATGCTGGCGATCCCGGTCTCGGAGCACCCCCACAGGGGGACCAGGCTCGTCGAGAAGATCTGGTCCATGTCGACCGCGACGCCGGGCGGGATCGAGGCACCGCCGCAGGCGAAGGCCCGAAGTTTGCTGGCGAGCGGCCGGGGGCGGTGCTTCTGCGCGTCGACCATGTCGAGTGCGAAGGTGGTGGCCGAGAGCGTCCAGGTGAGCCCTTCGGTCTCCAGCAGGTCCAGCATCTGGTCGACGTCCCACTGGTCCTGGTAGACGACCTTCTGCCCCAGGGAGAGGGGGACGAGCATGCCGTGGATGAATCCGGTCAGATGCCCCAGGGTCGATGCCATGAACGCAATGTCGTCGGACTTCAGATCCAGGGCGTTCACAATGACGTTGCGATAGCCGGACCATGCGGTGTTGAAGGTGTGCAGGGCCGCCTTGGGCTTGCCTGTCGTGCCGGAGGTGAATACCAGCATCGCGAGGTCGTCGGCTCCCGGACGCAGCGAATCGAGTGTCGCGCCGAGAGCCGGATCTAACTCCCGCCGAGGCTCAATAAACTGGCGCGCGAAGTGCAGTTCGCTGCTGACGGCATCGTCGGCGTTGATGAAGTACACGTGCTCCAGCGACGCGATCTCGCGGTGGAGGCGAGCCCCCATCTCCGCGAAGTCGTATCCGCGGAAGTGCTGGGGCGCGACATACACCGCGCTCCCCGCCTCCTCGAGCATGTGCCGCACCTCGTGCTCCCGATAGATGATCGGGATCGGGTTGGGAACCGCACCGACGCGCATGGTGGCGAGCGCCAGTGCCGGGCCTTCCCAGCCGTTCGCAACCTGGATCGACACCACCTTCCCCGGGCCGGTGCCGATGTCAAGTAACGCCGCGGCGAACCGGTCGACATAGGCACGCAGCTGGCCATAGGTCACGGTCTCCGGCAGCAGGCGGCCCTTGGCGTAGGAGACGACGGCGGCCTTGTCCGGAGTGCTGTCGGCGTGATCGAGAAAGTCGTCCAGGAAGGTCCGATGACGCCACTGTCCCTCAGCCCGGAAACGCTGGACCTCGGCCGGATCGAACAAACGCATCCCCGCGGCCAGCCGGGTTCCCTTGAGCTGCTTGCGCTCCATCGCCGTCTCCTTGATCGTGCGGCGCCTGTGGTCGGTCTCACTATTCGAGCGGACGCTTGATTCATTACACTACTGTCACTCGCCACGCGTGGTCAACGGGGACGGCGGACGCCGGTGCGGCCGATCCGGCGCTGGGGCCAGCGCGGGGACGCGCTCCAGCCGCCCGCGCCCGAGCGGCGCCCGCGGCTGTTGAGGTACCGAAGGTGATCGCGCTGACCAGGTGGCTGGTGTTGGAAGCGGCCGGTGCGTCTCCGCGACCGCCCTGGCGCGCGATCAGAGACCAGCCCGGACAACTACCGGGTGGTCAGGACGACGAATGTGTCGGTAACGCCGGTGCTTCGACCTCGAGATGCGCGCCGGGGCTACGCCGCACACCGTCGGCGGCGCGTCAGCCAGCTCATTTCAGGCCGACCATGCGGCGCGTCAGTTCAAGGAAGTCCATGGTCAGCACTTCGAGCCCGAAGGGGCCGGCAGGGTCATACCAGCTGGAAATCGCGGTCAGCGAGGACAGGATGGCGTTCCGCGTGATCCGAGGGTGGGTGAGATCGAAGATCCCGGCAGCAGCGCCGTCCTGAAGGATCTCGGCGAGGATCAGATCGAACCGATCCCGCCGTTGCAGGTAAGACTCCTGTCGATCATGCGTGAGCGACCGGACCTCGATGCTCGCGATGAATGTCTCCTCACGTCGGACGACGTGCCACCGGACGAGGGTGCGAACGTAGGCCTCGAGTCGAGAGACGGGCTCCGTCAGGCCTTCGAGGTTCTGCTCGAGGTCCAGGAGGATCTCGTCGAGCAGGTCGACCAGGAGACGGTGCAGAAAATCTTCCTTGCTGGAGAAGTAGTAGTACAGCGACCCCGGCTTGAGACCGGCCGCCTCAGCGAGCTGTCGCGTGTTCATAGCTTCAAAGCCGTGGCGGTACAGCAGACTCACACCAGCGGCACGCACCCGCTTCCAGGTCTCGTCACGGTTGGACCCTGCGATTCTCACGGGTCTGCCTTCCTCCCCATCCCTTGCGATGCCAGGTGCCGGACGGCCACCTCGATTCCATCCGTGACCAGCCACCTGCGCACGATACGACGAAGAATCTTCCATTCACCGTCGACGAGCCGGTATTCGTCATCGTACGTGGCCGCCACGAGGCTCGGCCGGTCGTCATGGTCGACGCAGATCGCAAAGGAGTCGCTGACCCCGGTCGCCGAGTCGGGGCCCGACCGGGTCACCACCTGGTTCGTGGTCCAGTGGTGCGTCGAGGCGTACGCCGCGCGCACGAAGTCCAGAGCGGTGGCGAGCTCGGTGTGACCGGAGAAGCGCCCGGATCGCCGGCCGATGACGTACTCGCCTCGGCTGTGCCAAATCGACAGGAACGTCTCCTGGTCAGCCCGGTCGACGCCGTGACAGTAACGGGCGCCGAGTTCGACGCACTTCGCCCGCACCCAGAGCTCCTCCAGCCGGTCGACCAACTCCTCCGGACCACTCATCACCGCCCACCCGCCGGCCGCTCACCACGCGTGAGACGGTCCAACTGCCGTTGCCGCTTGGCCAGCCAGGATCTGCTCTGGATCGGCAGAAGGTCGAAGCGATCGGCGAAATCGTACTGGCCGAGCTGGTCGCGCGCGTGCACCGGCCAGCTGGGATTCGCGAGCGCCTCACGGCCGAGTGCGACGAGGTCGGCGTGCCCGTCCCGCACGATGGCGTCCGCCTGCGCTGGTTCGGTCACCAGACCCACCGCGACCGTCGGCACGCCGGCGCGGGCCCGTATCTCGCCGGCCCAACCGACCTGGTAGCCGGGTCGGATCCCGTGGGTGTAACTGCCTCCGTAGCCTCCCGAGGAGCAGTCGACCGCGTCAACCCCGAGTGCCCTCAGGCGCCGGGCGAACTCGACGGTCTGCTCGATGTCGATGCCGTCGGTGCCGTTGTCGACGGCTGCGACGCGGACCAGCAACGGCTTGCCGTCCGGCCAGGCGGCCCGCACGGCGTCGACGACCTGAAGAGGGAACCGCATCCGACCCTCGAGGGAGCCGCCGTAGTTGTCTTCACGCGTGTTGCTCAGTGGCGAGAGGAAGGAGTGCAGGAGATACCCGTGGGCCATATGCAGCTCGATGGCGTCCGCACCGACCCGGTGCGCACGCTCGGCGGCGGAGCGCCAGAGATCGAGCTGCGCCGCGAGCTCCTCGGACCGCAGCGCCACGGGGCGCTGCCACCCCTCGAGGTACGGCGCGTCCGTAACCGACCGAATCTCCCACCGGCCCGACGCCGGCCGGTCCGGCTCGGACGCCCAGGGCGGGAGCGTGGCCGCCTTCGGGCCGGCGTGGGCGAGCTGGATCCCGAAGCACGCGCCCGCCCCGCGCACACAGTCGGCGATCCGGCGCAACGGGTCGATCTGGTCGTCGCTCCATAGCCCGAGGTCACCGTAGGTCAGCCGCCCATCAGCGGTTACTGCGGTGGCCTCGGCCATGACGAGACCGAATCCACCCAGCGCGAACCGCCCCAGGTGGACCAGGTGGTAGTCGTTCGCGAGCCCGTCGGTGGCGGAGTACTGACACATCGGAGAGAGGACCGCGCGGTTGCGCAGGGTGACCTCGCGCAAGGTGAACTCGTCGAAGAGTCGTGCCCCGGTATGGCTCATCGGACATCCCTCCGGGCTAGATTCGATCGAGCGCTCGTTAGGTACCGTAGGCCACGTCCAGATGTCGCGTCAATAGATCAGCACATGTCGACCAGCCCACCAACCGTTCTTTGTGATGGAAAGGATTCATGCCATGGTCGCAAGCGCCCCGACCGCGCTCGAGCGCAGGACCTACCGAAACGCCGTCGACGCCGCGGTTCGCATACTCGATCGACTTGCGGTGATCGAGCCCGACGCCGACACGCTGAGAAAATGCGAGCGAGCCCTGACGCAGGTGGAGGATGCCCTGCGATCGCTGCCAACTCTGCCTGAGAACGTGGAAGCACCCGCGCATGCGCCCGGAAACCCTCGCTTCAACCCCGCGGAGCGCGGTCTCGTCCCGGCATTCGCCATCGACGCCGGGGATACTGGGCAGCTGGTCGGACGCGTTCAGTTCAGCCCTCGGTTCGGCGGCACCGCATCCGTTCACGGCGGTGCGCTCAGCCTCTTCTTCGACGACGCGCTCGGAATGGTCGCCAACGGATCCGTGACCGGCGGCGTAGCCCGCACCGCTTTCCTCCGAATCGACTACCGGAGCTTGGCTCCGTTGGATGTCGAGCTCCACTGCCGGGTCTGGATCGAGGCCGTGGATGGCCGCAAGCGCTTCCTCCGCGGCGAACTGTGCCACGGCGACAGGCTGGTCGCCGAGGCAGAAGGCCTGTGGATCGCCCCGCGTACGCGCTGATCTCAGCCGACCGGGGCAACAACATCACGCGGAGTAGTTCGGGATCCGTTGTTCGAGCGTGGCCCGGCGCGCCTCCACCGAATCAGGATGACCCGAAAGCTCCCGGGTGAGGCCCTGTTCAAACGTGTAGCCGGGCTGAAGATCCATGACCTCGATGGCGTTCAGGCTGCGCTTGGCCATCCGGATCGCGGCCGAGCTGTGCCGGACGACGCGGCCTGCGTGCTCGCGAGCCCGGGCGACCACCGCTTCCGGTGTGGTCACCGCGAGGACGGCACCCAACGCCTCGAGCCGGCGCACATCGATCGGCTCTCCGGTCAGATACATCCAGCGCAGAATCGGCTCGGGCACCAGGCGGGCGAGGTGACGGGCGCCCCCCATGATTCCGACGCCGATCTCCGGGGTGCAGAACCGCGCATTGTCGGCGGCAACCACGAAGTCGCACGAGGCGGCGATCGCGAGGCCGGTGCCCACCGCCGCGCCCTGTACCGCGCCGACCACGGCGACCGGGCAGTCCTGGATGGCAAAGAAAGCGGCGCGGACCTCGGCCATTCTTTCGTCGGAGTTCTCCGGGGTCAGCGTTCCGAACTCGTGCAGATCATTACCCGCGCAGAAGTGACGACCCCGGCCGGCAAGCACGATGGCCTTCGTGCTGGGGGCGTAGGCGTCGTGCGACGAGAAGAACACCTCGAGTTCACGGTACATGGCCTGCGAGACCGAGTTTACCGGTGGACGCGCGAGCCAGACGGTGGTAATGGCGCCACTGATTTCAATCTCGAGATGCTCGAACGCGTTCTCGAGAAGCATACTGTCACCAGTCCTCACGGATGAGGACGACGTTTCGTTGACCATCCTGCTCGAACTCCCTGTGCGCGGCGTGAATGTCCTTCATGGGGAAGATGCTCGTCGTCTCGAGGGTGAGGACGGCCGCGCCCAAGAGCTCGACCAACTCCTCAAGATCGGCGCCGGACTCCTCAGTGACGAGGACGGTGCGGCGCTGCAACCGTCGCGCGAGCACGTCACGCGCGGGCGCACGGTCGGGGACAAGGCAGATGTAGAGGCCGCCGTCGACGAGCGCCGGGGAGAAGTCGGCTCCGGCCGCGTCGATGACCACGTCGACCGAACGGGTCGGCGGCTGGCCGACGTGTGGGGTGAACAGCTCATGGGTCGGCAACTGATCTGCCTGTTCCGGGCGGCGAACCAGTCCGTGGACCCGCGCACCCCGGTCAAGCAGCAGCTCGACGGCGAGACGACCGACGGAGCCGGCCGCCCCGCAGACGAGGACGGCCGTCCCCGGCCCCGGCTTCGCTCGCTGGACCGCCTGGTAGGCGGTGAGACCGGCGAGAGGGAGTCGGGCCAGCGAGAGCGGATCCATGTGCGCGGGCAGGCGCGCCACGGACGTCCGAGGCAGACAGACGCGCTCGGACCACGTGCCTACCCCCGTGAGCGCCACGGCCGACATGGCGAGTACCTGTGTACCTGGGGCCAGGTCAGTCACCTCCGCACCCGTTTCGACGACCGTCCCGGCGAGGTCGTATCCCAGGGTGAAGGGATAGGCCCCCCGCAGTGGCACGACAGCGCCGGTGCGGATCTTGACGTCGGCGGGGTTGATGGACGACGCGATCAACTCGATCTTCACCTCGTCCGGCCGCGGCGTCAGATCCTCGACGGACCGCACGACCAGGGACGTGATCCCACCCGGCGCCTCCACCTGGACCGCGAGCATCTCCATCACCCTCCGCTCGCCATGATAAATCGTGCGCTCGTTAGAATCTACCATCCACGTCGCCCTGATCGAGCTCACCGCCCACGTCCCTCTCACCCACCGCCGGCCGGGGCGTGCGGGCCGCGACCGCCCGGACGATGGTGGCCAGTGCGCAGGTCCCGCAGGTCACGCAGGTCCCGCAGGTCACGCAGGTCACGGTGTTCCACACCATCGACGTCACCGCGACCATGGAACTGCTCGACCAGCTCCGCGAGCTGCCGGAGTTCGCCGAGCTACGCTCTCCATGCGGCTACGGCGGGCGATCAGTCGAGGTAGATCGGGTCGTCCGAGTCGTCCGGTTTTGTCAGCGCGGCGAGACCAAAGAAGCCGCCGCTGCGGCGAGTTCGGCCGGGTTCGTGGTAATTCGCCCTGCCCGGCACCGGGAAGTCGACGCTGGCCCGGCGGCTGGCCTACTCAAGGGAGGACTGGGTTCTGTTCTTCCAGCCAGACCCGCAGGTACTTCACCTGCCCGTAGGCCTCGTCCGCGGTCACCCAGCCGAACGGCACTCCGGCCGTGATCGCCCGTTCCAGCATGGCCATCGCCTGGCGCGGCTTCGTCGCGAACTCCACGTCGTCCGGCACACCCGCCGTCCGGCAGCGGTCCCGGTCGTCCGTCCAGGACTCCGGCAGGTAAAGCTCCCGGTCGATTAGCGCATGCCCCCACCGGGACCGGTAGGCCAGGAACGTCCCGATCTGGCAGTTCTCCCGCCGACCCGCCGTCCCTGAGTACTGCCGCTGCACCCCCGCCGACCGGGTGCCCTTCTTCAGGAACCCCGTGTCAGCCACGATCAGCACAGCATCCGGATCCCCCAAGACGGCCGACCACGAAGTCCCGAACGTCGTCACGGACCCCGTCCACATCCCAGTCCGCGCGGCACAGCAGCCGCTGCATCCCGTCCGGCGACCGCTCACCCGCACGCTCCGCCAGCGTCCACCCGTTCTTCCGATCAAGCCCCGCGACCAGCCCAGACACATACTCACGGACCCGCCGCCGCGGCTCCGCACGCCCGAACCGGCCACCGACCCGCTCACACAGCCCATCCAGCTCAGCCGCCCACGCCTCCACCACCACAACCCAGATCATCTACCACAGACGACGCAAGTGCCGTTGCAGTACTAGGCCGCGGATCAGGCCGAAGTTCACCGGGAGCGGGCTGTCGCGACACCCCGATCGCTCAGGGGCCTTCTTCCGGATGCTCGCCGCCGCGGTGGTGGTGGGCAGCCGGGGCCGGTATCCAGTCCCAGCAGTCGACGCAGTCCAGCGCCGCCCGCCGCTCGTCGGCCAGCCGGTTCTCCAGATACGCCTCGCGCTGCCTGGCGACCCAGGCCGCCAGCGGGAAACCGGACTCGTCGCGGTAGCCGTCCGACGGCCGGGTGTGGCCGTGCCGCCCGGCGAAGGCGATGATCGCAGTCACCCCCCGCTCGAACTCGACCGCGTCGGTCCGCGCGGCGCCGGTCGAGAGGTGCCCGACGGCCTGCTGCAACTTCCCGTTATGGATGGAGTCTGCATGATCCGTCACGATGATCGGTGGTCCTCCGCCCGGTATCGGTTCGTCCGTGATCTCGCCGCTGTCTTCAGCGTCCCCTCCCTCTGTAGGCCGGTACCCGCGCCACCGTGACATCGAGCCGCCTCCGCGCAGCCCACGTCCACGGCGTGCCAGGGTTCCTCCGGGCGGCGGGGGTCGGTGCTGCACTCGGCACCGGCGACCGCGACCCGTTCGGCCTTCGGTTTGTCGACGACAAGGGACTCGGTCACGTGCGTACCTCTCGCCGACGTTGCTGCGGACTGTGACTGACGACGGGCCGGTGGCACCGCCGGACGGACCTACCGGTGCGGCCGCGCGACTGGTCAGGCCCGGTCGGGCCAGGTCCAGTTGGTGACGGTCGGATCGTCCTCGCCGTGCTGGCGGGTGTAGGCGCGGGCGGCGAGGCGGCTGTCCGCCATCCGCTGCCGCAGGACGGCGGCGCGGCTGCCGAGCGACGGGAGGCGGTCGATGACGTCCATGACCAGATGGAAGCGGTCGAGGTCGTTGAGCATCACCATGTCGAACGGCGTGGTGGTGGTGCCTTCCTCCTTGTAGCCGCGCACGTGCAGGTTCCGGTGGTTGGTGCGCCGGTAGGTGAGCCGGTGGACCAGCGCGGCGTAGCCATGGAACGCGAAGATCACAGGCTTGTCCGAGGTGAACAGCGCGTCGAACTCGCGGTCGGGCAGTCCGTGCGGGTGTTCGGTGTCCGGCTCCAGCCGCATCAGGTCCACGACGTTGACGACCCGCACCTTGAGGTCGGGAAGGTGGGTGCGGAGCAGGTCGGCGGCGGCCAGGGTCTCGAGGGTGGGGACGTCGCCGGCGCAGGCGAGTACGACGTCCGGTTCGCCGTCGGTGTTGCCTGCCCAGGGCCAGATGCCCAACCCGCGGGTGCAATGGGCGACCGCCTCTTCCATGGTCAGGTACGTCAGCGCAGGTTGCTTGCCGGCGACGATGACGTTGACGTAGTTGCGGCTACGCAGGCAGTGGTCGGCGACGGAGAGCAGGGTGTTGCTGTCCGGCGGCAGGTAGACGCGGACGACTTCGGCCTTCTTGTTGATGACGTGGTCGATGAATCCGGGGTCCTGGTGGGAGAACCCGTTGTTGTCCTGGCGCCAGACGTGCGAGGACAGCAGGTAGTTCAGCGACGCTATCGGCGCCCGCCACGGGATGGCACGGGTCGTCTTCAGCCATTTGGCGTGTTGGTTGACCATCGAATCGACGATGTGGACGAACGCCTCGTAGCAGTTGAACAGGCCGTGCCGGCCGGTCAGCAGGTAGCCCTCCAACCAGCCCTGGCACAGGTGCTCGGACAGCACCTCCATCACCCGGCCGTCGGGGGCCAGGTGGTCGTCGCCGGGGACCGTGATCGCGTCCCAGGCCCGGTCGGTGGTCTGGAACACGGCGGACAGCCGATTGGAGGCGGTCTCGTCCGGGCCCATGATGCGGAACCGGTCCGGGTTTCGGGCGACGACGTCGCGCAGGAACGCGCCCAGCACACCGGTGGCGGAACTCGAAGCGGTGGCAGGACGGTCGACGGGTACGGCGTAGTCACGGAAGTCCGGGATCACGAGGTCGCGCAGCAGCCGGCCGCCGTTGGCGTGCGGGTTCGCGCTCATCCGACGGTTGCCGACAGGGGCGAGCGCCTGTAGTTCCGGGACCAGCCGCCCGGTGGCGTCGAACAGCTCCTCCGGCCGGTAGCTGCGCATCCACCGCTCGAGCTGTTCGCGGTGTCCTGGGTCGGTTCGGGTCTCGGTGAGCGGCACCTGGTGCGCGCGCCAGGTGCCCTCGACCTGGACGCCGTCGACCTGCTTCGGGCCGGTCCAACCCTTGGGCGTACGCAGCACGATCATCGGCCACGCCGCCCGAGGCGGCGGCGTGGCCGCTGTCCGACCAGGCCCCTCGACCGCCTCCCGAGCGCCGCGCTGGAGGGAGGCGATCTCGTCCAGGACGACGTCGAGGGTCCTCGCGAGCTGGTGGTGGACGTCAGCGGGGTCGTCTCCGGTCACGAAATGCGGCATGTAGCCATAGCCACGCATGAGCTCGGCGAGTTCGGCCTCCGGGATGCGGGCCAGGACCGTCGGGTTGGCGATCTTGTATCCGTTGAGATGCAGCACCGGCAGCACGGCGCCGTCGGTGACCGGGTTGAGGAACTTGTTCGAGTGCCAGCTCGCGGCCAGCGGCCCGGTCTCGGCCTCCCCGTCACCTACTACGCACAGCACCAGCAGGTCCGGGTTGTCGAACGCGGCGCCATACGCGTGCACCAGCGCGTAGCCGAGCTCGCCGCCTTCGTGGATAGAACCCGGTGTCTCGGGTGCGACGTGGCTGGGGATGCCGCCGGGGAAGGAGAACTGCCGGAACAGTGCCCGCATCCCCTCCTCGTCACGGCCGACAGCCGAGTAGACCTCGCTGTAGGTCTGCTCCAGGTACGCGTTCGCGACCAGCCCCGGGCCGCCGTGACCCGGACCGGTCACGTACAACGTGTTGAGGTCGCGTTCCTTGATGACGCGGTTCATATGCGCGTACAGCAGGTTCAGCCCGGGGGTTGTACCCCAGTGGCCGAGCAGGCGTGGCTTCACGTGTTCGGCCCGCAGCGGTTCGCGCAGCAGCGGGTTGTCGAGCAGGTAGATCTGCCCGACCGAAAGGTAGTTCGCCGCCCGCCAGTAGGCGTCGATCAGGTTCAGGTCCTTGCGGCTGTAGGTTCGGGTCGGGGTCGGGTCCAGAAGAGTCACCGGGCATCTCCTTCCGCAGTCTGACCCGCGCCGCTCGGGCGGCGCAGGTGGCGGTGGCCGCTGTCGCGTTGCCTGCACGTTGGCGGGCCACACGGTGGACGATCCGCGGGGCCGATCTTGATCGGGGCCAGCGGTCGGACGGCCACGGCAGCCGGCTAGCCGTCGGCGACGCGCAGGGCGAGGACGGCGATGTCGTCGGCGTGTGGGCCGCCGGTGAACGCAAGCACGTCGTCCTCGACGGCGTGGGCGAGGTCGTGCGCATCGAGCCGTCCGGTGTCGGCGAGGAGGCCGCGCAGCCGTTCCTCGCCGTACTCTTCGCGGCCTCGCCGGGCTTCGGTGACGCCGTCGGTGTAGAGCAGCAGGGTGTCGCCGGGCTTCAGCGACAGGCGGGTGTCGTGCAGGTCGGCTCGGTCGAACAGGCCGAGCGGCAGGCCGTGGTGCCCGACCGCGCGGACCGTGCCGTCGGAGCCCCGCAGCAGGGCGGGGGTGTGCCCGGCCGAGGCGAGGATGGCGTCGACGTGTCCCCGTCTGGGGAACAGCATGACGTAGGCGGCGGTGAGATAACGCTCGCTGTCGGGTCGCTGGGCCAGCAGCGCGGCGTTGAGCCGGGCGAGGACCCGGGCCGGGGAAATCTCGCGCACCGCGTCGGCGCGGATGGTGTACCTGGCCAGCGCCGTGACCGTCGCGGCCTCCACGCCGTGGCCACAGACGTCACCGATGACCGCGTCCCATCGTCCTCTGGGCCATCCACGCCCGCCCGGCCACTGACGGGCGAGGGGCCGGGGTCCTCTGTTCGTGAGGGGGCGGGGGCCGCCGATGTTCCGCGGCCCGGGGAACAGGTCGTAGAAGTCGCCGAGCACACCGAGCCCGTCCGCGGCGGGTAGGTAGCGCGCGGCGACCTGCATCCCGGGGACGCCGGGCAGGTGCGGGGGCAGCAGACTGTCCTGTAGGTAGCGGGAGCGGGCCGCGGTCTGCGCGGTCAGCGCGTTCAGCCGCTGGGTGTCGCAGGCCGCCCGGGCCATGTCGCCCCGCAGGTGGAATTCGCCCGCGGCCGCGTACGCGAGGCCGGCGACCGTTTCGCGGTCCCTGGCCGACCAGGCACGCGCGAGCGTGACCAGGACGCAGAACGAGCCGAGGGTGTCGCCCGCCGGGTCCTTCATGGGGTGGCAGATCCACGCTCTGACGCCTGCGGTGGCGACGTGCGGGTTGTCCCGGGTCCGCGGGTCGGTCCGCGCGTCCTCGACCACCAGCGGCATTCCGCCGTCCAGGACATCCAGGCAGAAGGCGTCCGCGAGCAGGCCAAGTGGCGACCCGGAGCTGGGTGACAGCCGCCCCGAGCCGGGTGCCGTGGGCAGGGCGACGAACGCGACCGGCCCGTCCAGCAGCGAGCTCGCCAACGCGGTGAGACGGCAGAACGGCCCGTCCGCACCGGCCGCCGTGGTGGGCGAGGATGCCTCGTTGATGAACGCTGGTACGGCCACCAGGCCTCGAGGTTCGTCCCCGGCTACCCCGACCTGTGCACGAGACCGCATGGGCCCTCGATTCAGTCGGTGAGGCATTGAGCGCTGCGCAGAACCCACCTGGGACCCGTCCGCCAGCACCGCGTGTGGCCTGTCCTGGAGACGGCCGGGGTCCTTCACGTGCTCCGGCGACGTCCGACGCTGGGAACAAGCAAGCACTTCTACGGGGTCGGATGCCGGCGCGAGGCACTGACGCAGCGCCGGGGGCGCGGCGCCTCCTCGGATTACTTGGCGACGCACAGCGAGGAAGGCTAGAGCGACCAGCACCACAGACGCGCCCAGGATGGCGCTGGGCGGGAGGAACATGGCGTGTCTCCACGGGAAGATCACCGTGAGGTCCGGCGGCGAGCGGTCCCGCTCCCGAGGCACGGCGTAGGCGCGGCGCTCCGGTCCCGAACTGGCTGATAGCCCAGCTCATAAAGCATGCACGCCTCAGGCAGCGGCTGTCAACGGCCGACATCCTCGATCTCAACCAGCGCCGGTGCGCGCAGCGTCGCGAGTAGCTGCCGGCTCGCGGCGGCCACATCGGTACGTGTCCGGGTCCACAGACCCGGTAGCGGCGTCGTGCCGCGCCCGGCCGTCATCACATTTCTGGGGCCTTGATCCTGGCGTCTGCCTGCAGATTCCCAGGGGGCTACCGTTTCAGGGGTGGCAGCATATGCGTCGCACAGCGGATCGGAGAGTCTGTGAACGACGACCTCGATGAAAGCTTGGCCGGGCTGTCGGGGCTGCTGACGGGCTACCAGCCGTTACAGGAGACGCTGGTCAATATCGCGGAGTTCGGGGTGCGGGCGATTCCCGGTGCGGAGGGTGCGGGCCTGACGATGCTCGAGGACGACCGGCCGCAGACGGTGGTGGCGAGCGCCGAGTTCGTGCGCGTGGTGGACGACGTGCAGTACGGGCTCGGCGAGGGGCCGTGCCTGCAGGCGGTCGCGTCGCGAACGACGCAGACGTCGGGCTCGCTGGGCGGGGAGGCCCGCTGGCCACGGTTCGGCCCGCGGGTCGGGCGGATGGGTGTGCACAGCGTGCTCTCGTTGCCGCTGCTGCTTCCCGACCGGGTGGTGGGCGCGATGAACGTCTACGCCCACGCGAAGAACGCGTTCGGTCCGGAGGCAGTCCGGATCGGGGAGCTGTTCGCCCGACCGGCGGCGGTGTCGGTGCACAACGCGCAGATCCTGGCTCAGTCGCACCGGTTGGCAGCGCAGCTGGAAGCGGCCATGACCAATCGGGCGGTCATCGATCAGGCGCTCGGGGTGATCATGAGTCGGACGGGAGTGACACCCGAGGAGGCGTTCGACCGGCTGCGGGCGATGAGCCAGTCCCAGCACGTCAAGGTCGCCGAGGTGGCCCGGGTGCTGGTGGAGGAGGCGGTCCGCCGTGCCCGCGCCCGAAAACCCGCTGCCGGGCCAGACGTCGCCTCGTACTGATCGCACTGCGGGACGTCGGTCAGCCATCACTGCCGAGGCGGACGGACGCGGAGGGGACTACGGTCGGGGAGGCGGATTGGCAGTCATCCGCAGCCTGCGCGACGCGGCGGGGCCGGACAGCTTCACCCATCCCGCCTCGGACGTCGCCTGGCACACTCAGTCCCGGATCACGACGAGCGGGTGTCGGCCTGCTAGCCGTGCCGCCAGACGTCGTCACTGGGCCGGGACCCGGCGCAATGTGCGCTTGTCAGGAGAGCACCGTGCAGGTCACCGCGGCAGTGGCCGAACACCTGCGACTCCTCCAGGGTGAAGACCTCAGCGGGGACGGCCTCGCGGCCGAGCTGAGTGCGCTCGGCCGGGACGTCGTTCTCGCGGTGCCGTCCTGCTTTGTTGTGACGATCACCCTCGCCTCGCTGGGGGGCGCGATCGACGTCAGGGCGGCCGACAGCGTCGCGGCGCCGGTCGCGGTGCTCGCCTCGCTGGCGGTGCCGCTGTCCGCTGTCGTCCCCGCCGCGGTCCTGGTCCTGCGTGCAGGGAAGCCCGGAGCGTTCGTGCGGCTGGCCGAGGATCTCGGCACGCTACTCGGGCCGAACCACCCGCCGCTCGCGGTGGACCAGCACCTGATCTGGCCAGCGGCCGTGAGCGGCGAGTCCTTCTGGACCTCGCTGGCCGAGCAACGCGTCGTCGACCAGGCAGTTGGGGCGCTCGTCGACCGGGGCCTACTGCCCGAGGCAGCTCGCGATGAGTTGCAGCGGCGGGCCAGCGACGCCCACACCGACGTCGCCACCGCGAGCCGGCGGCTACTGGCATCCCTGTGACCCGACCGACCCGGCCTGAGGCCGAGATCGTCGGCCAGTTGACAAGAAGGACGCCGGGCGCGCAATCTCAAGCGGCTGGGCTATCAGCCAGTTCGGAACCGAAGCGCCGCGCCTGCGCCGCGCCCGGGAGCGTTCTCGCTCGCCGCCGGACCTCACGGTGATCTCTCCCTGTGGGGACCCGCCATGCTCCGGTTGTCCGTCAACATTCCATCCGCCCACCGCGACGGCTCTCCCGGTCCCGGCGACGGTGGACGCCAGCTCCCGGCGACCTCCGACGGGTGGCCGACATGACCTCCACCCGCAGCGGCGTCGGCGAAGCCACGCAGCCGTCGGTCGAGGAGATCCAGCGGGCCGTCGCGCTCGCGGTGAGGGCCCCGTCGATCCACAACACCCAGCCGTGGCGGTTCGTGCTTACGGCGGACGCCCTCGAGCTGTGGGCCGACCGCCAGCGCCAGCTCGCCGCGGTCGACCCGGACGGCTGGGCGTTGCTGATCTCGTGCGGCGGCGCGCTGTACCTGGCCGGTCTGGGACTGTCGGCCGAGGGCTGGCGGACCACGACCGAACGGCTACCCGACTCGACCAGGCCCGACCTGCTGGCTCGCCTTCATTTCGACGGACGGCAGCCGGTGGACGGGAACGTCGACGAGGCGGTCGCGGCGGCCGGACGGCGCCGCACCGAGCGGCGGCCGTTTCGTCCTGGCGTCGTCTCGACCGACCTGCTACACGTCCTGCGTGCCGGTGTCGACGATCCCTCGCTGTACGCGTCCCTCGTGCTTCGGGCCGACGACCGGCTCAACCTCGCGGTCGCGATGTCCTGGGCCGACGACCTGGAAACGAACGACCCGGCGTACCGGGCGGAGTTGGCCACCTGGGTCCGGCCGGACGCGGCAGCCGCCGGCGAAGGCATCTCACCGACCGCCGTCCCGCGCACCTCACCCGGTCAGCCCCGCCACACCGACGTGCCGGTCCGCGACTTCGCGGCCGGCGACCCGACGTCCACTGCCATCAGGGGCGGCCAGGTGATCGACGAACAGCCGGCGTACGTGGTGCTGTTCAGCCTCGACGACGACGACGCCGCCCGACTGAGAGCGGGCGAGGCCTACGCCCGGCTGTCGGTGGACGCCGAGCGGTTGGGGCTGGCCACCTCCGCGATGACGCAGGCACTCGACCTGCCTGGAGTTCGCACCCGGGTCCGGACGCTCATGACCTGGCTCGACCACCCGCAGATGATCCTGCGGGTCGGCTGGCCACCGGCCGTCGACCCTGCCCCGCGGACACCCCGCCGACCGGTCGCCGCCGTACTGACCACGACCCGGTCGAACCTCGCCTGACACCGAACCGCCGCGGACCGATCGACGTCGGTCCGCGCCTCCGACGGTGTTGCTACACCCGCTGCTACACCTCCGGCCAACGGACCGCGGATCAAAGCATGGCGACGAACTCCTCGATCGACAGCCCTGTGTCACGAATGATCCGACGCAGTGTCCCGACCGGGAGGTCACGGCCCGGATGAACTGGTACGACTGTGAAGCGACCCTCGGCGTTCCTCATCATGTGGTGACTGCCTTTGGTGCGGATCACCTCGAAGCCGAGCTTCTCGAGGACCTTGACCACCTCCCCGCCAGGCAGGACGGGAAGTGGTGGCATCAGGCGACGTCCTGCACGATCGTCAGGACCGGTGGAACTCCCAGCTCCTCGATGACCAGACTGACGGCCTCGTAGAGATCCGCCACGGCGTCCTCGGGAGTGTCACCGAGCCCGTGCGCGCCACCGCTGGGGAACGAGGCATGGGCCGCCCAGGTGCCGTCCTCGGTCTGCTCCAGCTCGTACGGGATCTGGACCATCCGCTTCATGCCGCCGACTGTACGCGGCCAGCCCGCATGGTTCGGGGCCTCCGCGTGCTCCACTGGGCGGCTGCGGCGGGCATGTCGACGCTCCCCAACCATGGCGTCCGTCAGGGAGCAGGCGCCCACCACTCAGGCCACCGCACCAACACCGGTGCCACTCGGGCGGCGAGCAGTCCGAGACGTCCGCGCCGAGCCCGGCCGCCGACCCACCCTCCGCCTCGGCGACGATCTCCTTCAGCCGACTCTTCAGGCCCACTCGCCTGCGAAGCCACCTCTGGTCTGCCGGTCCGCGTGCTGAACCGGTTCCGGCGTCGATCCTGCTCGCCGGCGCGGAGCAGCATCCAGGCGAGAACCCGCGCTTCCTGCGAGGTGAGCGGTCAGAGGCCGCGCCCTGCCCCGCCGCCGTGAGTCCACGTTCCACCGAGGCCGCTCGGTGTAGCAACGACCCGATATGTTGCGGCGGAGGGTCGGGTCCGGCATTTAGACAGGTCAGCGGGGTATGTCCTGGACCGTCAGCCGCCTTGGGTTGCTACATCCGCTGCCACACGACGATCTTCAAATAGCAAAATTGATCTCAAAAGAGAGGCAAAAGGCCTGCTCAGAGGTGGTGGGCAGGGGCGGGGTCGAACCGCCGACCTTCCGCTTTTCAGGCGGACGCTCGTACCGACTGAGCTACCTGCCCCGGGTTGTGCAGAAACGTAGGGACCGAGATGACTCCCGGCCATACGAACGCGGTCCCGACGGGATTCGAACCCGCGACCTCCGCCTTGACAGGGCGGCGTGAACTCCAGACTTCACCACGGGACCATGTTCTTGCAACGATCTTCACTTGTCGTCCCGGCGGGCCGCGAGGTGCAGTCCGTCAGGATCTGGAGGTCATGCTACACGACGGCAGGCCGAGCGGAACCGGCTGGGGCGGTGGATTCTTGCCCAACGCTCCCAGCATCCAGGAACTCTCCAGGCGCTACCTGAGCACGACGCGCCGGACGGTCACGCCGGAGCCGCCAGAGCCGGGCGATCGGGTGCTCCGCTCGGCTGCGGCACACCTACGGGCTCGCCGGGCCACCCGTTCGAGCCATGACCGGGGCAGGGAGGACCACCGAGAGAGGCGATTGAGGGCCATCTCCGCCGGGCGGCAGGTCCTCCCCCACCGCCGGCCGATGTGCCCGGGATCTGGGCTTCAACCGCAGGTGGAGCGCCGGCGTCCCGGCCGTACGGGAGGCCGCGGACACCCCCGTACGGACTACCCAACGCGGCCGGCGCGTTCCGCAGGGCACTCCCGGGCGTGTCCCAGCACGCATATCCTTGGACATCCGAGCGTGTACGACGGCAGCCCGGGCGAGATGCCCGTTCCGCTCGCTGGCCCCGCCGAACCGGGGCCGGCCCGGTTCGGTACCGCGCCCTCCCGTCGGGTCATGCCCCATCCCGGGAGGAGGCCGACGGCGATGCCCTCCACGGACAGGCTCGTGGAGTCGGCGCGCGGCCCGGCCATCAGTGTCAGACATCCCCCGCGAGGCGACGCCCGTGGCAAGCTCGCCGCGCAGGTTGCCTGGCGGATCGAGGACGACATCGTCCGCGCGGGCTGGCCGGTCGGGGCGGTTATCGGCTCCGAGCCGACACTGATCGAGCGCTACAAGGTGAGTCGGGCGGTGTTCCGGGAGGCCGTGCGGATCGTCGAGCACCATCAGGTGGCGACGATGCGCCGGGGGCCGTCCGGGGGGCTCATCGTCCGCGCGCCGGACGAGGTGGCGGTGACGACCGCGCTCGGCGTCTATCTGGAGTACGTCGGCGTCTCCATCGAGTCGATCCTGCGGGCGCGGTTCATCATCGAGTCGCTGGCCGCCACCCTCGCCCCGGCGCGGATCACCGAGGACGGCATCCGCGACCTGCGCAAGATCATCGCCCGGCAGGAGACGGCGGACCCGACCGAGTTCGGCGCCCACCACCAGCTTCACCACGCGATCGCGGCGGCCACCGGCAACCCGGTGCTGGTGCTGTTCGTCGACGTCCTCAACTCCCTGACCTTCCGTTACGCCGCCCACCAGTACGCCACAACCCGCAACAGCGCCTCGCCCGCCCGCCGGACCCAGGGCACCGAGGAGGTGCACCGCAACCACGCCGCGATCGCCGAGGCCGTGATCGGCGGGGACGCCGCCCGCGCCCAGCACCTCGCGGCGGTGCACCTGGAGGCCATGTACGAGTGGATGACCGCGCCGACCGACGACGACGCCCCCGCCCCCGCCCCGGGCACGGACTCGGACTCGGACTCGGACTCAGCAGGAAGCGCCGGCGGGCGGCGGATCCGGCCCCGCGAATCGGGTCTGGGACCGGTCCCGGGACCAGGACCGGTCGGGACGATGCCGGCGGGCAAGCTCGCCGAGACGGTCGCGGGGCGCATCCGCGACGACGTGGCCCGCGACGGCGTCGCCGTGGGGGTGGTCATCGGTTCGGAGAGCGAACTGCTGGCCCGCTACGGGGTGAGCCGGGCGGTGCTGCGCGAGGCCGTCCGGCTGCTCGAATACCACTCGGTGGCCCAGATGCGTCGCGGCCCCGGCGGCGGCCTGGTCGTCACCGAGCCCGACCCGGCGGCGACCGTCGAGGCAACCGCGCTGTACCTGGAGTACAGCCAGGCCGGCGTCGACGATCTGCGGATCGTGCGCGACGCGCTGGAGCTGAGCTGCGTCGACATCCTCATCGAGCGCCGCGGGCCCGAGCTCACCGCCCGGCTTGAGGAACTGCTCGCCGCCGACGCCGGCGAGGCGCCCGGCGGCCCCGCCGACGCCGGGCACCACCTGCACATGGAGCTGGCCCGGCTGACCGGCAACGAGGCGCTGGCGTCGTTCGTCCGGGTGCTGACGGCGATCTGGCGGCGCCACGTCGACGGTTCCCGCCCCGCCCCGCCGGTCGGTAAGGACGAGTCGGCGGCCGGCGGGTGCGGTCAGGCCGTGTGCGACGCCCGGACCGCGCATCGGGCGATCATCGACGCCATCAACGCCGGCGACCGCGGGCTCGCCCGGCACCGGATGCGGCGTCACCTCGAGGCCCTCAGCGACTGGTCACGCTGAGACACCCACGTGCAATGCTCTGTTATGTCCCCGGTCCAGCGACTGATCCGCCTCCCAGCGGCGCCCGAGCACGCGTCTTTCACCGCGGCCCGTCCTGGCTCGACCGTTTCCCGGGGCCAGGCCCGCTGCGGCCTGATGTGCTCCAATGGTCCCGTGACGACGTCCGAGATGCGCAGGTCGGACGCGCGGCGCAACCACGAGCGGGTGGTCCGGGCCGCGGTCGAAGTGTTCTCGGAGCTCGGGCTGTCGGCGACCGTGCCGGACGTGGCCGCCCGAGCCGGGGTCGGTAAGGCGACCGTCTACCGCAACTTCCCCAGCCGTGACGAGCTGCTGACCGCCGTCGTCGAATGCCAGCTCCGGTGGTTCAACACGATCGCCGCGACCGCCCTGCACGACCCCGACGCGGCGACCGGCTTCGAGATGCTGATCACGAGCTGGTTCGACCGGATCGTCGCGAACCGGCTGGTCCAGGACGTGATGCGGATGCGGACCCTGGCCAGCGCGGAGATCCAGATCGACCACATCACCACCCTCGTCGACCAGGTGGTCGTCCGCGCGCAGCGGGCCGGCGTGGTGCGCCTCGACGTCACCCCCGCCGACCTGCGCACGATGATCAGCGGCTGCGCCCAGCGCCTGGTCGAGACCGGCCAGCAGGACATCGACAGCCGGCTGCGGTTCACCCGACTCATCCTCGACGCCTTCCGTCCGCCAGCCACTCCGGCCGCATCGGCCACACCGGCCGCACCGGCGGCACCGGCCGCGTGAGCAAGGGGACGGGCGTGGGGGGTCTGGTCGCCGAGCTGACGGCGGTGCGGCACGGGCAGAGCGTCGCGAATGTCGCCTTCCCGGCGGCGCGGGCGGCGGGACGGCTCGACGCGGGCGTGTCGGGCCGGGACGCCGACGTCGAGCTGACGGCGCTGGGGTGCGCGCAGGCCGCGGCGCTCGGCCGGGCGCTGGCCGCCGACCCGCCGATCATCCAACCCCCCGAGATCGTCGTCTGCTCTCCTTATCTACGCGCCCGCCGCACCTACGGGATCGCCGCCGAGGCGGCGGCCCGCGGCGGCCTGGCGCTGCCCGAGCCGTTGATCGACGACCGACTGGTGGACCGGCTGATGGGCCGGTTCGAGCTGATGACCAGGGCCGCGATCGAGGCCCGCTTCCCCGCCGAGGCCGAGCGCCGTCGGACGGCCGGGCAGTGGGACTACCGGCCGCCGGGCGGGGAGAACTTCCCCGACATCGCCCGCCGGCTCGGCTCGCTGCTGGCCGACCTGCACCGCGACCACGCCGACCGGCGGGTCCTCATCGTCGCGCACGACGCCGTCGTGGTCATGCTGCGCCAGCTCGTCGAGGGGCTGTCCTACGACGAGCTGGGCCGGATCGCCGCCGAGGGCGGGATCCGCAACGCCGGCATCACCCGCTTCACCCGCACCGGCGATCAGCTCACCCTCACCGAGTTCAACACGGCGACGCACCTCGCGGGCGTGATCGCACAGGAGCGCCTCGACTAGGCGGCCTGGTCGGGTGGGGCTGGCCTTTGGTGTGTGGGGTTCTGGTGTCACCCGATCCGGCCCCGGCAACCGTGCGGTTCCGCGGAACCGCACGGTGGCCGGGATAGCTGGTCAGCGGCGCTCGCGGCGCCAGACGACCTTGAGCCCGGACCAGTTCTCGTCCAGCGCGGCGACCTTGGTGTCGACCAGGCCACGCGGCAGGGCGACCTCGCGGATGAGGTTCTCGCTGACGTCGCTGCGATGACCGGCGGCCCGCCGGGGCCAGGCGATCCACAGCGCGCCCGCGGGTCGGATCGCCTCGGCGAACGCCGTCACGGCCGCGTGGACGTCGACCTCCCGCCGGCAGAACGCGACGCACATGTCGATCGCCGCCGGGCCACCGCCGTCGGGGGGCAGGTCGGTCAGGAGCACCGGCTCGACGCCCTCGGGCAGCCCCGGCACCGCCCACCCGGGCGGCGCGGCGAGGATCACGAGCCGGTGGCCCGACTTCACCCCCAGCTTGCGGGCCAGCGGTGTCCCGGAGTAGTCCGCTCGCCCGGCGAGGGCTGACCCCATCGCGCGCTCCCTCCCGTCGGCGTCACGCATCGAGACCTCGTCACGCATCGAGAACTCGTCACGCACCAAGAAACACCACATCAAGATCACGCGAGCGGTCGGGTCGGCCGCCCGGTCCCGGCCGGCGATGGTCCGCGCCACGTCCCGGACCCCGCGGACCGGCTGGGCGGCTCCCGGAACCCCGCGCAAGGCGGGGATCCCTGCGCCGACCTGCTACTACCCGAGCTGGCGCCAAGCGATCACGCGGGCACGGTATCGTCGTTGTCAGGTCGAGAGGCGCTGCAACGGACCGAGGTCCGCCACGCTCGACCCGCACCGGTCACCAAGGGCGCCTCCCACGACAGGGAGGTGTCTCATGGCTGGAACTGCTTCCGTCGGTGAGGTGGCGGGTCGCCCCGGTACCCGTGACAGCGCGGCCGCGCTGCGGGAACTGCTCGCGCGACGGGTAGTTGTTCTGGACGGCGCCTGGGGCACGATGCTGCAGAACGCCGGCCTCACCCCGGCGGACTACCGGCTTGACTCGCTGCGTGACCATCCCAAGGACGTGACCGGCGACCCGGACCTGCTGAACCTGACCCGGCCGGACGTCATCCTCGACGTGCACCGGCAGTACCTGGCCGCGGGCGCGGACATCACCACGACGAACACCTTCACCGCGACGAGCATCGGCCAGTCCGACTACGGTCTGGAGTCGCTGGTGCGGGAGATGAACCTGCGCGGCGCCCAGTTGGCCCGGCAGGCCGCGGACGAGGCGGGCGGACGGTTCGTCGCCGGCTCCATCGGCCCGCTCAACGTCACGCTGTCGCTGTCCCCGCGGGTCGAGGACCCGGCGTACCGGGCGGTGACCTTCGACCAGGTCCGCGCCGCCTACGCCGAGCAGATCCAGGCGCTGGCCGACGGCGGGGTCGATCTGCTGCTCATCGAGACGATCTTCGACACGCTGAACGCGAAGGCTGCGATCGCCGCAGCCCGCGAGGTCGCGCCGCAGCTACCGCTGTGGATCTCGGTGACGATCGTCGACCTGTCCGGGCGGACGTTGTCGGGGCAGACGGTCGAGGCGTTCTGGGACTCCATCGCCCACGCGAACCCGCTGGTCGTCGGCGTGAACTGCTCGCTGGGCGCCGAGGAGATGCGCCCGCACGTCGAGGCGCTGTCCCGCATCGCCGGCACCTACACCGCCTGCCATCCGAACGCCGGGCTGCCCAACGCCTTCGGCGGCTACGACCAGACGCCGGAGGAGGCCGGCCGGCTGATCGGCGAGTTCGCCGCCGCCGGCATGGTCAACATCGTCGGCGGCTGCTGCGGGACGACGCCGGCGCACATCGCCCGGATCGCCGCCGCCGTCGACGGAACGGCCCCCCGGCAGGTGCCGGCGCCCACGCCGCGGACCCGGTTCAGCGGCCTGGAGCCGTTCGAGATCGGCGCGGACACCGGCTTCGTCATGATCGGCGAGCGGACCAACGTCACCGGCTCGGCACGGTTCCGCCGCCTCGTCGAGGCCGACAACTACCAGGCCGCGGTCGACGTTGCCCTGGAGCAGGTCCGCGGCGGCGCGAACCTGCTCGACGTCAACATGGACGCCGACCTGCTCGAAAGCGAGCAGGCGATGACGACCTTCCTGAACCTGCTGGCCACCGAGCCCGAGGCCGCCCGCCTGCCAATCATGATCGACAGTTCCCGGTGGAGCGTGCTGGAGGCCGGGCTGCGCTGCGTGCAGGGCAAGGGTGTGGTCAACTCGATCAGCCTCAAGGAGGGCGAGGAGGTCTTCCTCGACCACGCCCGGCGCATCCGCGACTTCGGCGCCGGCGCCGTCGTCATGGCCTTCGACGAAAAGGGCCAGGCGGACACCACCGAGCGCAAGGTGGCGATCTGCGGGCGCGCCTACGACCTGCTCACGCAGCAGATCGGCTTCCCCGCCACCGACATCATCTTCGACCCGAACGTGCTCGCCGTGGCCACCGGCATCGCCGAGCACAACGGCTACGCCAAGGCGTTCATCGACGCACTTCCGCTGATCAAGCAGCGCTGCCCGGGTGTGCGGATCAGCGGCGGCATCTCGAACCTGTCGTTCTCCTTCCGCGGCAACGACGTCGTCCGCGAGGCGATGCACTCGGCGTTCCTGCTCCACGCGGTGCGCGCCGGGCTCGACATGGGCATCGTCAACGCCGGCCAGCTCGCCGTCTACGCCGACATTCCCGCCGACCTGCTCGAACTCGTCGAGGACGTGCTGTTCGACCGGCGCGCCGACGCCACCGACCGGCTCGTCGCCTTCGCCGAGACGGTCAACGGCAAGGGCACGCAGCGGGTCGTCGACCTGTCCTGGCGCGAGGCGCCGGTCGCGGCGCGGCTGTCCCACGCGCTCGTGCACGGCATCGTCGACTTCATCGAGGCCGACACGGAGGAGGCGCGGGCCCAGGCGGCGCGCCCCCTCGACGTGATCGAGGGCCCGCTGATGGACGGCATGAAGATCGTCGGCGACCTGTTCGGCTCGGGGAAGATGTTCCTGCCGCAGGTGGTCAAGAGCGCGCGGGTGATGAAGCGTTCGGTGGCCTACCTGGAGCCGTTCATGGAGGCCGAGAAGGCGCAGGCGGCGCTGGCCGACAGCGCCGCGGGCCGGCCGGCGGCCCGGCGCGGCAACGGGAAGGTCGTGCTCGCCACCGTCAAGGGCGACGTCCACGACATCGGCAAGAACATCGTCGGCGTCGTGCTCGGCTGCAACAACTACGAGGTGATCGACCTCGGCGTGATGGTCCCCGCCAAGGTCATCCTCGACACCGCCGTCGCCGAGGGCGCCGACGCGGTCGGCCTGTCCGGCCTGATCACGCCGTCGCTGGACGAGATGGTCGCGGTCGGTGCCGAGATGCAGCGCCGCGGGCTGACCCTGCCGCTGCTCATCGGCGGCGCCACCACCTCGCGCCAGCACACCGCGGTGCGCATCGCCCCGGCGTACGAGGCCACCACCGTCCACGTGATCGACGCCTCCCGGGTCGTCGGGGTCGTCTCGGATCTGCTCGACACCGAGCGGGCCGAGCAGCTCGACGTGCGCAACCGGGCCGAGCAGGCGCGCCTGCGCGAGCAGCACGAGAACCGCCGGGCGCAGCCGCTGCTCGGCCTGGCGCAGGCACGGGCCAACCGCGAGCAGGTCTCCTTCGACGAGCTGCCCGTCCCCGCCTTCACCGGGCGCCGCGTCGTCACGCCGGATCTCTCCGCGCTGCGCGAGATGATCGACTGGCAGTTCTTCTTCCTCGCCTGGGAGCTGAAGGGCAAGTTCCCCGCGATCCTCGACCAGCCGGTCGCCCGCGAGCTCTACGACGAGGCGAACGTGCTGCTCGACCAGATCATCAAGGATGGCAGCCTGCAGGCGAAGGGCGTCTACGGCTTCTGGCCCGCCTTCGCCGACGGCGACGACCTGGTGATCGAGGCCGGCGCGGTGGCGGGCGCCCGCGACGGCCGGCTGCGGGTGCCGATGCTGCGCCAGCAGACGGCGAAGCCCGCCGGCCGGCCCAACCGCAGCCTCGCCGACTACGTCGCGCCCGCCGGCGACCACCTCGGCGGGTTCGCCGTCGCGATCCACGGCGCAGCCAAGCTCGCCGCCGAGTTCGAGGCCGACCAGGACGACTACCGATCGATCATGGTGAAGGCGCTCGCGGACCGGCTCGCGGAGGCCTTCGCCGAACACATCCACCTGGCCGCGCGCCGCGAGTGGTTCGAACCGGACGCCGAGCCGAATCTGACGGATCTGCACGCGGAGCGCTTCCGCGGCATCCGTCCGGCGCTCGGCTACCCCGCCAGCCCCGACCACAGCGAGAAGCAGGCGCTGTTCGACCTGCTCGACGCCGGCCAGGCCGGCCTGGGCCTGACCGAGTCGTTCGCGATGACCCCGGCGTCGGCCGTCAGCGGGCTCATCTTCGCCCATCCCGACTCGAAGTACTTCACCGTGGGGCGCATCGGCCGGGATCAGGTCGAGGATTACGCCCGCCGGCGCGGCCTCGGCGTCGCCGACGTCGAGCGCTGGCTGCGCCCCAACCTCGCCTACGACCCCGCCTGAACAACCTTTCCCAACCGTAACCCTCGGCCCGACGCAAAAGCATGGCCGGGCCGAGGGTCAGGCGCGACGGATAATCCGAGGTCGCCGCACCGAGGCCGCCCTTACGCGCGTGACCGGTCGAGCACCCGCGATCGAAGAGAATTCCACACGTTCGGGTATTTTATGTTTACCGTTCCGCCCGGGCTCTTATACGTTCCGTTTCGCGTCAGGAAAGATCGGTCGTGCTGCCACGATTGGTCGCTGCCGAATCCCGTACGTACCCGGAATATGTGGAGGACCTGCCATTATGGCCGATCACGTCTCGTCCACGATCGTCATCAAGGCGCAGCCTGCGGCGATTCTGGCCGTCATCGCCGACATCAGCCGTTATCCCGACTGGTCGGAAGCGCTCACCTCGGCGGAGGTCATCGAGACCACGCCGGCCGGCCTGCCGGCGAAGGCCCGTTTCCAGGCGAAGACCACCTTCGGCAAGGAGGACTACGCCCTCGTCTACGACTGGGCCGGCCCGACCTCCGTCACCTGGACGATGCTCGAATCGGACCGGGTGCGCACGCTGGACGGCAGCTACACGCTGACCGACCTCGGCGACGGCAGCACCGAGGTGACCTACGACCTGACGGTCGAGCTGAAGGTGCCGATCCCCGGCCTGCTGCGCCGAAAGGCGGAGGACAAACTGGTCGAGTCCGCCCTGTACGACCTGAAGACCCAGGTCGAGCGGTAGCCCCGCCGCCAGCCCGCCGGTGGGCCCGCCGCCGACCCGCCGGTGGGCCCGCCCGATGAGGTGAAAGTGTGACCCCGGTGCCGTGGCGGCATCGGGGCCATCCCGACCGGGCATGTCCCGACGGTGCGCCGCCTCGACGTTTCCGCCGCAGCGGTGCGGCGTGGGCGGGCGTGGATCGCCCTGGCGCTGGGCATCGCGCTGCTGTGCTGGCCGGTGGCGGTCGTGGCGCTGACGACGAACCTGACGGTCCAGCGCGCCGGCTACTACCGGCAGGCCGTCGACGAGACCGACTTCTACCGTCGGCTCTACGACGAGGTGCTGGCCGACCCGGCGCTGGCCGGCGTCACCCGGGACCTGCTCGCCGGGCTGCCCGTCCCGCCGGACGTCGTCGTCGACAACCTGCGGTTGGTCGCGCCGGCCCCGGCGGTGCGCGGCGCCGTGGACAACCTCAGCGCCCAGGTGTCGGGCTATCTCGCCGGCCAGCGCCCGGCGCTGACGCTCAGCGTCGACCTGCGCCCGACGTTCGCGGCCATCGCGAAGCTCGCCACCATCTACCTGGCCGGGCAGGTGTCGGGCACGCCGACCTTCCAGGCTCACGACGTCGCCGCCGTCACCCAGGTGTTGGTCGGCGGCCTCGACCAGATGGCGCAGGGACGCCGGCCCGCCGGGATCCCGACGATGGACCTGACCGGCGAGCAGGCCGACCAGATCGGCTCCGTGCTGCTGGCCCGGCTCCCCGACGCCGGGCGGACCAGGGTCGGCGGCCAGGTCATCGGGCTGCTGCGGCAGGGGAAGGTGCCCGCCGCGCTCGCCGTGGTCGGGCCCATGCTGTTCCAGGGCGACGAGGCGGCCCTGGCCGACCTGCGCCGCCGGCTGGCCGGCGACCAGCTCGACCTGGGCACGCCGCTGGCCCGCGCGCACGAGTCGGCCGGCGTGGGCCTGCTGCACGTGCTCCACGACCTGGGCCGGTACGGCACGGTCACGCTGGGGGCGCTGTTCGCGGCCGTGGCCGTGCTGGCGGTCCTGCTC
>NZ_JAMQQF010000049.1 GCF_023716945.1 Frankia sp. AiPs1 | reverse complement strand
GGATACGCGGGATACGCGGGGGACGAACGGGTTCAGGACGGGATGCCGCCTCGGCCAGCGCCGGCACCCCACGCTGAGCCCGCCCGCCTCCCGCGCCTCCCGCATATCCCGCGCCTCCCGCACATCCCGTCCTGAACCCGTTCGTCCCCCGCGTATCCCGCGTATCCCGCGCGCTGAACCGCGGCCGCCGCATCGGCGGCGCGTCCGACCCCGACCTGGCCCGCCCGGGGGCGCAACCGCGACAGACAGACCCTGGAGTCTTCTCGATGACGACCACCGCACCCGACGTCGAACCGTCCGACACGATCCGGCTCGCCCCGCGACCAGGCGCCGGGCGCTGGGCCCAACCGCCGCCGCCTCCCCCGCCGGGCAGGGGGCACGGGCGGCTCGGGCGGCTGGCCCGCGGGCCGGCCGGTGATCCGGTCTGGGTCCGGCCGGCGCTGCTGGTCCTGCTGGCCGGCACGGCGCTGCTCTACCTGTGGAACCTCAGCGCGTCCGGTTACGGCAACAGCTTCTACGCGGCGGCCACCCAGGCGGGTTCCCAGAGCTGGAAGGCGCTGCTGTTCGGCTCCCTGGACGCCGGTAACGCCATCACCGTCGACAAGCCGCCGGCGTCGCTGTGGATCTCGGGGCTGTCCGCTCGGGTCTTCGGCTTCTCGTCCTGGTCCGTGCTCGCCCCCCAGGCGGTCGAGGGGGTCGCGGCCGTCGGGCTGCTGTACGCGACGGTCCGGCGCAGCGCCGGCGCCACCGCCGGGCTGCTCGCCGGCGCCGCGTTCGCGCTGACGCCGGTCGCCGCGCTGATGTTCCGGTTCAACAACCCGGACGCCCTGCTGGTCCTGCTCCTCGTCGCCGCCGCCTACTGCACGGTCCGGGCGACCGAGCGGGCCAGCGCGCGCTGGCTGATGCTCGCCGGGACCTGCATCGGCTTCGGTTTCCTCACCAAACTGGCGCAGGCGTTCCTGGTCGTCCCGGCCCTCGGCCTGGCGTATCTGATCGCCGCGCCGACGGGCCTGGGACGTCGGGTGCTGCACCTGGCCGGTGCGGCCGGGGCGATCGTCGTCTCGGCCGGCTGGTACGTCGCCCTGGTCGACCTGTGGCCGGCGTCGTCGCGCCCCTACATCGGCGGTTCCACCGACAACAGCCTGCTGCAGCTCGCCCTCGGCTACAACGGACTCGGCCGCATCCTCGGCTCCTCCGGCGGCGGGGCCGGCGGCGGCGGTGGCGGGATGGGCGGCGGCGGGAACACCGGCTTCGGCGGCGCGACCGGGATCACCCGGCTGTTCGGGTCGAGCATGGGCTCGGAGATCTCCTGGCTGCTTCCCGCGGCGCTGCTCGTGCTGATCGTCGGACTGTGGCGGACCAGGCGGGCCCCCCGCATCGACCCCACGCGGGCCGCGCTGGTGCTGTGGGGCGGCTGGCTCGTCGTCAGCGGGCTGGTGTTCAGCTTCATGAACGGGATCATCCATCCCTACTACACCGTCGCCCTGGCGCCGGCGATCGCCGCGCTCGTCGCCACCGGCGGGACCGCGCTGTGGCGCGACCGCGACCAGTTCCCGGCGCGGGCGGCACTCGCCACCATGATCGCCCTGACCGGCACCTGGAGCTTCGTGCTGCTCGACCGGGTGCCGACCTGGCTGCCGGCACTGCGCTGGATCGTGCTCGTCGCCGCGCTGACCCTGGCCGCCGCGCTGCTCGCGGGTGCGACCCGATTCACCCGGGTGACCGCGGTGCTCGCCACCGCGGCGGTGCTCACCGTCGGCGCCAGCAGCACCGCCTACGCCGCCAGCACCGCCGCGCATCCGCACACCGGTTCGATCCCCACCTCAGGACCGTCCAGCGCCGCGATGGGCGGCGGCCCCGGCGGCAACGGCGGACGCTTCGCCGCCGGCGGCACCCCGCCCACCGGCACCCGACCCACCGGCACCCCGCCCACATCCACATCCACGTCCACGACCGGCGCCGCCTCTGCGACGGGTAGCACGTCCACGACCGGCGCCACGTCGGCGGCCGGGGGCATGACGGCGGGCGGGGGCGGCGGGGAGCAGTCCACGAACTCGGCGCTGACGGCGCTGCTGGCCCGTTCGACAACCACCTGGGCCGCGGCCACGACGAGCGGCGCGACCAGCGCGGCGCAGCTCGAACTCGCCAGCGGGCAGTCCGTCATCGCGATCGGCGGTTGGGACGGCAGCGATCCGGCGCCGACCCTCGCCCAGTTCCAGCAGTGGGTCGCCGACGGGAAGATCCACTACTTCATCGCCGGCGGCGGGGGCATGGGCGGCGGGAGGGGTGGCGACAACGCCTCGGGGACCAGCTCACAGATCGCCACCTGGGTCGCGGCGCACTTCACCGCCACCACGGTGGGCGGTCAGACGGTCTACGACCTGACCGCCACCAGCACAAGCGGCTGACCCGACAACGGCTAGACCCAACAGCGGCTGACCCAACAGCGGCTGACACTGCCCGCCACGGCGGCGACGGACCTCTCGGGGACCATCGCCGCCGCGGCGGGCGTTTCGACCCCGCCGCTGCGATCAACGCGCCCGGATCAACATGCCGTCCGGATGAGGGCGCGAACCAGCCCCGACGATCAAGGTGTTCCGCGGAACCGCGCCACGCATCCAGCCCACCCTCAATCCGGCGATCTCGGTGTTCCCTGAGGTCGGTGGTGTCCGGGGCGGGGTGGTCAGGGGCGGCGGGGTGGTCAGGGGACGTCGGTGGCGGCGCGCTGCCTGGCCAGCAGGGCGCGCAGGCCGTCCACGACGAGGGTGTCGGCGAAGGCGGTGAGGTCGTGTCCCTGGGCCTGCGACCACATCGTCGCCACCCGGCTGAGCGCCGGCCACTGGGCGGGCCGGTCGCTCGGGACGCCGGCGCCCGCACCTTCACGCAGTCGGTGCTGGATCGACCGGGCCATGCCGTAGTCGTGCAGGACGTTGAAGCCGAGCAGCGCGTTCTTCGGCGTCAGGCCGGCGTCCAGCAGGATCTGCAGGTAGCCGTCCATGATCCGCCAGCCCTGAGTGGTGGGCGGGCGGGCGTAGACCAGGACGTCGACGCCCGGCCACACCGCCAGCGCCGCGGCGGAGCGCCGACGCAGCTCGCGCAGGCGCACGTCCCAGTCGCCATGGTCGGGTGGGGGAATCACGACGTCGGCGAGGACCGCGTCGATGACCAGGTCGACCAGCGCGTCCTTGCTGGGAACGTGGTGGTAGGCCGCCATCGCGGACACGCCGAGCTCCTCGGCGAGCGCGCGCATGGTCAAAGCCGCGAACCCCCGATGAGTCCCCACCCGCAGGGCGGCGGCGACGATGTCGTCGACCCCCAGGGCCCGCATCGCCCCGGCCGGCGCGCCGGACGCCTGCGCGCCGTGCGCCGCAGCCGGACGGACACCCGCCGCCACCTCACCACCCGACTCACGTCGACATCGCCAGGCGTCGCCACCTTCCCCGGCACCCCGGGGAACGCCCCGCAGCCAGTATAAAACTGCCGGCCTGGCGGGCCGAAACGATCCCCGACCCCGATCGATCAGTCGATCCGCGAGTCAGTCGATCCGGCCGTTCAGGCCGGGCGGTCAGGCCGGGCGGTCAGGCCGTTCTGGCCGGGCAGGCGAGCCGGGCAGGCGAGCTGAGCAGGCGAGCTGAGCAGTCAGGCCGGACAGTCAGGCCGAGCGGTCCAGCCGGGCAGGCGAGCCGGACGGTGAGGCCGGACGGTCCGGCCAGGCAGGCCAGGCAGGCCAGGCAGGCGAGCCGGGCGGTCAGTCGATCCGGCCGGTGGTGACGAGCTGGTCGACGAGGACGGGGACCTCGGCGAGCGCCCGCAGCGCGTCGTTGAGGTGCGTGCAGCCGTCGGTGCCGACGACGAGTTTGATGACCCGGGCCCGCAGGGTCCGCATCGGCTCGCCGAGCAGCAGGTCGACGTTGCCGGCGGCCGACGGGCAGGTGTCGAAGGGCAGCACCCGCGGGTCCGCGCGGAGCCCGACGAGGCTCATCGTGGCCGGGTCGACGGTGGCGTGCACGCCGTATTCGTGCACGACCGTCTCCACGCCCTGCGGGCTCCACATGCTGTCCCGGAACATCGAGTCGACGGTCAGGACGCCGTGGGACGCCCCGGGCTCGGGTGCGGTCACGTCCACCCGGCGCCGGCGGCGGAACATCGCCGAGTCGCCGGGCGGCGGCGCCATCCGGTGCCAGGCCAGCGGGTCGTCGGGCTGCTCCAGGGGATGGGCGGGCACGAGGTTCTGCTCCAACCCGCCGCCCTGGGACATCCGTTCCAGCGGGCCGCCGTCGGCCCGCCATCCCGAGCAGACCTCCCGCATCGCCTCGACCCGGCTGGCCTGCGTCGCGGCGGCGAACCTCGCCAGTTTCTCCTGCTCGCCGGGCCACAGTCGCCAGGCGATCGGCGCCACCAGGGTCGCGCCGGGCATGTCGTCGAGCAGGAAGTGCAGCGGGGATCCGGTGGCGACGTCCTCGGGGACCAGCTCGCGAAGCAGGGCGCGGTAGCCGCGGCCGCCGCTCTGACCGACCAGTCCGGACAGGGCCCTGCGTGGGGGCACGCTGGTGACGGAACGCAGCGTCCGGGTACCGTCAACGGTGACGCGCAACTGCGCGGAGTCGACCACCGTCGCCTGCCCGTCGCGCCCGGTCACCAGGTCACGGGCGCCGGCGCTGAGGTTCATCGGGGACCCGTAACCGGCGGGCCAGGTCGCGTTGAGGTGGCTGGTGCGCCGCACCGACCCGGGTGCGCGGCGTGGGGCACCACGCTGTGGACTGCCCGGCGGCGGGGTCAGCTCGGCGAGTGCTGGCAGTGGTCGTACGGGAGACGGCATCTGGACCTCCGAGCCCTGTCGGGCGGCACGCCGCAGCGGCGCACCACCCGAATGGGCCGCGCCCGCGGCATAACCCGTCACCCTTTACACAGTAAAGTCGAACTTCCAACTTACCCCCCACGGTCCCGCTGCACTGGGTGACATCGACCACGGGCCCCCAATCCCGGGCCCCGAATTCCGGGTCGCGGCTCCCGGGTCGCGGGTCGCGGGTCGCGGGTCCCGCAGGTCAGGTCAGGTAGGAGCGTGTCGATCACGCCGGTGATCCCCTCGTCGGCGTGGCCGTCCGCGAGGCGGCGCTCCATCGCCGCCAGGTACGGCGTGAGCAGCCCGGCGTCGACACCGAGCTCGGCGGCGGTGCGTCGCAGCGTCGCACTGCCCGCCACCTGCATGGCCAGAGTGGACACCACGCCCGTCGTGTAGTCGCCGCCGTCCAGGTGCTCGGCCGTGGCGGACGCACTCGCCGCCATCGCCCGCAGCCACTCGACGAGCAGGGGGGCGAACGGGCGGGCGGGGACGCCGGCCGCGCGAACCAGGGCGAACGCGTGGGAGACACCGGCGAACATCCCGGTCATCGCGCTGAGCAACGCGACGTCGTGCAGGGCGGCGAACCCCGGGTCCGCGCCGACGTAGCGGGTGTCGAGGGGCACGGCCAGCGTCCGGCCGTGCTCGTCGAACAGCGCCCGCGAACCGCTGTACAGGATGTAACCCCGGTCCGGCGAGCTGCCGACCATCGGGGGCACCGCCATGATCCCGCCGTCGAGGTAGCGGGCGCCGCGCTCGTGCGCCCATGCGGCGCGGGCACGGGCCTGCACCGGGGAGCCGGTGGTGAGGTTGACCAGGTCCCGGCCCGCGAGCTCGGCATCGGCCAGAGCCGCCCCGACCGAGGCGTCGTCGAGCAGGCAGACCACGGTCAGCGGGGTCGCGGCCACCGCCTCGGCGGCCGTGTCGGCGAGCGTCGCGCCCTCGGCGACGAGCGGCTCCGCCCGGGCCCGGGACCGGTTCCAGACCGTGGTCGGATGGCCGGCGGCGAGCCAGGTCCGGGCGAGCGCGGTACCCATCGCACCGAGCCCGAGAACGGCGAGCGGCACCGTCGCGCCGCGATCGGGCTGCCGCCCCCTTCCGCGGGAGCCGTAGTGGGGACGATCGTCAACGACCTGGCGGGGACTGTAGACGTCGCGGGAACGGTCGTCGACGTCGCGGGAATCGTCGTCGCGAGGGGCGGGGTCGGTCATGGCGATTAGGCTGGCGCGAGGTCGATGGAGCGATCAAGTACGCACTTTGAAGTGGGCGCTCACCCGGCGGTGAGTGACCAGGGTGAAGGGGGCACGCCATCGCCATGACACGACGGCCCGGGGCGTACGTCTGCGGCATCGACGCGGCGATGGACGTGATCGGCGGGCGCTGGAAGGGGCTCATCCTGTGGGCGCTGGCCGAGCGGGCCTGCCGCTTCGGCGAGCTGCGCCGGGAGCTGGCGGGGGTGACGGAGAAGGTGCTCGCGTCGCACCTGCGCGAGCTGGCGGCGGACGGCATCGTGCACCGCGAGGCCTTCGACGAGGTGCCGCCCCGGGTCGAGTACTCGCTGACCCCGCTCGGCCGCTCCCTCAACGAGGCGCTGGCGCCCCTCGGCCGGTGGGGGCGCACGAACCTGCTCGGCGACGCCGCGCCGGCCAGGCACTGACCCGGGGCAGACCCGGGGCCGCCCCGGGATCGCCCGGGGCGGCGGGGGTGGTCAGGTCGCCGGGAAGGCGAAGTCGCGGATCAGGGTGACGAGTTCGAGTGGGCGGTCGCTCTGCACGGCGTGGCCGGCGCCGTCGACGAGGGCGTACTGCAGGGCCGGCAGGCGGCGGCGGAACTCGGCGACGTCGGTGTCATGGACGTACTTCGACTCGCCGCCGCGCACGAGCAGCGCCGGCACGGTGATCGTGTCGACCTCGTCCCACAGTGAGGTGAAGTCGAGCCAGTCCGGGGTTCCCGGCGGGGGCGGGCCGAACAGGTCGTACCGCCACGACCAGCGGCCGTCCGGCTGCCGGCGGGCGTTGTGGCGCACGCCGCGGCGCACCCCGGCGGCGGCCCGCAGCGGACTCAGCGCCACCGCGGCGTCGGCCATCTCCTCGAACGAGGCGTAGGTCGGCGGTCCGGAGACGAGCGCCACCGAGCCGCGTTCGGCCGTCGTCATCGTCCGGCCCGGGTCGTTGACCTGCGGGGTGACGTCGACGATCACCGCGCGGCGGCAGAGGTCGGGGCGCGTCGCGGCGAGATGGGTGACGGTCAGGCCGCCGAGCGACATGCCCACCACGACTGCCGCGTTCGGCGCCACGGTCGGCAGGGCCGTCGCCAGCGCCTCGACGTTGCGCCATGGACCGTAGTCACGGTCGGCGCGCCAGGACGACCGGCCGTGACCGGGCAGGTCGAACGCCACCGCCGGCCGGCCCAGCGCGAGCGCCACATAATCCCAGGTGTGGGCGTTCTGCGCGCCGCCGTGCAGGAACACCACCTCGGGATCGGCGGTGCCCCAGCGGATGTAGCTCAGCCGCCGGTCGGCCGCCAGGTCGACGTAGCCGCGACTGACGTCCGGCCTGCCCGCGAACGGCAGGCCCAGTTCCTCGGCGTTCTCGTGCAGCAGTCCGAACTCGTCGTAGTCGTCGGCCGCCAACGTGCTCTCGACATCGGTCGCCACGTCGCCTCGCCTCGCTCTCCTCGCGCCGGCCCTCGGATGGCTGTGCAGTCCACGCGGACGATCTCGTCCCACAAGCAACGACGATCTCGTCCCACAAGCAATGACGATCTCGTCCAGCAAGCAATGTAGAACGCTCCGGCGCCGACGTGCGGCCGCTTCGGGCCATCGATCCGCCAGCCGCGGCGGGAATGCCGATCGACAGGCGCGGTTGTTAGTATCAGTCAAGCAACTATCCGACGTGGACGCGGAGGCACGCGGCCGGCCCGACCAGAAGGCATACGCCTACCTCAGGGCACGCCCGACGCAGAAGGCGCATACCCGACGCAGAAGGCGCATACCCGACACAGCGGGCCCATGCCCCGACGCAGAAGGTACCCGGGCCCCTCACCGCAGCGACGAGATGCAACCCGGCCCCGGCCGACCCCGCCTCGCGCCCATGCCATGCAGTGCGCCCGGCACCGCCCACGGCGGCGGGCCCGGCCCGCATCGGTGATGGAGGGAGCAGCGCCGGATGTCCACGACAGCGGGGACTCCGGTCGACGCAGCGCGCCGGCCAGACCAGGACGACCACTCGGGATACCGCTGGATCGCCCTGTCGAACACGACCATCGGGGTGCTGATGGCGACGGTCAACAGCTCGATCGTCATCATCTCCCTACCCGCGATCTTCCGCGGGATCCACCTCGATCCCCTGCAGCCGGGCAACGTCAGCTACCTGCTGTGGATGCTGATGGGCTACATGCTCGTCTCCGCCGTGCTGGTGGTGACGCTGGGCCGACTCGGTGACATGTTCGGCCGGGTCCGGATCTACAACGCCGGCTTCGCCGTGTTCAGCGTCGCCTCGATCGGGCTGGCCCTGACCCCCTGGCAGGATTCGTCCGGGGCGCTGTGGCTGATCGGCTGGCGGGTCGTGCAGGGCGTGGGCGGCGCGATGCTCATGGCCAACTCGACGGCCATCCTCACCGACGCCTTCCCCACCCGTCAGCGCGGCATGGCGCTGGGCATCAACCAGGTCGCCGCGCTCGCCGGCTCGTTCATCGGGCTGGTCGCCGGCGGCCTGCTGTCGGAGTGGAACTGGCGCGCGGTGTTCTGGGTGAGCGTGCCGATCGGCGTGGCCGGCACGATCTGGTCCTACCGCAGCCTGCGCGACACCGGCCGGCGCGTGGCGGCGCGGATCGACTGGTGGGGGAACATCACCTTCGCCGTCGGGCTGACCGCGCTGCTCGCCGGCGTCACGTACGGCATCCAGCCCTACGGCGGCCACGACATGGGCTGGCTGAACCCGAAGGTGCTCGCCGCGCTGATCGGCGGCGCCGCCGTCCTCGTCGCGTTCGTCCTCGTCGAACGGCGCACCGCGCAGCCGATGTTCAACCTGGCGCTGTTCCGGATCCGGGCGTTCACCGCCGGCAACGCGGCGGTCCTGCTGTCCTCGATCGCCCGCGGCGGGATGCAGTTCATGCTCATCATCTGGCTGCAGGGGATCTGGCTGCCACTGCATGGCTACGACTACGTCGACACGCCGCTGTGGGCGGGCATCTACCTGCTGCCGCTGACGATCGGGTTCCTGGTGGCCGGACCGGTGTCGGGCTTCCTGTCCGACCGGTTCGGCGCCCGCGCGTTCGCCACCGGAGGGCTGACGCTGGTCGCGGCGACCTTCGTCGGCCTGCTGGTGCTGCCGACGAACTTCAGCTACCCGGCGTTCGCGGCGCTGCTGGTCCTCAACGGGATCGGCTCGGGCCTGTTCTCCGCGCCGAACACGACCGCGGTGATGAACGCCGTGCCCGCGGCGACCCGCGGCGGCGCCTCCGGGATGCGTGCGACGTTCATGAACTCCGGCCAGGTCCTGTCGATCGGCCTGTTCTTCTCCCTGATGATCGCCGGACTGTCCTCGACGCTGCCACACTCGCTGCACAGCGGGCTGGCCGCGCAGGGCGTGCCCGCCGACGTCACCGACCGGGTGGCGAACCTGCCGCCGGTCGGCAGCCTGTTCGCCGCCTTCCTCGGCTACAACCCGATGCAGAACCTGCTCGGCGACGACACCCTGCGCCAGCTCCCCTCGGCGAACGCCCAGGCGCTGACCGGCAAGGAGTTCTTCCCGCACCTGATCGCCTCACCGTTCCATCACGGTCTGATCATCGTGTTCTCCCTGGCCATCGCCATGTCGCTGATCGCAGCCGTCGCCTCCCTGCTGCGCGGCGCAAGATACGTCCACGTCGAGACGCTGCTTGCCGCCGAGGCCGCCGCCGGTCCCAGTGCCGACACCGCTACCAGTGCCGACACCGCTACCAGTGCCGACGGCCGCACCGCCGACGGCCGTGTCATCACCGGCGGCCGTGTCATCATCGGCGGCGGAGTTCCGGCCGGAAGCAGGCATTCGACGGAGATCCGCGATCCGGTTGAGAGCAGTCAACCGGCCAAGGGCGTCATGCCGGCAGAGCGGATGCGGACATCCGACGAGGCGGGCGTCGACCTGGACGCGCCGACGGTACGGATCCCCTAGTCGCACTGCTGGTTCCCGTGTCGACTCCGCCCACAGCAGACGAACACATGTTCGACATTCGGGGTGGGTTGTTCTACCGTTGACCCATGGTTCTCGACGACGGCCACGGAGACGGCCCCGACCCGCCGGCCCGCCTCACCACGATCTCCCGGCACCTCGACGGGCTACTCGCCGCCCAGACCTGGCAGCTGACCGACCACGAACTGGACGGGCTGCTCGAGGGCATGTGCCGACTGACCAGCTGGGTCGCCGCCGTCCGAGGCGCCCTGTTCACGGAGGCACAGGACCGCGGGTTCGCCGTACGCCACGGCGCCACCGACCTCACCAGCTGGCTACGCGACCGGCTACGCCTAGCCACCCGCGACGCCCGCCGCCAGGTCACCCTCGCCCACGACACCACCACCCTCTACACCGCCACCGGCACGGCCCTGACCGAGGAACGATCACCGTCGAACAGGCCGCCGTCATCTGCGACGCGATGTGCACCCTGCCCACCGGCATCACCCCCGACCAGCAGGCCGCCGCCGAACAGGCACTCCTACGCTTCGCCGACCAGTTCGACCCCCACCACCTCGCCAAACTCGCCGCCCGCCTGCGCGAAACCCTCACCACCATCGACACCTCCCCCGGCGGCCACAACCCCCACACCGACAGCCACACCGGCGAACTCACCGACACCCCCACCGGCGCCACCCTCATCCACGGCGAACTCGACGCCGAAGGCGCCGCCCTCCTACGCACCGCACTCGACAGCCTCGCCGCACCCCACCCCGCCACCGACGCCACCCCCGACCGGCGCACCCCCACCCGCCGCCGCGCCGACGCCCTCCTCGACCTCATCACCCGCGCCCTCGGCGCCGCCGCCATCCCCACAGGCGGCGGGGCACGCCCACACCTGACCGTCACCATCGACTGGAACACCCTGCTCGCCAACGGCACCATCCCCGCCCTGACCAGCTGCGGACTCCCCCTACCCCACAGCGTCCTCACCCGACTCAGTTGCGACGCGGAAGTCAGCCGGATCATCCTCAGCCCCGCCGGCATGCCCCTCGACGTGGGACGATCAACCCGCACCGTTCCAGCTCACCTACGCCGCGCACTCGTCGCCCGCGACCGGGGATGCACCTTCCCGGGCTGCGATCGACCACCCTCATGGTGCGAATGCCACCACTGCGTGCACTGGACACACAATGGAGTCACCGCCCTCCACAACCTCGTCCTCATCTGCGGCCAGCACCACCGCCAAGTCCACCACGACGGCTGGACCATCACGTTCACCGACGACGGCCACCCCGCCTACATCCCACCCTGGCGCATCGACCCCCACCAAGAACCCCGCCGCAACCCCTACACCCAACACCCCACCGACCTCCTCACCAGCGCCATCTGACCGGCGGCCAACCCGGCCCCGCCTGACTGCCTCTCCATCCTGCCGCCGTCTCCCCCGCGACGGCGTATCGCGGCGGGACGGGGCACCGGCGGCGTCGCGATCCGGCCTGGCCACACGTCCGCACGGATCCGCGCGGACCCTCGACGAGCCAGAGCACGACGGAGGTGCAAGGACATACCGCCGTAGCGGCGACGTCGGTCTACGCTCCGCCAGATCGTCATCCCGCCGGCCCGCCGGCCCGCCGGTCTGGCGGTCTGGCGGGATCGGTGCCCCGCCCGTCCACGCAAGAGCTCGGAGCGGCGCCCGACCACCGACGTCCGCCCAGGACCGGCTAAACGAGTGTGCCCCAGGGGCCGGTGATGACGCAGGTCAGGCCCGGGTACTGGATGTTGACGAACAGGTGGCGGCCGTCCGCGGTGAACCGGGCGCCGGCAGTCTCGCTCGCACCCACCGGTCCAGGTGTCGGGAAGTCCTCGGCGTTCCAGTGGTGCAGGTCGAGCGGGGCGATGACCTTCGCCAGGTCGACGATCCGGCCGGCCGTCGTCAGCAGTCGAAGGTAGTTGTCGCCGCCCGCGTCGTCCTCGCCGTCGCCGTCCTCGCAGAGAACGACGCCGCCGTGCGGGCCGACGGTCAGCCCGTCGGGCTGGTCGAGCACGCCGCCGTCGCGCGACTCGTAGCGCAGTGTCAGCACGCCGCTGTGCAGGCCGGTGGGCCGGTAGGTCCACACCTGCCCCTCCTCGGCGTCGCCGGCCTCGGAGGCAACGAAGGTGAGCTGGCCGCCAGCCCAGTCTGCGCCCTCCAGTCCGAGGAAGCGGGCGCCGCCGCGGGCCCGGCCCTGGCTGTACACCGATCCGGGGTTGGATTCGGCGTCCGACGGGTCGGGGTGGTCGATGTCGACCCAGGTCACCGGCAGGCGCTCGCCCACGCGCTGGCCGGTGGCGGTGTCGTAGGTCGGCTCGCCGCGCACGGCGAGCATCTGCAGCCGCCCGCCGGCCGCCAGCCTCCCGGGACGGTTCGGCAGGAAGCGGTAGAGCCCGTCGCCGGGGTCGCCGTTGTCCTCGGTGAGGTAGACGATGCCGGTCACCGGGTCCACGGGGGCGCATTCGTGCTCGAACCGGCCCATCGCCCGCAGCGGCAGCGGCAGCACCGGGCCGCGGGCGTTCGCCGGGACCTCGAAAACATGGCCGTGCGGCCGTTCGTAGCCGGCGGTCGTCCCGTCGGTCGTCTCCTCGCACGACAGCCAGGTTCCCCACGGCGTCGGTGAGCCGTTGCAGTTCTCCAGCGTCCCGTTGAGCACGAGCCGACTTTCCCGCAGCCGCCCGGCCGCCAGGTCGTAGCGTGACCGGGTCACCCCCGCCGGCGCGGCCCGGTCGTAGGCCTCGCCCGGGCCGAGCGCGCGGCGCTGAACCCCGGGCAGGTCCGGGTCGATCTCGTGGTTGCGCAGCAGCACGACCGTGCCGCCGCCGTCGTCGAACAGCGCCTGGCCGTCGTGGGCGATCGGGGTGGGCAGCCCGTCGGACATCGGCATGCCCGCGCGGCCGAACGAGGTGTAGTGGAACCCCGGTGGCAGGGCGAGCTCGGCTCCGGCGGGCCGCAGCGCTCCCAAGCCCACCGGCGTGGCGCCGGAGCCGGCCGGCGCCGCCGACGAACCGGGCGATGTCGCCGGCGAACCGGCCCAGGCGGGTCCGGCGAGCCCGGGGGCCAGTCCCGCCCCGAGCAGGCCGAGACCCGTCGCTGTCAGCACCTGTCTGCGTGTTGCCATGCCCGTCCCCGCCCGCCATCGGAGGATGCACCGGCCGCTCGGCCGCCGCCGGGCACGCTAGGAGCGACGGACGACGATCCAATGGCCCCCATCCGTCCGGCCGGCTGACGCGCAGCGAACAGCTTCCTTTTTCCCAGCTCAACCCGGTTTGCGGGCATATCGCGCCGCCTTGCTTCGAGCCGGTCATCCCCGGCGGCGAGTTGATGCGTCGGTCCGCGGCCGAGCGGACCATGGTCGGCGCGGATGCCGATCACGGGACGGATGCCGAGCAAAGGACGGATGCCGAGCACGGGGCGGACTCGTGATGCCGGCCATGAGCGCCGCTGCTGACGATCAGTCCGGATCGTTGTTGGACACCCGCCGCCGCCCCGGGCAGGCTCAGTCTTGGCCGGGGCCGACTCCAGCACCCCACCGGAGCGGACCTTCCGCGAGGCGGCGGGGCGACACCGCCGGAAGAGGCCCCGCCAGCGCGGGGCAGAGCGAAAGAATCCGCCCACGCAAGCAGACCGGAAGACCGCCACGAGGGCACGGCGGGAGCACGGCCGGGCGAGGGCACGGCCGGGCGAGGGCACCGCAAGGACGACCCCGCCAGACCACGCCGACCCAACAGCACGAAGGCACAGCGGCGACACAGCCGGACAGGGCCACCGCAAGGACGACCCTGCCAGAGCACGGCGGACGGTTAACCGCCACAAGGGCGCGGCCAGGGCGGGGCGGGGCCGGGGCGGGGCGGGCGAGCCGCCGGGGAGGAGCCACCGTGTCTGAGGTGACGGGCGACGGGGCGGCGGTGGATCCGAGCGGGTGGGCGCTGCTCACCATCGACGTGCAGAACGATTTCGTCCGCGCGGACGGACCTGGCACCATCGCGGGAACCGAGACGTTGCTGCCGGCGATGGCCCGCGCCGCCGGCGGCTTCCGCGCGGCCGGGCTGCCGGTGTTCCACCTGGTCCGGCTCTATCTGCCGGACGGCTCGAACGCGGAGCGCTGCCGGCGCGCGTCGATCGCCGCCGGCAGGCGCCTGGTCTGCCCCGGTAGCGACGGCAGCCAGCTCCACCCCGCGCTGGCGCCCCCGGGCGGCGGCCTGCGCTTGGACTACCGAGCGTTGCTGGCGGGTGCCACGCAGCGGCTGGGACCGCAGGAGTGGGCGCTGTTCAAGCCCCGGTGGGGCGGGTTCTACGCGACCCGGCTCGCCGACGAGTTACGCACGCTGGGCGTCGGTACCGTGGTCGTGGTCGGCGCCAACTTCCCCAACTGCCCGCGGACGACCGTCTACGAGGCCAGCGAGCGTGACTTCGAGGTCGTGGTCGTCGCCGACGCGATCTCCCGGATCTACCCGCGGGCGCTGGCGGAGTGTCGCGACATTGGTGCCCGGGTGCTTGACACGGGCGAACTCCTTGCCGCGCTTGGTCCCGCCGCTGGCACGGCGGCTACGGCACGGCCCGTCGGGTGAACCCATCCAGTAGCGCGGTGAGGCCGGCCGGGTCGGCGAACGTCGGCCGGGTCGGCGAACGTCGGCGGGTGGCCGCCGGGAATCTCGACGGAGTTGACACCGAGGGAGCTGTCGGCGAGGTCCCGCTCGGTTCCGAGGGCGAACATCTCGTCGTCGGCGGCGCAGAGGACGACGGTCGGCAGTGCGGCGGGTTCCGCGTGGCCGAGGGGGTAGCGGCCGGCGGCGGGAGCCATCGGCCGCAGCCGCGCGGCAAAGCGCCGAGCCTGGTCCGGCTCCAGCCGCGGGTAGAGCGCCGCGACGCCATCGGCGAGTCCCAGGCGCAGGTAGAGCGCCGCGACGCCATCGGCGAGTCCCAGGCACGGGTAGAGCGCCGCGACGCCATCGGCGGATCCCAGGCGCGATGCAGTCGGGACCGGCCGGCGGCCAAGGGGGAGCCCGCGCGCAGCGGACCGAGGCCCGGGCACGGGAGCAGGGTGAGCGCCTCGGTTGCGTCGCCGACACCCTGAAAATTCTTTGGGACCACGAGGTGAGCGACCACCCGGACGCCGTTGTCTATCCGTTTCGAATACCTTGCGGATGCGACGGAGTCGACGGGCGGACGGGCCGGTGTCGAGCGAACCGGCGCGCGATATTCACCCAACAGATGCGCGACCCTTGCTCCGGGTTGGTCCTACTCCCGTACGCCTAGACAATCCGGGGTCGATAGCGAAGATGCTGCGTTGTTCTGCACACTCCGGACGGTGTGTCAGAGCCAGCCGGATTGCGGCACCCTGGCGCCCCCTCGCGGCTGGCCCCACCGACGGCGGGCGATTCCGGTCCGGACGGGATCGTTCCGCGCTCCACGCATTCGGCCGAATGATGACGACGGACGGCCGGCGCGCCAAGAAATCATCCGCGGGACGGCGCCACGGCAGCCCATCCGGCCTGTGCTCCTTGCCGGCCTGCGCACCTGGCCGGCCTCGGCACCCACAACCTGGACATCCATCCGTCCTGGTCGCCTAACCGACCGGGGCAATTCACCGACCTGCACCCCCCCGCTGGCCTGCACGTCATCAGCCCGGCACCCCGCCAGCTCGGCACCCCGTCGGCCTCGCACCCCGCCGGCCCGGGACGCCAACGGCCCGGCGCGCCGACGGCCACCGGAGCCGGCAGGTTACACAGAGCCGCAAATCAAGCAAGTCAGGCAAGAAGGACGCAACGGCTAGATCTCGCACATCCGACAGACAACGCGGAACGGACGATTGGGTGCCCGATTGGGGGCCCCTGTGGTCACTTCGGGCCACATGAGCCTGTCGACCGGACTACTGGAGGAGTCCGGTCGGGCTCTGGTGCCGGCCGGCGATCCGCTGGGTGGTGAGACCCCTCGGCGGGCGCTGGCGCTTCCACCCGCCGAGGGGCGGTGCCCCACCGCTCAGCGACCACCGGCGCGGCGGCAGGGCACGATCCGATAGCCGGCGATGTCGTCGAGGGTGCGAGCGTGGTCCTCCGCGAGCCGCGCCTCTGACCAGCCAACAAGGGTCTCGACAGGGCCGCCGTCCGCATCGAGGACCGTGATCGCGTAGTCCGACGCCCGCGGGCCCTGGGGCGGGATCCAGTGCCGACCCGGTCGGCGGACCGGCAGGCTCCGCGGGGGTACCCGAATTGGGGAGGGACGGGGGGCCCGAGTGGTCGGTGTGTATGGAGCACATCGGTAGTCGGGGTGCCGCCGGTATCGGGACCAAGGTCCCGTCGCGCCACCCGTCTGAGCCAGATTCGGCGGAATGTCCCCCCCATCCCGGGTAGACCCCGGCAGAGTCGAGGACGAATCACCCCCATCGGGGGTCCGCGATGTGGCGTGCACAACCTCTTCGTCCCCGAGGGGAGGGGATACGGAACTCGGTATTCCTGCCGAAGGGCTCGATGGTGTCACGAAACCTCCTCGAAACGGCGTTAACCGGATCACCGGTGGTGCCGGGGGCACTCCCGCGGTACCCACCTGGGTGGCCCGGGGGTGCCTCGGTAGGTGCCATGACACACTTCGGCCCCAGTTCAGCGACAGAGTGCAATAGATGGGTGCTCGTCCCGCAAGGACCTGTTGCACCCCTCGAAACGGATGCGGCCCGGAGGTTAACGGTGGAGGCTGAACGGCAACGCAATGATGCGCTGGACCAGCTGGCAACCATGCTCCAATCTCTGATCGGAGACAACGAGACCAACATCAGCAGACTCGCGGAAAGGACCGGCTTCAAAAGGCAGCAGGTTTCCCGGGCAGTCAACGGCCGAGAGGTACCTTCGCCGGACCTCTCCGATGCCCTGGATGTCGTTCTCCCCTGCGGGGGGGCAATCAGGCGGCTTCGTGACGTCGCCGACCGGGAAAAGCGGGCACGACGCCTCGGCGTCGTGCCCCCCATGAGAAAACCAACCGATGAATACGTTCCTGCACCGGAGGGGATGCTCGTAGCCAATGGTGCACGGACGATCGATCAAGGGGTGATTTCCACGAACCGGCGAGAGTTCGCGGCCCTGCCCGCGCTGCCCGCCCTGTCCGCCCTGGCGGTCTCCACCCGCCAGCGCATCGAGACCGGCAGCGCCTCCGACCGCACGCTCGACGAGCTGGAGTCCGACGTAGACGAGATCGCCCAGGTCTACGGCTCCGCCCCGCACGCCGCCCTGCTGGGCGAGGTGGCCGGGCGCTGGAAGCAGATCGAGGCGATCCTCGACGGTCGGATGTCCGCGGGCACCCGCAGTCGGGTGACCCTGCTCGGCGGCCAGCTCACCTACTTCCTCGGTCGGCTGGCCTTCAATACCGATGACTTCCGCTCCGCCCGTCGCTTCGCCGGCCTCGCCGGCACGTATGCGAACGAGATCGGCGAACCCGTTCTCATCATGTCGGTGGCGGCACTGCAGAGTTCCATCGCCTATCACACTCAGCGCTATCGCCAGGCCATTGCCGCGCTGAGCGTCGTCCACCACGTGAATCATCCGTACATGGATGCGAGAATGGCCGCCTACGAGGCGCGGGCATATGCGAAGGCAGGCGACAACGACAACGCCCGGCGCGCGTTGAACCGGATGGAGGCGGCCTCCTGCTCGATGGCACCGATGCCGGGTGAAACTCCGGTCGGTCCGGCTGCGGTTGCCATGTTCCGGTCCGGTGTCGCCATCACGATGGGCGATGCCGACATGGCCCGTGAATGGGCGCCAATCGCGGTGGCGGGTTATCGCCGCAGAGGTGGCGACTTCACCGTCGAGGAATCACAGCACGCCTCGATGTCCGACGCCTCGCGGCATCTCCTCGGCCCCGACGCGGAACCCGAGGAGGCGGCCCGCATTGCCATGGACGTGATGACCAGCGCACCGGCCGAACTGACGCACACCGTGAAATCGCGGCTGCGGCAGTGCGCATCTTCCTTCTCCCCGTCACATCATCGGATACCCGCGGTCTCGTCCTTTCTTGAGGCGTGCCGCACGCTGCCGGCCGGAACGCCGGGATGATGACGACAAAGACGGTCGAGAAAGCCATCCCGACGCTCACGACGGAACGCCTCACTCTGCGTCCGCTCGACAATGCCGACGTCTCCGGTTTCGTCGAGATCTGGTCTGATCCCGAGTTCACCCGCTACATCGGTGGACGGTGCGATCCGGACAGCGTGTGGCACGCGATGGCCGGGAATATCGGCTGTTGGGCGCTGACCGGCGTGGGTCCCTGGGCGGTCGTGGAGCAGTCGACCGGGACCCTCGTCGGCCGCGCCGGGCTGTGGACCGAACCCGGCTGGCCCGGTATCGAGGCCGTCTGGTTCATCCGCCGCGACCGCTGGGGCCGTGGCTACGCCCGCGAGGCCGCCACCGCCGCCATCGACTGGGTCTTCGCCCAGCGGCCGGACCTCGCGGAGGTCGTGTCGATCATCCTGCCGGAGAACGCCGCGTCGGTCCGCGTCGCCGAACGGCTCGGCATGACCTCCCAGCGCCTGGAGTTCCTCCACGGCGAGCACCACGCCGTGTACACGATCAGCCGGTCCGACTGGGCCGTCGCCCTGCCCGCGCAGGCCGCGCAGGCCGCGCAGGCCGCGCGCTGACAGCACCCGCACGCCGCACGCCGCACGCCGCACGCCGCACGCCGCACGCCAGAGTAACGACGGGCGACCTCGATAGACGAACATCGCGAGCACAACGCACCAAGACACAACGGGACACCACGCACGCGACGAACGGTGGCCGGGCCCAGGCACAACCGGGCCCGGACCGTCACCGTTTGGCGGCGAGGCCGTCCAGGACGACCGCGACCGCCCCACGGCTGACCGCGGTGGGCACGGGCAGTGCCGCCGCCGCCTGGGTCAGGCCCCGGACCAGGAAGTAGAGCTCGTCGACGGAGACGTCCCGACGGGCCACCCCCGCCTCCTGCGCGCGACGCAACACGGCGTCGACGGCGTCGCGCAGCCGCTGGGCCGCGTCCGCCGCGCCGGAGGGAACCTGGTCGGCGGCGCCGAGCAGGTTCGCCAGCGTCACCTTCGTCGCGCCCCGCTCGACCATCGCGGTGACCAGATCGCCGAGCGCCGGACCCGGCGCGGGCGCGGTCGCCAGCGTGCGGGCGTGCGCGACCAGGTCGTCGAAGTGCCGGACGAGTGTCGCCTCGACGAGATCGGTCTTGGTCGGGAAGTGCCGGAACACCGTGGCAACGCCCACCCCGGCCCGCCGGGCCACCTCCTCCGTCGACGCCTGCGCGCCGAGCTCGCCGAACACCTCCTCGGCGGCGGTGAGGATGCGCTCACGGTTCAGCCGGGCGTCGACTCGCATCTGCGACCACCCCTCACCCGACGACGGCACCCTCCCGTCCGTCGTATCACCCCGCGCCGCCAGGGGGCGTAAACGAAGTCGCCACTTCGGCTAAGATCCGAAGTGACGACTTCGCTTATTGTGCCAGGAGGCTCCGGATGACTCCCACCGCCACCCCCACCGAGGTCTTCCACGCGCTCGCCGACGCGGTGCCGCGGCTCGTGCTCGGTGACCGCTCCCAGCTCGAGCCCCTCATCGACCTGTACGCCGAGCCCACCGACGTCCGCCTTCCGTTCGCCCCGTTCCCGACCAAGCCGCTGCGTACCCGCGACGACCTGCGCCGGCACTTCGGCGGGGCGACAGTGGCGGCCGACGGAGTCGAGAGCTTCGCCGCGATCGAGCGGACCGTGCACGCCACCGCCGATCCGGAGGTCGTCATCGGCGAGTTCCACTACGTCGGCCGGGCGCATGCCCGCGACTTCGACGTCGCATGCATCTTCGTGCTGCGGGTGCGCGCCGGGCGGATCGTCGAATCCCGCGACTACACCGACCCGGTCGGGTTCGCCCGTGCGTTCGGCCAGCTTGACACGCTCGCCGCGGCCCTCGTGGGCTGATCGCCGCGTCGGCCGCCCGTCGGGCAGGGGCGCGGGCGTTTGTCCTCCCTCCGAAAACCGTACCGGCGGCCCAGGGATCAGACCGAGACAAGGCCAAACCGGCGACACCGGTCCGACGAGGCCATTCCGGACGACGCCCGTCCGACGACGCCCGTCCGACGACGCCCGTCCGACGAGGCCAGTACGACGGGGCCAGTACGACGGGGCCAGGCGGGCGGGGTGTGGCGGGCGGGGTCAGGCGGGCGGGGGCGTGAACTCCGGCTGGTCGATCAGGCGCAGCCAGGAACCGTCCGGCTGGCGGCGGACCACCTGGGCGCGGGCGCCCGCGCCGTCCTTCGGCGGGGTCGAGGTCAGGGCGATGTCGCCGCTGGCCAGGGTCGGCAGGGGTGCCTCCTGCTCGAACGGCGGCAGTTGCGGCAGGACCTTCGCCCAGAAGGCGTGGATGGCCCCGCGGCCGACCGTCACGCTGCCCGGCGGGTAGGCCATCACCGCGTCCGGCTCGTACAGTGCCGCGATGCCCTCGGCGTCGCGGGCATTGACCCGCTCGACGAACAGCCGGGTGAGGTCCTCGGGCTGCCACGCCTTGTCGCGCTCCGACATGTGTCCTCCTCCGTGGGGAGCCTGGTGGTGATCGGGTGCGTGCTGCTGCCGTTCCAGGATCTCCGGACCCGAGATCAGAAGTCCAACAGATGGTTTGGATGGCTTCCAGAACCTGGGGTCATGGTGGTTCGCAAGATCGGAAGCCACCCACCGTTCGATGCGCCCACACCGGCGACCCGCCCCAGCGGACGCCGAATGTAAAGAACCAGTCACCTTTGACGGCCAGAATTCGGACAGATCAGACGTACCGGACGCCTCCCCGCAGGCCGTCCGACCTGCCCCTTTGGCGCCCCGGGCCCCCCGGAGGCGGATGCCCGGGGTAGCTCCTTGGTGGAAATCGCCCTTCCGCTGCACTTGCACGGAGTTCGGGCACTGCCTAGTGTTCCTGCTGACTCAGATCAACAAGTGGCAGGATTCAGCAATCCGGACCGTCCAGGACCGGACCCGCGAGCTCCCCTCCTTTCTCGGTGAAATCATTCACCGAATACCTCTCGCGGCGCCGCCGACTGCCCTCTTATTGAGATTTAGCCATCGGCAGGGAGGTTTCATGCTGCTCGCGGACAAGGTTGTCGTCGTCACCGGTGGTGGCCGCGGAATCGGCGCGGCGCTCGCCGACCAGGCCGCGGCGGCGGGTGCCCGGGCGGTCGTCGTCGCCGACATCGACCTTGCCGTCGCGCGGGCGACGGCCCAGCGTGTGGGCCTGCGCGGCACCGCGGTGGAGGCCGTCCGGGCCGACGTCGGGTCACCGGCAGACCTCGACGAGCTGGCCCGGCGAACCCGCGAGATGTTCGGTTTCGTCGATGTTTTCTTTTCCAACGCCGGAATCGCGGCGGGTGCCGGGATCGACGCCACCGCCCGCCAGTGGGCGCGCGCCTGGAGCATCAATGTGATGTCTCACGTCAACGCTGCCCGCATTGTGCTTCCGAGCATGCTGGAAAGGGACAGCGGCGCGTTTGTCATCACCGCTTCCGCAGCCGGTCTGCTCAATATCCCCGGGGACGCGCCATACGCCGTGACGAAAGGCGCCGCGGTCGCTCTCGCGGAATGGCTGGCACTCACCCACGGTGGCCGCGGCGTGCAGATCAGCGTCCTGTGCCCGCTCGGCGTCCGCACGGACATGCTGGTGGACGCCCTGAACGCCGGTCACGAGACAGCCCGCGCGGTGGTGGCGTCCGGCCCGGTCCTGGAGGCCGACGAGGTCGCCCGATGTGCGATCGAGGGCGTCGCCGAGGGCCGTTTTCTGATATTGCCCCAGGCGCAGACGGCGACGGCGTACGCCGAGAAGGCCGCCGACCCGGAGGGCTGGCTCGCCCGGCACCGCCGGGCCACGGCCGTCCCCGCCTCCTGACGCCCTCCCGCGGGCACCGCCGCCGTGGCGTGGCCCGTGCCCGCCGCCCCGGCCAGTCCCGACCGTCACCCAGCCGTCCACCCGGCGGCCGTCCGCCCGGCGGCCGATCATCGTTGGAGAAGTGAGTCCATGCAGGCAAGCGCGCAGCCTCCCGCCGCCGCGGTGGGCACCTCGCCGGCACCGGTCCCGGCGCCCGCCGCGGCCCGACAGCGGCGTGACCTCGTCCTCGGGGTGAGCCCGCTCGGCGAGCCCGATCCCCGGCTGGTGGCGGCACTGTGCCACGCCGGCGCCTGGGGCGTACTCGACCTGGGCCGTGACCCGGTCGCCGCGCTCGCCGCGCTGCACACCACGGCGCGCCTGGTCACCGGCAGGTTCGGGATCCGGCTGGCCTACCCGGATCTGGTAGCCCCGGGGGATCTCGCGGCCTTCGCCGACCGCATCGGCCTCGTGCTGCTGCCCGCGCCGCCGCCCGGCGACGGTCCGCCCGGCGACGGTCCGCCCGGCGACGGGGCTGCCCGCCAGGACGCGCGCGACCTCGACTGGCAGGACCACCCCGACGTCGACCGACAGGACCACCCCGACGTCGGCCAGCACACCTCCGACCAGCACACCCTCGACCAGCACACGCCCGACCAGCACGTCCCCGACCGGGCCGATGGAGCCCGGGGTTCTGGAGTCGGGCCGCGCCGGGCGGAACTCGCCGCGCTGCCGGGCGCGCGGCGGCTGGTCGAGGTCACAACTGTCGAGCAGGCCCGAGCGGCGGCGGCCGCGGGGGCACACGGGCTGGTGGCCCGGGGCAACGAGGCCGGTGGCCGGGTCGGTGAGCTCGGCGCGTTCGTCCTGCTTCAGCAGTTGCTCGACGGCGTCGGCCGGGACCTGCCGGTGTGGTGCTGGGGCGGGATCGGGGTCCGCACGGCGGCGGCGGCGGTCGTGGGCGGCGCGGCCGGCGTCGTGCTGGACAGCCAGCTCGCCCTGCTCGCCGAGTCCGACGTGCCCGCCGAGACCGCCGCGGTACTGCGCCGGATGGACGGCACCGAGACCGTCGTCGCCGGCGGCCACCGGGTTCTGCAGTCCGCGCTGGACCGCCGCACCCACGGCGACGCCGCAACCTGGCCGCCCGAGCGGGTGCTGAGCCGGCTCGGCAGCAGCAGCGGCGGCAGCGGCAGCGGCGGACGGCTCCTACCGGTCGGCCAGGACGGCTACCTCGCCGGCGTGTTCGCGCAGCGGTACGG
>NZ_JAMQQF010000499.1 GCF_023716945.1 Frankia sp. AiPs1 | reverse complement strand
CCCCCGCGCCGCCCAGGCCGTCGACTCCGGCGCCGCCGCCGCCGTGCTGGCCCGCTGGGTGGACGCCAGCCAGACCGCCGCGGCCGCCGACGCCATCACCCGCTGAGCCCCGCCCCCCCTTCCCAGCCCTCAGCCTCGCCCCCGGCCCCAAGGGCACTCGGTCCCGATCAAGCCGCTCCGCGGTGCCGCGTCCAGGTCCGTGCGCGTGCGCGTCAACCCAAACTCTCAACCGGGCCGATGGCGGTGCGTTGTGCACAGTCTGGGCTCGTGGACCGTGCATTCCGTACCGCAATGCGCCGCCAGCCCCGGCACGGCGGGAACCCGGTGAATCCGCGGCGGGGCACGCACGCGAACGGGGCCGGCCGATGCCGAAGCATCTGCCGGCCCCGCTGGCGCGCAGGTCGTCGCGGCCGGGCTCTGCCCGGGCCGCGGTCGCTCGGTCGCTCAGTCCTCGGGCACCGGGGGGTGCCAGAAGTTCTCGAACACCAGGCAGGTCGCGAATGCCACGACCATCGCCATGCCGAGGACGAGCAGCCAGATCCCGAAGACGAGGCCCATGGCCGCCGTCACCGAGCTCGCGCCGATCAGGAACGGGTAGTAGCTGCCCGGGGTGAAGTGCCCGAGCTCGCCGGCGCCGTCCGCCACCTCGGCATCCGGGAGGTCCTGCGGGCGCATGCCGATCCGGCGGCCGGTGAAGATGAGGTAGCCGCCGACCAGCAGGCCCAACCCGGTGGTGAGGGTCAGCGCCGCGGTGCCGGTCGGGTCCTTCGCCCAGAACCAGTAGACCAGCGCCGCCGCCCCGGCGAAGACGCCGAAGAAGCTGAAGATGATGCCTTCCACCTTCATACGATCACCGTCCCCTAACCGATCTCAGGTGTCGCGTGGTAATCGACCCGGCCCACCGTGGCCGGGAAGTGCAGGTCGAACGCGGGCCGCTCGGAACGGATCCGCGGCAGCGTCCGGAAGTTGTGCCGCGGCGGCGGGCAGGACGTCGCCCATTCCAGCGAGTTGCCGTAGCCCCACGGGTCGTCGACGACGGCGAGCTGGCCCTTGCGGTACGAGTGCCACAGGTTGTAGATGAACGGCAGCGTCGACAGGGCCAGCAGGAACGACCCCGCCGAGGAGACCGTGTTCAGGGTGGTGAAGCCGTCGGTCGGCGAGTAGTCGGCGTAACGCCGCGGCATGCCGCGCAGACCCAGCCAGTGCTGCACCAGGAACGTGGCGTGGAAGCCGAAGAACACGGTCCAGAAGTGAATCTTGCCCAGCCGGTCGTTCATCATCCGACCGGTGACCTTCGGGAACCAGAAGTAGGTGCCGGCATAGGCGGCGAACACGACGGTTCCGAAGATCACGTAGTGGAAGTGGGCGACGACGAAGTAGCTGTCGCTGACGTGGAAGTCGATCGGCGGGCTGGCCAGCAGCACCCCGGTCAGCCCACCGAACAGGAAGGTCACCAGGAAGCCGAGGCTGAACAGCATCGGCGTCTCGAAGGTGAGCTGCCCGCGCCACATCGTGCCGATCCAGTTGAAGAACTTGATGCCGGTCGGCACCGCGATCAGGAACGACAGGAAGGCGAAGAACGGCAGCAGCACCGCGCCGGTGACGTACATGTGGTGCGCCCACACCGCGATCGACAGGGCGCCGATGCCGATGGTGGCGAAGACGAGGCCCTTGTAGCCGAACAGCGGCTTACGGGAGAACACCGGCAGAATCTCGCTGATGATCCCGAAGAACGGCAGGGCGAGGATGTAGACCTCGGGATGGCCGAAGAACCAGAACAGGTGCTGCCAGAGCAGCGCTCCGCCGTTCGCGGCATCGAACACGTGCGCACCGAACCGGCGGTCCGCCTCCAGTGCCAGCAGCGCCGCGGCGAGCACCGGGAACGCGACCAGCACGAGAATCGAGGTGACCAGGAAGTTCCAGCAGAAGATCGGCAGCCGGAACATGGTCATGCCGGGCGCCCGCAGCGTCAGGATCGTGGTGATCATATTGACGGCGCCGAGAATGGTGCCGAGCCCGGACACCGTCAGGCCGACGATCCACAGGTCAGAGCCCGCCCCGGGCGAGTAGATGTCGTTGTTCAGCGGCGAGTAGGCGAACCAGCCGAACGACGCCGCGCCGTTCGGGGTGAGGAAGCCGGCCACCACGGTGAGGCTGCCGAACAGGAAGAACCAGTAGGACAGCGCGTTCAGCCGCGGGAAGGCGACGTCCGGCGAGCCGATCTGCAGCGGCACCAGGAAGTTCGCGTAGGCGAACGCGATCGGCGTCGCGAACATCAGCAGCATCAGCGTGCCGTGCATCGTGAACAGCTGGTTGTACTGCTCGTTGGAGAAGTACTGCAGACCCGGCCGCGCCAGCTCGGCCCGCATCATGATGGCCAGGATGCCGGCAAAGAGGAAGAACGCGAACGAGGTCACGAAATACATGACCGCGATGTCCTTGTGGGACGTCGTGCGCAGGTAGCCGAGCAGGTTCGTCCGCTTGGGTAGGTGGGGCTGCTCGGGCTCGGCGTGGCCGACGCCCGACTCTTGCACGAGGGTCACTGTCCGCTCCCGGTGGTGGCAGTGGTTGCGGTGCTGGCGGCGGCGGCGGTCGTCGTCCCGGCCGACGTCGACGGAACAGCCGCATTCTGCCGCTCCGTGATGAACCTGTCGTACTCGTCCTGCGGCACGACCTTCACGTAGAAGTTCATCCGGTCGTGGTCGGTCCCGCAGAGCTCGGCGCAACGACCGATGAAGGTACCGGTCTTGGTCACGGTGAGCTCGAACTGGTTGACCCGGCCCGGCACGACGTCCCGCTTGAACAGGAACTCGGGCACCCAGAACGAATGGATGACGTCCGGCGAGGTCTCCACGAACCGAACGGAGCGGTTCTGCGGCAGGACCAGCACCGCGGGCTCACCGGGCCGGCCGGTGACCTCGATCTGGTTCGGCCCGGTGTGACCCGCGCCGGGGTCGATGTACTTGAACTGCCAGTTCCACCGGAAGCCGATGACGTCGACCGTGACATCCGGCCTGGCCGAGAGCTTCGTGACCTTCGACTCGTCGCGCGCGGTGAAGAAGAACATCGCGCCGACGATCACGACGGGTATGACGGTGTACAGAATTTCGACGGGCAGGTTGTAGCGGATCTGGCGCGGGAGCACGTCGCTGCGCTTGCGGAAGGCGACGACCGCGTAGAGGATCATGCCCCAGACGATCACGCCGACGACGAGCGCGGCGATCGCCGAGCCCTGCCAGATATTGAGCAGCCGCGGGGTGTGGTTGGTCACACCATCCGGATAGCCGAAGTTGGGTTTGTCGCAGGCGGTCGCCGCGATCCCCACCACGGCGAGCGCGCCGACCAGGCGCATGGGTCGGCGCACCGGCCGCGCCCGTCGCCTCCCATGGGCGCCGACCGTGCCAACCGCCTCGACCGCGTCGTCCGCGACCTCGCCCGCACTGCCAAAGTCAGCCGGCGTCGTCGGCGTGTCCTCGACATTCGCGACCGACGGCCGGGTCCGACCGAAGGATCTCCTCACCAGGTCCTGCCTCCCACGACTAGCGGCCCGCGTCGACGGGGGCGGAGGCTGTCCGCCGCCATCCGCGAGACCCCAGAAACGCCATGTCACCCCGGTCGATCCCTCCGGACGACATGCTGTCTTCGACACGCTGTAGATGGTGCGGCAGCAGCGTATCTCAGCGGCCCGGCAGCTTCTCGCCACAGGCCCCATCAAGGGCCTGTGACGCACGCCCCCCGGGGCCCGTCACGGCGTAGCGTCGCACTCGTGTCGGCCTATCTCGACCACGCCTCGACCACCCCCCTGCACCCCGCGGCCCGGGAGGCGTTCGGGGTGGCGCTGCAGGACGGCTGGGCGGATCCGGCCCGCCTTTACCGGGAGGGCCGGCGCGCCCGAATGCTGCTGGACGCGGCCCGCGAGACCGTCGCCGGCGTTCTCGGCGCCCGGCCCGACGAGATCAGCTTCGCGGCGAGCGGGACCGCGGCGGCCACGCTCGCCCTGCTCGGGGCGGCGTCCGCCCGCCGTCGCGCCGGCGATCTGATGATGGTGAGCGCGGTCGAGCACTCCAGCGTGCTGCATGCGGCGCAGCACCACGAACAGGCCGGCGGGCGGCTCGTCGAGGTGGGAGTCGACCGCTTCGGACGCGTCGATCCGGCGGCGTTCACGCCGGGACCAGGCACGGCCGTAGCCAGCCTGCAGCACGCCAACCACGAGGTCGGCACCGTCCAGCCGGTCGCCGAGGTCGCCGAGCTGCTGCATGCCGCGGGCGTTCCCCTGCACACCGACGCCGCCGTGACGGTCGGCCGGGTGCCCGTCGACCTGGGCGCGCTCGGCGCGGACCTGCTGACGGCCAGCGCCCACAAGTTCGGCGGCCCGGCCGGGGTCGGCATCCTCGCGGTGCGCACGGGAACCCGTTGGCGCAGCCCCGGGCCGGCCGACGAG
>NZ_JAMQQF010000498.1 GCF_023716945.1 Frankia sp. AiPs1 | reverse complement strand
GCCCTGCTCGCCGGGGCCGCGGCGCGGCAGGCACCGACCCGTCGCGGATCGGCGCTGCTGCTGTCCGGCTCGCTGGGCATGGGGCACGACGTCATGGCCGAGGCGTGCGGGGCGTCGCTGGAGCGGCGCGGGTTCACCGCCCGGACCGCCGACAGCCTGCGCATGCTCGGCGGGCGCAACGGCTCCCGCGGGGAGAAGGTCTTCCGCGGGATGATCGCCGTGCCGGGCCTGTACGACGCCGTGCACTTCTCCCAGATGCGCACCGGTGGCCGGCTGGCCCTGGCGATCGAGCGGGCGTCGAGCCGTTACGTCGTGCCGGCGCTGCGCCAGGAACTCACCGAGCAGCCGACCGATCTCGTCATCTCCATCTTCGCCACCGGCGCGGCGGCGACCAGCCGGGTCAAGCCGGAGTTCCCCGGCCTGGTCACCGCCGTGTTCTCCACCGACTGCTGCGTGCACCGGCTGTGGGTGCACGACAACACCGACCTGTACCTGGTCACCTCGCAGACCGCCGCCCGCTACGTGCGGCGGTTCGCGCCGGGTGCGCTCGTCTCGGTCGTGCCCACCCCCGTGCGCGAGCCGTTCTACGACCCGCCCACCCAGGAGGAGGCGCGCGCGGCGCTCGGCATCCCGGCCGACGCCCCGTGCGTGCTGCTGATGTCCGGCTCCTGGGGGCTCGGGCCGCTGGTCGAGGGTGCCGCGGCGATGGCGGCGGCGGGGATCTACGTGCTCGCGGTGGCCGGGCGGAACAAGCCGCTGGCGGCGCGGCTGACCGCCCTGGCCGAGCGGCAGCACAAGGTCATCCCGTTCGGCTTCACCGACCGCATCCCGGCACTGATGGCCGCCAGCGATCTGGTCGTCACCTCCTCCGGGGACACCTGCAGCGAGGCGCGGGTGATCGGCCGGGATCTGCTGCTCATCGACGTCGTCCCGGGGCACGGCCGGGACAACCTGCAGAAGGAGCTCGAACGCGGGCACGCCGAGGTCACCAACACCGACCCGGTGTCGCTGACCCGCTCCGCGCTCGCCTGCCTCGACCGGGTCAAGCCCCCCTCGGACCGGGTGGCGATCGGGCCGCAGGCGTGGGAGCAGGCGTTCGGCTCGGCGCTGGCGCAGATTGGCTTCGGTGCCCACTGGTGATTCGGTGCCCACCGGTGATTCGGTGCCTGGAGGTGCCGGGCTGGTGCCGGGCGCGAACGACGGCACGCCCGTGACCAGGATGGCGCGCATATGAGTAAGGCGTTGGCGCTCGGCCTGCCCACCGCGATGGTCTCGGCCGCCCTGTACGGGGTCGCGCCGCTGGTGCAGGCGCGGGCCGCCCGGCGCGAGGAGGAGAGTTCCGGGCTGGGGCTGGGCCTGCTGGCCCGGCTGGTGCTGCGCCCGCTGTGGCTGGTCGGCCTCGCCGTCGAGGCGGCCTCGTTCCTGCTGGAGGTCTACGCCCTGTCGGTCGCTCCGGTGGCGATGGTCGCCCCGGTGATGGCCCTCGACATGATCATCTTCACGTTACTGGCCCAACGGGTGCTCGGTGAACGGATCAGCCTGACGGGCTGGCTGGGCGTCGGCTCGATGGTCGCCGGGGTCGGCCTGCTCGCCTACGCTTTCGCGCGGCGCGCCGAGGTCGGCTCCGCGGCCAGCACGGACGTCCTGCTGGCCTTCCTCGTTCTCGGCCTGATCTTCGCGCTGGCGTGCGCGTTCCTCGCGAACGTCGCCGCCGCCCGGAACATGATCGCCGGGGCGGCGTTCGGATTCGGCGCGGCCGCCGGTGTCTGCTACGCGATCGCCACCCTCGCGACCCGGCAGATCGGCCTGGCGGTCAACGATCGCCGGGAGGGTCAGTCGGCACTGGCCGACCTGCTCACCACCCCGACGCCCTACGTCCTCGTGCTGTTCTCCGTGCTGGCGCTTGGTCTGCAGCAGCGCGGGCTGCAGGGCCGGGCGGCGGTGATCGCCTTTCCCGTGACCAGTGGGGTGTCCGCCTTCCTGCCGGTCACCCTGGGGCTGACGCTGTTTGGCGAGCCGGCCCCGGACGGCGCCCATCGGGTGGCGTTCGTCGTCGCGATGGTGATGGTGGCCGCCGGCATCGCCGCCCTCGGGCGCGACCGGATGGCGGCCAATCGTTCCGTGGACGAGCTGGAGGGCGCCGCGGCACGCCTCGAGAGCCCGGATGCCGGTCGGCCGGATGCGGGTCGACCGGACGGAGGTCGACCGGATGCGAGTCGACCGGATGCGAGTCGACCGGATGCGAGTCGACCGGATGCGAGTCGACCGGATGCGAGTCGACCGGATTCGAGGCGAGCCGACTCCGGCCGGCTGGACGCGGATCCGCTGGACTCGGAACGGATGGACCCAGCGCGGATGGACCCAGCGCGGATGGACCCGGAGCGGATGGGGCCGGGACGGGTGGATCTCGGGCGCTCCGAGCGGGTGGACTCCGACCTCGGGCGGCGTTCTCGCCACGGCGACGACCCATGGAATTCGTCGGGCCGGGCAGACGGCGGGCCCGGCGCCGCGCTGCGGGAACTCGGCTGACCCGGAGGGCTGCCCAGCCCGGGCGACGAACCGTCACCAAGGGCGCGGACCAGCACGGTCGCTAACCCTGACGGCATGTGAACAAACTTATAGTGACGCCGCATGTGCTTTCGGTGAGATAGTCGAGGTGGCCGGCCGCCCGGGTTCACCCCCCGATCGCCCGGGCGCCCGGCCGTCTCCCGCCCGCGTCACCGCTGCCCGCTCCGTCACCTCTGCCCGCTCAGGGTAGCCGCGGGACGGGCCGGAGCATCGCGGGATGCAGCACCGTGGCGTCGCCGCTGCGGTACAGCTCCGCAGGTCGGCCGCCGTCTCGGGTGGTGAAGCGCCCGGTCGGGACGAGGAAGCCCGCGGTCCCGGTCACCTTGCGGTGGAAGTTGCGGGGGTCCAGCCGCGAGCTCCAGACCAGCTCATAGATCCGGCGCAGTTCCGCCACGGTGAACTCGGGTTCGCAGAAGGCCGTCGCCACCGCGCTGTACTCGATTTTCGCCTGGGCGCGTTCCAGCCCGTCCGCGAGGATCGCCGCATGGTCGAAGGCCAGCCCGGACCCGCCGCCAGCGGTCGAGACCGGCTCCCAGCGGCTCGCGGCGGCGTCGGTGCCGGCGATCGGTGTGCGCGACTGCGGTGCGAGCGCCAGGAACGCCACCGTGACGACCCGCCCGCGGGGATCGCGATCCGGTGCGCCGTAGGTCGCGAGCTGTTCGAGGTGCGCCGGCGGGTGGCGTAGCCCGGTCTCCTCGGCGAGCTCCCGCACGGCCGCCTCGGCGAGATCCTCCCCCGGCCGGACGAAGCCGCCCGGCAGGGCCCAGCGGTCCCGGTAGGGCTCGATGCCGCGACGCACCAGCAGCACCTGAAGCTGCTCCTCGCGGACCGTCAGCAGGACCAGATCGACGCTGAGGGCGACCGGCGCGACGTCCGCCGGCAGCCGGTCCGCCGGCTGCCCGTCCGTCGGCTGTCCGTCCGTCGGCTGTCCGTCCGTCGGCAGTCTGTCCGCCCCGCCGCCGGCGGTGTGGGCGGCGGCGGCCGTGGCGGCGGACGGCTCGTGGGGGGACGGCATGCGGAGAACCATACTCGTCAGGTTGACGAGAACCGTGCTCCCGGATTATCGTCATGTCGACGATAAAGAGAGGACCTCCTCATGGCGGACATCAGCCGGGCGCCGTTCCTGTGTCACCTGCGGGGCACCCCCACCGCGTACATCCGCCACCAGCGCGGCACGACCGTCGCCCACGAGGGCGTCGGTCTGGTCTTCTGGTACCGGCCGCGGACGGCGGTGATCAGCGAGGTGCCGGTCGACGACCGGGAGCTCGCGGTGCTCTTCCACGCGCGGACCGCCGACTTCCAGGACGTCGCGGTGCAGGCCACCGTCACCTACCGGATCGCCGACCCGGTGCTGGCCGCCACCCGCCTCGACTTCGGCGTCGACCCCGAGCTCGGCACCTGGCGGGAGAAGCCCCTCGACCAGCTCGCCGGGATGATCAATGAGTCCGCCCAGGAGTACGCCTCGGACCTGCTCGCGCGCACATCGCTCACCACCGCCCTCGCCGAGGGGGTGCCGGTGATCCGGGCGCGGGTGACCGACGGCCTGCGCGAAGACGCCCGCTTGGTCCAGACGGGGGTGAGCGTGGTCGGGGTGCGGGTGGTCGCCGTCCGCCCGTCGCCGGAGGTGGAGAAGGCGCTGCGCACGCCCACCCGCGAGCAGATCCAGACCGAGGCCGACCGGGCCACCTACGGCCGCCGCGCGCTCGCCGTCGAGCAGGAGCGGCGTATCGCCGAAAACGAGCTGCAGAGCAAGATCGAACTGGCCGTGCGCGCGGAGCGGCTCGTGACCCAGGAGGGCGCCAACGAGCAGCGCCGGATGACCGAGCAGGCGGCGGCGGCGCGCATCGCCGCCGCGGCGGAGGCGGAGCGGGCCGAGACGGCCGCC
>NZ_JAMQQF010000497.1 GCF_023716945.1 Frankia sp. AiPs1 | reverse complement strand
GCGGTCCGGCCCGCCGCGGCGTCGCGCTCGGCGTCTTCGCGGTCGGGGTCGTCGCGGTCGGAGTCGACGGCCGCTGCCCGCTCCCCCGCGCCCTTCCCCGGCCGCGTGTACGCATCCGTCGTCACGACAGCCCCACCCCGCCATCGCGGCCGCCGGGACACGACGCGATCACGCTCCGCTCCTGTGCAGACCGTCCCGTACCGAGCCGGCCGGCGTCGCCGACGGGCGCGCCCGCCAGCGGTCGGCGGCCAGCGCTGCCAGCGAGACGAGCGCGAAGACGACCACCAGGGCAAGGGGATGCCACGCATCGGACCACAGCATGAGCTGGGCGCCGATGATGGTCAGCGCCACGGACAGCGCGCCGCCCACGCAGGCGAGCAGGACCGGGCTGTCCAGACGGGTGAGCAGGAGCAGCGGGATGCCGGGGATCGTCACGTGGAAGGCGAGCGCCAGCACGACCCGCACCGCTCCCCCGGTGTCCGCCGCCTCCAGCAGCGGGACCAGCACGCTGAGCAGTCCCAGGACGCTCACCTGGACCGTCGTCGAACGCCACGCGGCCATCAGGGCCGCCCCAGCGACGCGGCGGCCGCGGCCGGCCCACTGGTGACCACGGCGTCCGCCGCGGGCGGGGGAGTCTGAGGCAACCGGACGTCCTTGGACCCACCGACCGCCCTGGAGTCGGCCAGGGCGTAGATGCGCGTGTCGGCGTTGCGGTACCAGAGCCGGAACGATGGCGACCGGGCCACGGCCGCCTCCAGCCGCCCGAGTGCGCCGGCCGGTGCGAGCTGGAACGTCCGGACATAGGCGTCCCCGCTGTCGGCGAAGGCGAGGTACCCACGGCTGGAGTACTTCCTGATCTCCGACGCCACGGTGCTCACGTCCGCCGGACCCAGCTCGCGCCCCCGCAGGTCCGGATTGAGCAGCATGTTCGGTTCGTCGCCGTTCTTCATGTGGATGAACTCGTCATAGTTGGGCCCGTAGCTACGGGGAAAGTTGGGGGCGGCGCACATGAGCACGGAGCCCGACAGCGCGTGCCCGTAGAAGTAGTCGCTGGCCGCCACGGTGCCGGCCGGCATGTAGTTCAGTTCCTCCTGGCCGAAGAAGGCGGGCAGGAAGGCTCCCGTGCAGGCCAGCGCCACCACCCCGACCCGCCGTGCCCGCACCACCGGCACCACCGGCACCGCGGGCACCGCGGGCACCGCGGGCCTCGCGGACCTGGCGGACCTCGCGGACCTCGCGGACCTCGCGGGCTGCACCACCGGTCCAACCGGCACCGGGCTCGGCTCGCCCCGGACCATGCCGCTGGCGATGGCCAGCGACGCCCAGGGCAGCGAGAACAGGTAGACCCGGAAGATCGCCTCGCCCCCGTAGTCCTGCCCGAAAACCAGGATCGCGGGCGAGACGAACAGCAGGCCGAGCACGCCGATACCCGGCCGCCGACGCAGCCGGCCGCGCACGACCGCCACGGCCGCCAGAAGCCAGACGAGCATCGACAGCGCGGTACCGGCCCGGGCGTGCAGCGCCTTGCCCGGCAGCGGCTTCGCGCCGTACGGGTCGACCCGCCGAAGGTTCTGTAACGGATCGGGGGAGGATGCGACCCCGAAATGGCTGGTGATGTAGGACAGGTTCGGGATCAGGAAGGCGACGGCGAGCACCGTCATGAGGACGACGAGCAGCCACGGCCGGACCAGGCCGGAGGCGACGAGCACCACCACGCTGACCACGATCAGGTACGGGGTGAGCTGGTGGGAGACCACCACGGCGGCCTGCAGCAGCACCGCGACGGCGATCGCCCAGCGGCGCAGCCTGGTCTCGTCGGCGGTGGCCGTCGTCCCCCGCCCCGCCGACCGGCAGAACCCGACGAGCAGGCAGTAGATCGCCAGCGCGAGGGTGAGCGCGAGCCCCTGGGGCGCGAAATAACTCTGCCCGACCCAGTTGCCCACGACGAACACGAGCGCGGCCACCCAGCCGAGACTCACCGAACGCAGGTACGACCGGCCGAGGCACGACACCAGCAGCGCGGAGACGGAGACGAAGAAGACCTCCGCCCACTGCGCGAACACCAGGGGATCCGTCGTCCGGGTCAGCCCCGAGAGGAATGCGGCCACCGCGAAGAATCCGGGCCACCGCTGGTAGATGTCGACGTTCCCGTCGAGGGAATGGTGCGCCAGGATGTAGCGCGTCACGCCGACGTAGTTGTACACCCAGGAGTAATGGGGCACGGAGTACACCAGCGGAGCCGTGCCGAAGAGCACGAACACGATCCCGAAGAGGTATCCGGCCGCCGCCGCCCGGTTGACCACCGGCCGGGTGAGCACGACGACCGCGCCCGCCAGCAGCAGCGCGAGCGCCAGATACCAGGTCACCGGGAGCACGGTCAGCATGCCGTACTGCCCCATCCGCCCCGGATCCACCCGTCCGACGCTGATCGCGAACAGGACGGCCGCGAGGACACCGGGAGCCACGAGCTTCATCGCGGCGACGGCCCGCGGCCGCGGCGCCCCCGCGCGCCCGCCGGCCTCGACGTCACCGGTCCGGCGCGCGATGGGTTCGGTGTGGATCCCGACGTTGCCCCGCGCGATGCGGTCGGTGTGGACCCCGACGTTGCCCCGCGCGATGGGTTTGGTGTGGATCCCGACGTTGCCCCGCGCGATGCGGTCGGTGTGGGCGCCGAATCCACCGCGCGCGATGGGTTCGGTGGGGGCGGCATCGGTCAGGTAGCCCGCGACGGACACCCGCGCCGCGCCGTTCTCGGGAGCGGACCGGGATCGTCGCGAGTTGACCAGGATGATCGCCACCGACAGCGCGACCAGCACGGCGGCCACCGCGTCCGGGTGCCAGATCCGCAGCCACAGCAGCGCGCAGAGCGCGACAGCCTCGACCGCGAGGCTGACGCAGACGGCGAGGCCGGCCCAGAGCGCCCGATCCTTGATCACCACGAAGCTGAGGACGGCCGCACCCGGCAGGAGCAGGACCGCCGGGAGGATCACGGCGGCCCGCAGGCCGCCGGGGGCATCGAGCGGCAGCAACACGAGACAGATCAGTCCCAGGGCGATCGCCAGGCGGGCGCGAACTCCGCTCATCTGCACGTGAACCTGTCTCCGCTGGGTGGATGCCGGGCAATGGCGGGTGGGTGGGGAGGCCGGCGGATGCCGGCCGGGCGGTGAGGCCGGGTGGGCCGGACGCGAGGACCAGCGTCGCCCGGCCGCGGCCGGGCCGGCGTCGCTCGGAAACCGACGTCGGCGGTGGTCGCGGCCAGGCCGGTTCCTAGCCGGCGGCGTGGTCGAGGCCGAGCTGATCGCCGATGCGAGCCAGCGCCGCGCGCAGGGCCGCGCGGCGCCCGTCGACGGCGATCTGCAGCCGCATCACGTGGTCCGCGCGGTCCGCGTCGACCTTCTCCACCAGCTCGACGAGCGACTCGGTGTCGACCTCGTCGGTGCGCAGAAGGAACCGCTCCTGGCCGAGGGAGGCCATGAAGTCGTCGCACTTGGGCTGGTAGCCGATGGCGATGGTCGGCACGGCGGCGCAGCAGGACAGGATCGCCGCGTGCAGCCGCTGGGCCACGAGCACCGAACAGCCGCGTACCGAGTGCAGGTAGGTGTCCGGATCAACGGTGACGTACACCTCGGTCCGGTCGGTCACCCCGGCGTCGGCCAGCAGCCGTTCGGTGTACGCCCGGTCGCTGTCGTTGGCGAGGAAGGCCCGGAACCGCCAGCCGCGCCGGGCGAGCTGACGCAGGGCGCCGGCGAGCTCCCGGCCGACCCGCTCGGGATCGTGCCCCCACATGTCGTCGCCCCAGCCGACGTTGAGGCCGAGCACGCCCGCATCCACCGATCGCGGCACCGGGCCGGGTTCGAGCAGCAGGGCCGGATCCCCCACGACCTCGCTGACCACTCCGATGGTCCCCAACAGCTCCGCGGAGCGCGGTCCGCGCACGGTCACCCGGTCGAACTGCTCCAGCAACGGTCGCCACCGGCGCAGCTCCCCGTTCGCGGAGAACGAGTTACGGCCCTGGAAGACCGGGTCCTCGACGCCGGCGCCGAGCATGTGGAACGGGCGGCGCCCGGCGAGCCGGCCGCCGGTCAGCAGGTGAACCCGCCAGTTCTTGCGTCCGATCACCGTGCCGCCACCGAGCAGCAGGGAGGCGTCCCGGAAACCGAGGTGCCGACGCTCCCGCAGGTGGCCGGGCAGGTCCCCGGGATAAAGCGGCAGGGCGGCGATCCGCGCCTGCGGGAACGCCCGCCTGTAGACGAGCTCGATCGCGTCGTCGCCGAGGTTTCCGCGACCGGCGTAACCGAGATAGGCGAGTGCGACTTTCTGCATCTCTACAAGACCGTCCTCATGTGATGATCCGAATGCGGTGACGCCAGCCGGCGATCCCGGCGGCCGACCTGCCCGCTCGGCTCCGGCGACGACCGCGGGGGGGCGAGCTCGCCGCCGGCGCCCGCCGGATCGGCGACGTACTCCCG
>NZ_JAMQQF010000496.1 GCF_023716945.1 Frankia sp. AiPs1 | reverse complement strand
GCATCTCGGCGAGGCGGCCGCGGGAGAGCGGCCGCGGGTGGCCAGGGATCTCGTCCGCGACGCGGTGGCCGAGGTGCTCGGCTACCCGGCCGGCCGGCCGCTGCCCACCGACCGGGGCCTGCTCGATCTCGGCCTCGACTCACTCACCGCGGTGGAACTGCGCAACCGGATCGGCGCCGCCACCGGTCTGCGGCTGCCGACGACGTTGCTGTTCGACCGTCCGACGATCGACGCGCTCGCCGAGCATCTGCGCGCCGAGCTCGCGGCCGCGCTGCCGGGCGGCGCCGCCGACGCGCTGACCCGACTCGCCGACCTGGAGGCCGCCCTCGCCGCGTTGGACCTGCCCGCCGAACGGCCCGGCGACGAGCTGCAGGAGCAGTTGGCCCATCGGCTGTCCTCGCTGCTCACCCGCATAGCCCCAGACCGCACAGCCCCGGACCGCACAGCCCCGGACCGCGCGGACCGGCTCCTGCCCGCCGCCCGTGCCGTCGACGTCAGCTCCGACGACGAGCTGTTCGCGCTCATCGACGGACAGCTCGGCAGCGAATGAGCCCCCCGCCGAGCCCGACGACCCGCCGAGCCCCGAGCACCGCCGAGCCCAGGACGCAGACCCGCAGGACACAAACCCCCAGGACACAGATCCGCAGGACACAGACCCGCAAGACGCAGACCCGCAAGACGCAGAGAGGTGACGTCGGATGACGAACGAGGCGACCGCGGCCACCGAGATCCGGTTGCGGGACTACCTGAAGCGGGTGACCGCCGACCTGCTGGCCACCCGGGCACGGCTGTCGGAGCTGGAGGCCGAACGCACCGAGCCCATCGCCATCATCGGCATGGGCTGCCGGTACCCGGGTGGGGTGCGCTCACCGGAGGACCTCTGGCACCTCGTGCGGACCGGCACGGACGCGATCTCGACGTTCCCCGAGAACCGGGGCTGGGATCTGGCCGGCCTGTTCGACCCGGACCCGGCCCGGGTGGGGCACACCTACGCCCGCGAGGGCGGGTTCCTGCACGACGCCGACCTGTTCGACCCGGCGTTCTTCGGGATCTCCCCGCGGGAGGCGACCGCGATGGACCCGCAGCAGCGGCTGCTGCTGGAAACGTCGTGGGAGGCGTTCGAGCGGGCCGGGATCGCGCCGGACTCGCTGCGCGGCTCGCGCACCGGCGTCTTCGCCGGGGTGATGTACAGCGACTACGGCGGGCGGATCCGGCAGGCCCCGGACGGGCTCGAAGGTTACGTCGGGCTGGGCAGCGCCGGCTCCGTCGCCTCCGGGCGCATCTCCTACACGTTCGGTTTCGAGGGCCCGGCCGTCACCATCGACACCGCCTGCTCCTCCTCGCTGGTGGCGCTGCACCTGGCGGTGCAGTCGCTGCGCCGAGGCGAGTGCGACCTGGCCGTGGCCGGCGGTGCCACCGTGATCGCGACACCCGGGTTGTTCGTGGAGTTCAGCCGGCAGCGCGGGCTGTCCCCGGACGGGCGGTGCAAGGCGTTCGCGGCGGCCGCGGACGGGACGGGATGGGGCGAGGGGGTGGGACTGCTGCTGGTGGAGCGACTCGCCGACGCCCGTCGCAACAATCATCCGGTGCTCGCGATCGTGCGCGGCTCGGCGGTCAACCAGGACGGCACCAGCGGCCAGCTCTCGGCGCCGCACGGCCCGTCCCAGCAGCGGGTCATCCGCCAGGCCCTCGCCGACGCCGGTCTGAAGGCCGGCGACGTCGACGCCGTCGAAGCCCACGGCACCGGCACCCGCCTCGGCGACCCCATCGAAGCCCAGGCCCTACTCACCGTCTACGGCCAGCACCGACCCGCCGACCGCCCCCTCTACCTCGGCAGCCTCAAATCCAACATCGGCCACACCCAAGCCGCCGCCGGCGCCGCCGGCATCATCAAAATCGTCGAAGCCCTCCACCACCACACCCTCCCCCGCACCCTCCACATCGACGCCCCCACCCCCCACGTCGACTGGGACAGCGGCACCATCACCCTGCTCACCGAAGAACAACCCTGGGAACCCAGCCAACGCCCCCGCCGCGCCGCCATCTCCTCCTTCGGCATCAGCGGCACCAACGCCCACATCATCATCGAAGAAGCCCCCCCGGCAGCCGACGAATCCACGCCGGGGACGACCACCGGCGAACCCGGGCCGGTCAGGTTGGTGCGCGCCCGCGGCAACGCGGCGGAAAACGGGACGGCGTCGCCCGCAGACTCGACCGACGTCCCCTCGGACGGCATTGCCGCGGAGACTACTGGCGCTCAGGAAACTCCTATTCCGGTGTTGCTGTCGGGGCACACCGAACAAGCCCTACATGCCCAGGCCGAAAGCCTGCACACCTACCTCACCAACCACCCCGACACCACCCCGCACTCCCTCACCCGTACCCTCACCCACGGCAGAACCCATCACCCACACCGCGCCGCCATCATCACCACCAACAACACCGAACTCCGCGACGCCCTCCACGCCCTCGCCCATCAACAACCACACCCACACCTCGTCCACGCCACCGCCACCCCCCGCGGAAAAACCGTCTTCGTCTTTCCCGGCCAGGGCAGCCAATGGCACGGCATGGCCCGCGACCTCCTCGCCACCTCCCCCACCTTCGCCCATCACCTCACCGCCGCAACCGACGCCCTCAACCCCCACCTCACCTACAACCTTCTCGACCTCCTCACCTCCCCCACCCCGCCCCCCACCACCGTCGACGTCGTCCAACCCGCCCTGTTCGCCGTCATGACCAGCCTCGCCCGCCTCTGGCAACACCACAACATCAACCCCGACACCGTCCTCGGCCACAGCCAAGGCGAAATCGCCGCCGCCCACATCGCCGGCGCCCTCACCCTCACCGACGCCGCGGCCATCGTCGCCCTACGCGCCAACGCCCTCACCACGCTCGCCGGCACCGGCGCCATGGCATCGATCACCCTGCCCGCCACCACCACCCACGACCTGCTCACCGCCTACCCCGACCTCCACATCGCCGCCCACAACAGCCCCACCCACACCATCATCGCCGGCAACCCCGAATCCCTCACCGCACTCCTCCAACACTGCGAAACCCACAACATCCAATCCCGCCGCATCCCCGTCGACTACGCCTCCCACACTCCCCACATCGAACCCCTCCGCACCACCATCACCACCGCCCTCGCACACATCACCCCCACTCCCGCCACCATCCCCTTCTACTCCACCCTCACCAACACCTACCAGGACACCACCACCCTCACCGCCGAATACTGGTACCAGAACCTCCGCAACCCCGTCCTCTTCCACCCCGCCGTCACCACCCTCCACCACAACAACCACACCACCTACATCGAAATCAGCCCCCACCCGGTCCTCACCACCGCCGTCACCGAAACCCTCGACACCACACCCAACCCCGAAAACCCTGGAAATCCTCGAAACCCCGGAAATCCTGGAAACCCCGAAAGGAACAGCACCGAAAACCGCAATCCCGAAAACACCGAAACCAGCCGCCCCACCATCACCATCACCGGCACCCTGCGCCGCGACCACGGCACCCTCCACACCTTCCACACCGCCCTCGCCCACCTCCACACCCACGGCCACACCCCCACCTGGCACACCCCCACCAGCCCCACGCTCAACCCGACCACCGCCCCCACCACCCTGCCCACCTACCCCTTCCAACGACGCCGCTACTGGCTGGAGGACGCAACACCGCCAGGTGACGCGGCAAGCCTCGGCCTGCACGCGACCGGGCACGCGTTGCTGCGAGCCGCCACCACCCTCGGCGACGGCCAGAGCCTGCTACTCACCGGCCGGGTCTCCAGCCGCGTCCACGGCGAGTGGGCGCAGCACACCGCCGGGGGCACCGCGGTGCTGCCGCCGGCCGCGATCCTGGAGCTGTCCTTCCAGGCGGCGCGGCTGCTCGGCGGGCTGGGCGTCGACGAGCTGACGATCAACCGGCCGGTGCTGCTGCCGGCCGAGGGCGATGTGGACCTTCAGCTCGCCGTGGCGGCGCCGGACACCGGCGCGCAACGTTCCTTCACCGTGCACGCCCGCCCCCACGGGCCGGCCGACGCCGGCGACCAGGCCGACGACGACCTCGGCGAGCAGGTGAACCGCCCCTGGACGACCCATGCCACGGGGGTGCTGGCGCCCGCGGCGTCGCGGCGCGCGCAGGCGCCGGCAAGCTGGCCGCCGGCAGATGCCGAGGAGATACCGGTCGACGAGATCGACGCCCGCCTCGCCACTCTCGGCCTGGCGCACGGTCCCGGCCTCGACGGCACACAGCGGCTGTGGCGGCGCGACGGCGAGCTGTTCGCCGAGATCGCGCTCCCCGAACGCGGCGCGGACGAGCTGGGCCACTTCGGTCTGCACCCCGCGCTGCTGACGGCGGCGTTGAGTCCGCTGCAGGCCGGTCTCGGCCGCGCCGCCGGCCACAACCCTGGCACCGCCGACGACCCGGCCACCGCCGACGACCCGTCGGCCGCCGGCAACCCAAC
>NZ_JAMQQF010000495.1 GCF_023716945.1 Frankia sp. AiPs1 | reverse complement strand
GGGCTCGGCCGAGCGGCGGGCTCAGCCGAGCGGCGGGCCGGCCGTGGGAGCGGAGGCGGCGAGGCCGTGGGCGGTCGCGGAGAGCTCCACGGCGTCCCGCGGAGGGTTCGTTCGTAGCGCCAGATCCCCGAGGGGGCTGGTCACGCCAAGCCAGTAACGCTCGTTGCGGTAGTGGTGCAGCCGATGGCCGCGCCAGAGCCGCCGGTAGTACCCCGTGTGCGGCGGGACTCGGGTGTGGATGAGGAAGTGCGTCCAGTCGTAGGCGAGGACGCCCACGCCCGCGCACAGCGCCCCCGTCGCCGCCCAGGGCGGTCCGAGCAGCGCGGGCAGGGCGGCCACGGCCGTTCCGGTGATGACCTCGCGGGGGCGCAGGAACATCGTGTCCAGGTCGGTCGGATCACGGTGGTGCTGCTCGTGCCCGTAGCCGGCAAGCTGGTAGCCGACGGCGCCCAGCCGGCTGGCCGGGCGGGCGTGCAGCAACAGCCGGTGGACGCCCCATTCCACGAACGGCTGGGCGAGGGCGGCGGCCACGGCGACGCGGGTGTCACGCGCTCGCCACGGCCCACGGCCCACGCGCACCGCGGCGAGCGTCCCCACGCAGCCGAGCAGGACAGGCGGCCGGGGGTGGGCGAGGAACCGGCGTGCGGCGGCGGGCAGCGTGCGGACCTCCGCCGCACTGCCATGCGGCCCCGGCCGGTCGAGCCGGACGAACAGCTCCGCGGGAGACAGCCGCGCCACGCGATCGCCTCCCCGGGATGAGATCAGAACGGAACGGTGGAGTACGCCTGCAGCTTGGTGAGCTGATGCTGACTGTCGACCCGGCGAATTGTGCCCGAGCGGGAGCGCATCACCAGCGACGACGTGTTTGCGCCGCCCGGGCGGTACCGTACCCCGGCCAGCAGCTCACCATCTGTGATCCCGGTCGCGACGAAGAAGACGTTGTCGCTGGCTACCAGGTCCCGCGTGGACAACACCCGCTCCGGGTCGTGCCCGAGGGCGACGACCTTGCTGCGCTCGGCCTCGTCCTTGGGCCACAGCCGGCCCTGGATCACCCCGCCGAGGCACGTCACGGCGCAGGCGGTGATGATCCCCTCGGGCGTGCCACCGACGCCGAGAAGCAGGTCGACGCCGGTGTCGGCGGAGGCGGCCATCACGGCACCGGCGACGTCGCCGTCGGAGATGAGCTTCACCCGGGCGCCGGCGGCGCGAATCTGCTCGACGAGCTCGGCGTGCCGGGGCCGGTCCAGGACGACCACGGTGACGTCGCGGGGATGGATCGCCTTCGCCTTCGCCACGGCCCGGATGTTGTCCTCGACGGAGGCGGTGATGTCGACGACGTCGGCCGCCTCCGGCCCGGTGACCAGCTTGTCCATGTAGAAGCAGGCACTCGCGTCGTACATCGAGCCGCGCTCGCTGACCGCCATGACGGACACGGCGTTGTTCATGCCCTTGGCCGTGAGCGTCGTGCCGTCGACCGGGTCGACCGCGACGTCGCACTCCGGGCCCTCACCCGAGCCGACCTGCTCGCCGTTGAACAGCATCGGGGCCTCGTCCTTCTCCCCCTCACCGATGACGACGACGCCACGCATCGAGACGGTGCCGACGAGCCGACGCATCGCGTCGACGGCGGCGCCGTCCGCGCCGTTCTTGTCGCCGCGGCCGACCCAGCGCGCGGCGGCAAGCGCGGCGGCCTCGGTCACCCGGACGAGCTCGAGGGCAAGGTTGCGGTCCGGGGCCTGCCCCTGCACGGCCAGCGTGTCGGGCACAGCCGAGGAGTCGGAGGACCTGGCGGCGAGGGCATCGGGAGCGGAAGGCACGGCCGTGAGCCTAGTTCGGCCACCCCGCAGGCGCCCGAGATACGCAGCCACACGGCGGTCTACACCCCGATGATCGTATTCCGGAGCATCGACCGCCGTCAGGCGAACCGGGGCACCCGGACTGTCGCTCGCGTGACAGGCCAGGAGTCGAAAACCTGCGCGCAACCTTCCGGTGCATGCAGGCGTCAAACGCTTCGATCGGGCGGCCGTCACGCGGAGGGGGCGTGACGGCCGCCCGTCGACGTTGCGCGTGGACCACGGCTCGCTGTGGGCGAGATTCCGACCACACCCGCGCCGCAAAGGGCCGTCCAAACCGGTCCCGGGCCACCATCACCCCGCCGAGACCTGGAAGATGGGGGCGTGGCACAACGACAGCGACGCGGCCAGGAAACGATCAGAGACATGGTCCTCTCCCTCGCCGCGGTCATGGCGGGCGTTCTGGTCTTCGTCATCTTCGTGATGCCGCGCGGCGGCGACGAGTCGGCGGTCAAGACCGTCGAGACGGCCGAGCCGATGGCGGCCTTCGCCCGGCAGACGCCCTACACCCCGCTCGCTCCCACCGGGCTGCCCGGGTACTGGAAGGCGACCTCGCTGCGGCTGACCGGCCCCACCGGCAGCTCCGACGGTGGCAACGTGGCCGAGGCGACCATCGGGTACGTCGTCGACCGGTCCGGCCACCGGACGTACGCCCGGCTGCGGGAAAGCAACGCGCCGAACGCGGTGCAGAAGCTGCTCGGCAACCGCCCGGCGCGCGGGACGATGGACGTCGACGGGGTCCCCTGGGAGCAGCGCCCGGGCGATGACGGTCATCTCGCCCTCAGCCGGATCGACGGGGGCCTCACCGTGGTCGTCGACGACGGCGGCGACGGGAAGGGCGGCGCGTCCCAGGCGGACCTGGTCGCCCTCGCCGAGTCACTCCAGCCGGTCCAGGCGGTGCAGCCCAGCGGCACCTGACGTTCCGCGAGACCTTCAGACCGCGGCTACCTAACCTTGACCCGCGGGAACTGAGGATCCGGCGGTGCCTGCCATCCGGTGGCGGCCGCCTGATTCTGGAAATTGGTCGAGATTCTGACCACTGGTCCGTATTTTAATGAATGGTCTGTATCCCGGTGCGGAATTGACCGCCGCATGGGCCGGAGTCGACGCCGGCCGGGATCGGCTCCGCGGGCTGGATACCCGGACCTGCGGGCCCGGGTATCCAGTATCACCGGATAATCGCTGCGGTAACGAGGCCGGCCTCGACTACCTCAGTGCTGGCTGGTCCCGGCGGCGACGGGAGGCCGCCCGGACGGCGCGGGATTCCCGTGGGATCCGGGTGAGCCGTCCCAGGCGGTAGCCGCCGGGATGAGGACCGCCAGCCCGAGGATGAGACCGGCCGCGCGCCGCAGCAGCGGCCCGCCGGCCGGGGTGCGCCGGTTGGACCGGCCACCCCGGCCGCCCTGATCGATGGAACTGGCGTCGCGAGACGCCGTGCCGGCGAGGTCGTGCCGCAGCAGGACCGGACCTCCCGGGGAGGCGGATGGAACCTGCCCCCGGGAGCGACCACCGACGGCCTGGCGTCGGAGCGACGGACGTGCGCCGGGCATGTGGTGTACCTCCGGACCGCCCGAAGCGGACGGGCGGTCAGCCGAGTGGGGCCCGCAGATTCGCGAACCGCCACCAATCTGAAACGTCCTGCAGTGACCTTGTACTATGGATCTCCGCCGAGCCAACCCGCTACGACCATGATTGTCGCCTGATTGATACCACGTTGCGCCGACGGAGTGCCGAATTTCCGGCTCGAGTGGCACTCGGCGTGGCGCCGGAGCCGGTCGGGAATACTCGTGACACGCCACGTCGAATTGCGCCCGAGCCGCGCAGCGGCACGAGGCGTCACGAACGGGCCATGGCAGCGCATTGGCCGGGAATTGGGTATGCGAGGGCGCGGAGGTGGCGATGTCTGAAAGTCCTGGATCCACGACGGTCGGCGACTCTCCCGGCACCGACGGCACCCAGGCGGCTCCGATCAGTTATGAGATCGCCCGCGCCGAGTTGGAGGAGGTCGTCCGCCAACTCGAGGCCGGCGGGGTGACGCTGGAGCAGTCGCTGGCGCTGTGGGAGCGCGGCGAGGAGCTGGCCCGGACCTGCCAGGCGCTGCTCGACGGCGCCCGCGCCCGGCTCGCCGCCGCCGATCCCGACCGCCCCGCCTGACGCCGACCCGCGCCAACCACCGGCGCGTCGATCGGCCGGCGCGACGAACCACCGGCATGACGATCGGCCGGCGTGACGATCGGCCGGCGTGATGAACGGCGCCGGTTCAGTCCCCGATGACCGCGGCTCCGAACGCGCCGCCCGCCACCCGTATGACGAGGCGCTCGCCGGATCCGACCTCCGCGGGATCGCGCACGACCGCGCCGTCGGCCGAGCGTTGCGCGACGGCGTACCCGCGGTCGAGGGTCGCCGCCGGGGACAGCGCCCGCACCCGGGCACGGGTGGCAACCAGATCACGCGCCGCGACCTCCAGGGCGTGCTGCACGCAGCGGCGGGAACGGGCCAACAGGGCGGCCACGTCGTCCGAGCGCCGGGCGAGATCGCGGGCGGGCGCCGCGAGGACCGGGCGGCCCCGCATGTCCGCGAGCCGGCGCTCCTCGCGGTCGAGGCGGTGCTCGACGACCCGCCGCGCGCGGCCCCGCAACTGGGCG
>NZ_JAMQQF010000494.1 GCF_023716945.1 Frankia sp. AiPs1 | reverse complement strand
AGCACCGCCCGGGCGCGGGCGACCTCCTCGGGGCCGGCGGTGAACGTCTCCCGCACGGTGGCGATCTGCGCCGGGTGGATGACCCACTTGCCGTCGTAACCCAGCTCGCGGGCATGCTCGGCGGCCGCGCGCAGCCCTTCGTCGTCCGCGGTGCCGAGGTAGGGCCCGTCGATGGCCCGCAGGCCGTGGGCACGCGCGGCGGTGAGCACCTGGTCCTGCACGTACAGCCAGCGCTGCGGCGGGGTGCTCGGTGCCCGGCCCAGCGACGCGCCGAGGTCGGCGTAGCCGAGGATCAGGCCCTCCAGCCGGCCGCCGTGCGCGGCGATCTCCGACACCCGCGACAGACCCTCGGCACTCTCGATCAGCGCCTGCACGCGAACGGGCGCCGTGCGCCCCGTCGCCGCGATGATCCCGTCGAGCAGCCGCTCGACGAAGGCGAGATCGCCCGCGTCCGACACCTTGGGGATGACGAGCGACAGCGGCCCGTCGCCCGCCGCCACGCAGGCGGCGATGTCGAGATGGCACCACGGCGACCGGATCGCGTTCACCCGGACGGACACCCCGAGGCCCGCCCGGGGCCCCGCGAGGACCTCGGCGAGCACACCGGCCAGCAGCGCGCGGGCGTCGTCCTTGCGCTGCGGCGCCACCGCGTCCTCGAGGTCGAAGACGAGCTCGTCGGCGCCCCGGTCGAGGGAGCGCAGGATCCGCTTCTCCTCCGTCGCGGGCACCGACAGGATCGCCCGGCAGCGTCCCGCGCCCCCGCCCGGCCCGTCGTCCCCCGCGCCCACGGGGTCGCCGTCGGCGCTGCCCGTGATCCGCCCCTCGTCGTGCTGCCCCGCCGGGTGTCCCGACACCTCACCACTCCCTCGGACCTGGCGCGTCCCTCGGAGCTGGCGCGCCGGCCACTCACAGCCGTGACGTTTTCGTCAGACGCACGATACATTTCGGCCCGGTTCGCCCGCTGCTCCCGACCGCTGGTACCCGCGGCTCGACCCGACCCGAGGTGCGCCGGGAGCTCGTGTACGAGCCGTCAGAGAGGGGCGCCGACCCCTTGCAGATCATGCCACAGGTGGCATAACGTGCCACCTGTGGCAGGTCACGCCGCTCTCGTTGCCGGACGAGCCGGCGCGGCCGCCGTTCACGACGTTCCGCCTGCGGCGGCCGGCGGGCAACCGGACGACGCCTCCCCGCCGCGGCCATGCCCGCCCGGCCCCCGTGCCGGCTTCACGCGAGGAGTCCCGATGACGTTGGACCTGAAGGCAGCCGCTTCGACGCTGAACGGGCTGCGGCCGTTCCCCGTCGCCGTCACCACGATCCTGAACGGCCGGGCGAACGGCCTGATGTCGCTGTCGGCCGGCGCCGCGAGCATCGTGCCCGAATCGCCGCGCGTGACGATCAGCCTCACGAAGTACAACCTGACCCACGACCTGGTCCTCGAGTCCGGTGTCTTCGCCATGCACCTGCTGGCGGCGACCCCGGAGGAGCAGTTCGCGATCTCCCTCGACATCCTCATGGGCCTGGGCGGGAGCTCCGGCCGGGACGGCGACAAGATCAGCCAGTTCCGAACGAAGCCGGGCGTCACCGGCACCCCGATCCTGCTCGACGCGCTCAGCTACGTCGAGGGACGGGTCGTCCACTCCCTCGACATCGACGAGAGCACACTGTTCGTCGCCGACGTCGTCGCCGCGGAGCAGCTCCACGACGGCGAGCGGCTGCGCGTCGGCCCGGCCTGGGGCGCCCTGCCCAAGGAGTGGATCGAGCAGTACGACCGCAACCACCACCCCCAGCTCGAAAGCGCGCGCAAGTACCGCGAGCAGGCCAGGTCCTGACGCCCCGGGCCCGGCCTCGCCGCCGGACCGCCGCCCCCATCGACCCGATCACGGGAGTATGAGTGAGCGACAAGCACGAGCTTCTGGTCCGCCAGTTCCTCGACCGGCTGGTCGAACGGGACTATGACGCGGCGGCCGCCGCCGTCGCCACGGACGCCCGCTACCACGTGAGCGCGTGGCAGCCGGCGGTCGTCGGACGTCCGGCCATCCGCGCGGAGTTCGACCGTCAGGCCGCCCTCTACTCGGCGTTCCAGTACGAGCTGGTCACGGTGGCCTCGACCGACACCGTGGTTTTCACCGAGCGGCTCGACCGCCTCACCATGGGCGGACGGTCCGTCGTCCTGCACTGGTGCGGGGTGTTCACGTTCGACGCCGACGGCCTGATCTCCGTGATCCGCGACTACTACGACATCAAGGAGCTGGAGCAGGCCCTGGCGCCCGCCTGACCCGGCGTCCCGCGCCCGGCGCGGACACGCGACGATTCCCCGCGCACGGCCTGCCGAGGCCCTGCGCGGGGATTCGTCGTCCGGGGTCGGCGATCGACAGCTGGGGCGGCGATCGGCTGGGGCGGCGATCGGCTGCAGGGTCGCGATCGGCAGCGGCCCGGCAGCCAGAGCACGCCGGGCTAGCCGCGACCGGGCGTTCCGGTGACCGCCGGGGCCGGTCCGGGGCCCAGGCCGCCGCCGAGCAGGTCGAGCGCGTCGAGCAGGTGCGACCGCAGGCTTCCCCGGCGCGCCGTCCAACGGCGGGAGCCGACGACGAGTGCGGTGGCGGCGCTGATCCCGGCCAGCTCCGGCCACAGGTCGTCCGCGGCGAGGCCCGCCCGCTGCGCCAGGGCCTCGGTGAGCATCGGACTGGTGACGGTGACGACAAGCTGCTGGACCCGCTCGTTGCCGTAGCTGTGGGCCATGGCGCGCTGCCAGCGGCGCAGGTAGTCGTTGGTTTCCCCGGTCAGCGCGTCCACGGCGTTGCGCAGCGCCGCGAACGGCGCCTCCGTCGGCGGGCGGCGGCCGGTCTCCTCGGCGATCGCCGTCGCGAGCCGGACCGGCAGCGCGGTGAGGATCATCTCCTTGCCCGGGTAGTACCGGTAGAAGCTGCGCACCGACACCCCGGCGGCAGCCGCGATCTGCTCGACGGTGACCTCGTCCATCGGCCGGGTCGTGAACAGCTCCAGCGCGGCCTGCTCGATGAGGTCCGCGGCCATCGCACGGCGGCGCGTCGCCAGGGTCGCCGACAACCGCCCGTTGCCGGCCGTCTCCTCCACCGGGCGGATCCGGCTGTTGCCGCCCGCGTCCACCGCCGGTGTCACGCCGCCGCCCCGGGGCCGGACCCCGCACGGACCGGCACGCGGACCTCCACCGTCTCAAATCCCCCTCGTCGGACCCCGTCAGCGCCCCCGGCGCCACCGGCATGCTTACGCTGCCAGTCACGGCCGGTCGTCACCACAGCCGGGCCTCCATCGTACGGACGACGATCCCGTCGCCCCGCGGGCCGGACCCGCCCTCGGCCACCAGCCGTCACCGGCCGTCTGCCGCCCGCCGTCTGCCGCCCGCAGGCGAGACGGCAGGCGAACGGCAGGGGGGCAGGGGGGAGGGGCTAGCGGACGAGGGCGGCGAGGGCGGTGCCGATCCGCTCGACGTCCTCCCGGAAGGCGGCCAGGCTGCGGCTGGTCGGCTCGATGGTGATCCACGTGACGCCGGCGTCCTCGTACGCCCGGTAGGACGCCGCGACGGCGCGGGCGAAGGCGTCGACGTCCGGCAACAGCTCGGCCTCGTACGGCACGAACGACACGTCCAGCGGGGCCGCCCCGGCTTCGGCGCGCCGATCCTGTACCCCGCGCACGGCCTCGGCCAGGGCCGCCACGTCCTCCATCGGCGGCGTCTTGGTGATCTTTGCGACGGCGACGGACTGCCCCATCGGCATCCAGCCGTCGGCGAGGGTGACCGCGCGCCGCCGCGCCGCGTTGCTGTTGCCGCCGATCCAGATCGGGGGGCCGCCGGCCTGCGCCGGGCCGGGCAGGGAGGTATGCCCGTGCAGCGGGAACGTCGGGTCGTCCCGGTCGACGCTGCGGCCCGTCCACACGGCCCGCATGGCCGGGATGGCCGCGTCCAGCAGGCGCCCGCGCTGGGCGAAGTCGGCGCCGAGCGCGGCGAACTCGGTCTTCAGGTAACCCGCGGCGACGCCCAGGGTGAGCCGCCCGCCGCTGAGCCGGTCCAGGCTCGCCGCGGACTTCGCCAGCAGGTACGGGCTGCGGTAGCCGGCGACCGCGACGTAGGTCATCACCCGCAGCCGGGTCGTCGCCGCAGCCAGGAAGCTCAGCGAGACGAACGGGTCGAACGAGTGATGCCCGCCGTTGGCGAGCCAGGCGTCGTCGGGAATCGGATGCTCACTCATCGAGACCGCGTCGAACCCGGCCTCCTCCACCAGCCGGCCGACCTCGGCCAGGTCCGCGTCCCCGATCCAGCGGTCGTAGTGCTTCACCGCGCGCATCGGGAACATCAGGTTCAGGCGCATGGACACCCTCCGTCGTTGCCTTCCGCAGACCGGGCGGTCCCACGGGCTCTGCCGTCGTACACCGGGAACCGAGCGGTCCCACGGGACGTCGTACACCGGGAACCGAGCGGTCCCACGGGACGTCGTACACCGGGAACCGAGCGGTCCCACGGGACGTCGTACA
>NZ_JAMQQF010000493.1 GCF_023716945.1 Frankia sp. AiPs1 | reverse complement strand
GTCGCGCGGGGCTCCCGGGCGGCGCGCCGCCGCCGCCCGGGACGGTGGGCCCATCGCCCGATCCGGCCACCCCGCCGGCCGGCCGTAGTCTGCTTGTGAGCCGGACACGGAGCAGTTACCGGTCCGGCCAGGCACGAGGAGACGTCACCGCGCGGTCGGGCGGGGCGCACGACCGGGAGCGAGGATGCGGTGAAGGTCGTGGCGATCGCCAGCTACAAGGGCGGGGTGGGCAAGACGACACTTACCGCGAACATCGGCGCCGCCATCGCCCGGCTGGGCCGCCGCGTCCTGCTGATCGACCTGGACCCGCAGGCGAACCTCACCTTCTCCTTCTACCAGCCGGAGGTCTGGCGCACCGAGCTCGCCGACCACCGCAGGACCGTCAAGGCCTGGTTCGAGTCGTGGCGCCCGGAGACCCTCCCGCCCCCGCTGGCCGGCTACGTGACAACCCCGCCGGTCGCCGCCGCCGCCGTCGCCGAGCGCGGCGGCTCGCTGGACCTGCTCGCCTCGCACCTGTCGCTCGGTGACATCGAGATGAACCTCGCCGCCCACCTGGGCGGGGCGCAGGCGCACCGGTCCACCCGCCACTACTTCGACGTCTACCAGCGCCTGGCCACCGGGCTCGCCTCCCCCGGGATGGGCGACTACGACCTGGTCCTCATCGACTGCCCGCCGCACTTCGGGGTGATGACCCGCGCCGCCATCGCCGCCTGCGACCACGTGCTCATCCCGGCCCGCCCGGACAACTTCTCCGCGCTCGGCATCGAGCACCTGCTGGGCAAGCTGCGCCGCTACGTCTGGGAGTACAACCGGGTCGCGGACCTGCAGTCCGGCGTGCATCCCGCGGCGAAGCGCCTCGAGCCGCGGGTGCTCGGCGTCGTGCTCATGATGGTGCAGTACTACCGCGGGCAGCCGACCAGCTTCCTGCGGCCCCACATCCACCAGGCCGCCAGCCTCGGGGTCCCCGTGTTCGAGTCGATGGTCCGGCTGAGCACCCGCAGCTTCACCGGCTCGACCGAGACCGAACTGCCGGCCGTGCTCAGTCCCGACGTGCCCGGCGACGTCGTCGGGGAACTGGTCGACGTGGTCGAGGAGTTCCTGCGCCGCCTGGCCACCGACGCCCGCGCGACCGCCTGAGTCCCGTCTCAGCTGTCAGGCGAGGGCGACGGTGGTCAGGATGTCCGGGGAGAACGCCTGCGCGCCGGGCGCCCAGGGGCCCGCGTGGACGGCGCCGAGCGCGGCGCCGAGGTCCGGGCGCTCGCGCAGCAGCTTCGTCATCCGCCGGCGCTTCGTCGCCCGCTCGGGCATCCCGAACGCGGACAGCAGATCGGTCAGCGCGGTGGCGAAGCGCAGCCGCGCCATCCGCTCGCCGCGTTCCTCGGCGTAGCCGCGCAACGTCTGCGGGGTCCAGGTGGGGGCGTCGAGCAGGGCCTCGGCGAGCACCCGGCTGTCGCGCAGGGTGATGCTCAGCCCCTGGGCGGTGACCGGATTGCTCCAGCCGGCGGCGTCGCCGAGCAGCGCGATCCCGGGTCGCAGCGGGTTGTCGGTCCAGGCGTCGGTCATGGGGAAGGTCGCGCACGGCCCGGCCGGGGTGGCGTCGGCGAGCGCGTCGGGGCACGGCAGCGCCGGCGAGCGGTACGCCTCGAGGAAGCGGGCCACCCGCTCGGGCCCGTTGAACCGTTCGGGGTCGGCGGCGTGCCGGGCGATGTAGAGCCGGATCAGGTCGGCGCCGCGGGGCACGACGATGTACTGGTTGCGCCCGTCGACGCCGAGCGTCGTCTCGGCGCGGTCCCAGGCGCCGCCGTCGTCGACGAGCAGCCCGGTGAGCAGCACCCGTGGGGTGGTCACCGTGATCGGGATGCCGAGTGCCGTGCGGGTCGCGGAGTTCTTGCCGTCGGCGACGACGACGAGCCGGGCGCGCACGGTGCGGTGCGCCCCGTCCAGCTCGTAGGTGACCGACGGCGCCGGGCCCGGATCCACCGTGGAACGCCCGACCCCGCGCACGACCGTCGCGCCGGCCTTGGCCGCCGCGGTGGCCAGCGCCTCGCGCAGCTCCGGATGGCCCACGCCGATGATCCCCGGGGCGCCGGGCACGGCCATGGACAGGTCCGTCGCGGCGGCGCGGGCCCGTTCGACGGTCAGCATCTCGTCGTAGGGCACCATCCGACTGATCACCGACGCACCCTCGGTGCCGAGCACGGTGTCGCCCAGGCCCAGCTCGACGGCCTCGCGATAGCCCCACGGCACGATCGCCTCGCCGCGGATCTGGTCGCGGTAGACCCGCTCGCGCTCCAGCACCGTGACACCCAGACCCGCCGCGGCCAGGCGGGCGGCGAGCGCGCAGCCGCCCACCCCGCCCCCGATGACGACGACCTCGCTGTCCAGGTCGCCAGGGCTGTCCAGGTCGCCGTCGATGTCGCTGCCCATATCGGCCTCCCTCAGGTCATGACCGCAGTCATTAACTATGGCATAATGAACCTCGAGACGGTCCACGAGGCAGACTCCAAACCTGTGGCGGAGTTCAGACCAGTGACGGCGTTCGGATCTGGAGCGGAGTTCGAACCAGCGGTGGAGTTCGACCCAGCGGTGGAGTTCAGACCACCGGCGGAGTCCGGGGACGGGAGGCGGCCGGTGGCACGCAGGCGCGGCGGGACCCAGCCGGCGCCGCTGAGCCAGCGCGACGTGCTCGACGCCGCACTGCGCGTGGTGGAGCGCGGCGGGCTCGACCGGCTGACCGTGCGCGCGGTCGCCGACGAGCTCGGCGTGACCCCGCCCGCGGTGCACTACCACCTGCGCGGCGGCGAGGACCTGGCCGACCGGGTCGTCGAGGCGGTCGCCGCCGAAATCCGCATCGAGATCGATCCGGTCGCGCCCTGGATCGACCAGTACGTCGGGCTCGTCACGGCGATGGACGAGTCGTTCCGGCGCTACCCCGGCACGGGGATGCGCGCCCTGACGGCTTCGCAGCCCTCCGCCGCGGCCGGGCGGCTCACCGGCACGGCGCTGTCGATCCTGCACGACGCCGGCCTGCCGCAGACCGCGGCGGTCGAGCTGTTCACCGCCACCTACCTGCTGTTCACCGGCTGGCTCGCGGCCCGGGGGCTGGTGGCGGCGGGCGGTACGCATCCGAGCCTGGCCGCCGCGGGCGTCAGCGGACCGGGCCTGGACGACCTTTCGACGCTCGAACGCGCCCTGCGCCGGGTGCTGGCGACGGTGCCGGCAGCGCCGTCCGTCGCCGACCGGATCGACCCGGCGGGCCTGGCGCGGCCCGCCCTCACCGAGGAGACACGACCATGACCGACACCACCGTCATCGACGACTACTTCGCCGGCTGGAACAAGCAGGACACCGACGCGATCCTGGCCACCCTGACCCCCGACGTCGTGCTGGAGGACGTCCCGACCGGCCACGGCGCCACGGGGACCGACGCGGCCCGGGCGTTCATCGACCACGCGCTGAGCCAGACGGCGGGCACCACCTACGACGTCCTGACCACCCTGTCCGACGGGGCCACCTACGCCATCGAGTGGGTCATGCAGCCGGCCGGCATCCGCGGGTCCTCCTTCGGCTCGTTGCGCGAGGGCCGGATCGCCGTCAACCGCGACTACTGGAGCCTGCCCCGCAAGTCCGCCTGAGGGGACCGGTCAGCAGGTCAGCAGGTCAGCCGACCACGGCGGGAGCCAGCGCCGCCGTGGTCAGCCGCCGCGGACTGCCGCCGCCGTCGGCGGGCACCGTCCACAGGTCGCTGCCGTAGTCGCCGGGCAGGGCGTAGGCGAGGGTGCGGCCGTCGAGCCAGAGCGCCTGGTCGTCGACGTTGCGCCGCTCGGCCGGCGCGGTCTCGCGCATCGTGCGCAGGTCGAGGACGGTCAGCCGCCACGGCGCGTCGGCCGGCAGGCCCGCCACCCGTTTCTTGAACGCCAGCCGGGTGCCGTCCGGCGACAGCGACGGGCATTCGACGTTCGCCCGCAGGGTGGTGACCGTGCGCGCGGTGACGTCGCCGCGCACCAGGTAGGTCTGCCCGCCGGTGGCGAGCGTGGCGTAGAAGTGGGTGTCGTCGGCGAACGTCACCCCCCAGAAGTTCACGTCCGGGCCGCGGTAGGTCCGACCGTCCCGGACGATCCGGTAGTCCTCCAGGTTGCCGTCCAGCCGCCAGGTGCGGGTGTCGAGGATGGACGTGCGGGTGGAGAACGCGGTGCCCGCGTAGGAGTCCCCGCTGACGAACACGGTCCAGGCCGCCATGCGTCCGCTCGGCGAGACCCGGGCCCGGGTGGGGATGCCGCCGAGCGGGTAGTCACGCCGCTCGCGCAGGTCCGCGTCGAGCACCACCGCCCGGTAGCTGTCCCCCACCACGCCCGGCACCCGGCGCAGGCAGATGCCGGTGCCGCCGGCGGCGTGGAAGCGCAGGCAGCGCACGCCGGAGGCGGTGCGGGGCCCGGCCGGGTCCGCGGCCGGCACGGACACCAGCTCGTCGCGGTGCGGACCCCACGCCGTCGAGCGGAACACCAGCCGCTCCCCCGCCGGC
>NZ_JAMQQF010000492.1 GCF_023716945.1 Frankia sp. AiPs1 | reverse complement strand
GTCCGGGGCCGGGCCTGCCCGGCAGCGGCCGATGAGTGGCGGGCCGGTGAGTGGCGGGCGGGCGCCGGCGGCGGTGCTGTTCGACATGGACGGCCTGCTCGTCGACACCGAGCGGCTGTGGACGCGGGCGCAGGAGGACCTCGCCGCCCACTTCGGCGGCGTGTTCACCCCCGAGATCAAGGCGGCGCTCCTGGGCCGCGGCCCGGACACGGCGCTGCACCTCATGCTGTCGCTGCTCGGGGTGGACGGATCGCGCTTCGCCGAGGCGGCACGGTTCGTCATGGGCCGCATCGTCGAGCTCTTCGCCACGCCGGGGGCGATCGTGGCGCGGCCCGGGGCGGTCGAGCTGCTCGGTGCGCTCGCGGCGCACCGGGTGCCGCTGGCGCTGGTGTCGTCGTCGGCCCGGGTGCTCATGGACCACGTGCTCGGCACGGTCGGCGCCGCCCGCTTCCAGGTGTCGGTCGCTGGGGACGAGGTGGTGCGCGGCAAGCCGGATCCCGAGCCGTACCTGCGGGCCAGCCGCCTGCTCGCCGTGGCGCCGGCGCGCTGCGTCGTGCTGGAGGACAGCACGTCGGGCGCGACGGCGGGCCTGGCCGCAGGCTGCGTGACCGTGCTCGTCCCCTCGACGCCGCAGCCTGCCGACGTCCCCGTCGACGCCGTCGTGCCGAGCCTCACGCACGTCACCCCCGAGTGGCTGGCCGCCCTGGTCGACCGCCGGGCTCCCCGGGAGGGTTGACCTCGGCCTCGGCCTCGGCGTCGTTGCCGGCAGCCGGGCGGCGGGCCCAGAACAGCGCGTGACCGCTGCTGCCCTCGGGGACGAAATGCTCGGACTCGACGACGAGTCCGGACGCCGCGATCCACGACCGGTAGGTGGCCGCGTCGGCCTGGCTCCACCACATCGGCTGGCCGCTGCCGAACCAGTCCTGCTCGACGCCGGTCCACGCGTCCTGGCCGGTGATGGCGAGCAGCCAACCGCCCGGTCGCAGCCAGGTGCCGATCCGGGCCAACAGCGCTGGTTGTTTCCGTAGCGGCAGGTGGATCAGCGCGTACAGGCTGACGACCGCGTCGAAGGTGGCCGGCGGGAAGTCGACCTCGGTGGCGTCGGCGTGCAGGAAGGTGGCCGCCGGCATCAACGTGCGCGCACGTCGGACCTGTTCGGCGCTCAGATCGACCCCCGTCACCCGGTGACCGGCGGCGTCCAGGGCCCGTGCCACCGGAACGCCGCAGCCGCAGCCGACGTCGAGAACCGTCCCACCCGCCGGCACGCGCGCGAGCAGGTCGGCGATCCAGGGCCCGTAGGGCCGGGGCTCGTCGTCGTCTCGCCGGTACTGATAGGAGATCGCGTCGTAGCTGCGACGCACCAGATCCGTGGAATCATGGTCGAGCATGCCGAGGAAACTAACGTCCCACCAGCGCCCCGGCGAGCCGTTATTCCGGGATGTTCCAGGACCCTGGTGGCGCGACGCGGTTCAGCCCGGACGCCGGTGGTCTCAGACCCGGTGGTCTCAGGCCCGGTGGTTCTCCGGCCCGGTGGTTCTCCGGCCCGGTGGTCTCAGGCCCGGGGGTCTCTTTCGTTGAGCGCGTCGAACTTGCGCACCTCGTTGCGCATGTGCGGGCTCCACCTGGCGAAGAGTGCCGTGACCTGCGGGGTGGCCAGGTGCCGATCCAGCGCCTCCTGGGACGTCCACTGCTCGAGCACCGTGACGGAACCGGTCGCCGCGTCCTCCACGCAGAACGAGATCAGCACGTTTCCCGGGTTCGCCGCGGCGACCGGGTACGTCGCCTGTGCCTCGGCGACGAACGCCTCGACGTCACCGGCGGGGACGAAGACCCGGCCGGCAATGATGACGGCCGTCCGGACAGACGGCTCCGTGCCGGCGGCGGCGGCGGCGACGGTGGTGGTGGCGGCGGTGGCCTTGTCCTGGAGCGAATGCATTGTTCTTCCTCGTCCTTCGGGTCGGCTGTGCAGAGCCGGACTGTTCGATTCCGCCACCGGCCTGACGGCTTGCCTGCTCCGGTCAGGCGGTGTACTGGTACGCCGGGTAGGTGAGATAGCCGGCGTCGCCGCCCTGGTACCACGTGGCCGTGTCGGCGGGCGCGACCGGCAGGCCGGTGCGCAGCCGTTCCACCAGGTCGGGGTTGGCGATGAAGGCGCGGCCGAAGCTGATCAGATCCGCGCCCAGGCCGAGCCAGTGGTCGGCGGCGCTCCGGTCGACCTGCTTCGGGCCCATCGGGAGCACCGGGTTCATGACCAGGCTGCCCGGCCATGCGCGGCGCAGCCCGACCAGCACCTCCTGCTCGGCGGTCGCCTCCAGGTGCACGTAGGCGAGGTCGAAGCGGGCGAGTTCGGCGAGCAGTGCCGCGTACAGCGCCACCACCTCGGTCTCCTCGACGCCCCAGAAGGTGCCGCCGGGGGAGAGCCTGATCGCGGTTCGCCCCGCGCCCACGGCGTCGACCGTGGCGGCCACCGCCTCGACGGCGAAGCGGATGCGGTGGGCGACCGGGCCGCCGTAGGAGTCGGTGCGCAGGTTGGCGTTGGACGACAGGAACTGCGAGATCAGGTAGCCGTTCGCGCCGTGCAGTTCGACGCCGTCGAACCCGGCGTCGACGGCGCGCCGGGCGGCCTGAGCGTACGAACGGGCCTGCTCGGGCACCTCGGAGGTGCCCAGGGCGCGGGGGACCGGCGCGGGTTGCGGCCCGGTCGGGGTGAACACCTCGCCCACGGCGGCGACGGCGGACGGTCCGACCGGCTGGAGACCGGTGGTGTCGGGGTGCGAGACCCGGCCGCCGTGCATGATCTGAGCGAAGATGCGCCCGCCGTTGGCGTGCACGGCGTCGGTGACGGGCCGCCAGGCGGCCACCTGCTCGTCGGTGTACAGGCCCGGGGTGCCCGGGTTGGACTGCCCGACCTGGCTGGGCTGCACCCCCTCGCTGACGATCAACCCGGCGGTGGCCCGCTGGGCGTAGTAGACCGCCATGGACGGGGTCGCGAGGCTCCCGGCCGCGGCCCGGACCCGGGACATCGGGGCCATCACGACCCGGTTGGGCAGCGCCAGACCGCCGAGGCGGTAACGGTCGAACAGCGTGGTCATCCCGGAACTCCATTCGCGTACCTGGTCACGGGCCCCGCAACGGCGGGCCCGCCAGGTACGCTAAAACCTGACATCAGTGTGAGAGGCAAGGCGTGGGGCCGGGATCACAGCCGGGAGGGTGAGATGCGGATCGGCGAACTCGCGGCGCGGGCCGGCGTCAGTGTCCGTTCGCTGCGCTACTACGAGGAGCAGGGACTGCTCACCAGCACCCGCAGCGCCGGCGGGCAGCGGCAGTACACGGCCGACGATGTCGAGCGGGTCGCCTTCATCCAGCGCCTGTACGCGGCCGGGCTGTCCAGCGGCGCCATCAGCGACCTGCTGCCGTGCCTCGACTCACCCAGCGACGAGAACGCCGACGCGGCGATGGAGCGCATGGCCAGGGAGCGTGACCGGCTCTCCACCCACATCGAGGACCTGCTGCGCACCCGCGACGCGCTCGACCTCCTGATGGTCGCGGCCCAGGCCCACCGCGACGCCCGCCAGGCCGCCGCCTGACGGCGTCCCGGTCGGGTCGCCCCACTGCGGGTCGGTCAGGTGACGGACCGGTCAGGTGACGGACCGGGGGAGGGGGCGTCGCGCCGGTCGAGGAGGATGCGGGCCAGCTCGGCGGGGTGGCTGATCATGGCGTTGTGGCCGGTGTCGAGGTCGACGACCTCGTCGACGCCGCCCAGCGCTTCGATCGAGCGGCGCTGGGTGGCGGGTGTCTGGGCGCGGTCGCGCAGGGTCAACAGCCAGGTGCGGGGCACCGAGTGGTCGAGGTCGGTGCGGTCGGTGGGCTCGATCGCCACCCCGGTGGACTCGCCGTAGAGCCGGGACAGGCTGAACGCCCGCTGCTCGCGGGACATGCCGTTGCAGAACGAGTAGCGCGCGAGCAGCCGGGGCATCGGTGCGGCGGGACGGCCGGTCGCGGCCTTGCGGCGGGCGACCCAGCCCAGGATGCCGGGCACCGTGTCGACGATCGAGCGGCCCTGTGGCGGCACGGCCGCGCCCAGCAGGATCATCCGGCGCACGCGCGTCGGGCCGAGCCGCGCGACGACGCCGGGCACGGTCAGGCCGGCCATCGAATGGCCGACGATGACGAACTCGCCGATGCCGGCGGCGTCGATCTGCGCGATCGTGCTCGTCACCCAGTCGTCGACGGTGACCTTCGCCAGGTCGGCGGGCGCCGAACGCCGGCCGGGCAGGTCGACGGCGAGGACGGGCGTACCCGGCGCCTGTAACCCGATCTCGGCGACGGTGGGTTCCCAGCAGTCCCCGGCGTGCTGACCGCCGTGCACGAGCACGATGCCAACCTCAGCCATCACAGACCTCCCGTATGCGTACATCCCGGTGGAACGTGAGTTGACGCTAGATGATCTGACGTTCACGTCAAGGTGTGCGGCGGGTGCGCGCCGACGCCGCCGGCGGGTCTCGCGGCTGGCGTGGCGCTGGCGCGGCGGGCCGGTGG
>NZ_JAMQQF010000491.1 GCF_023716945.1 Frankia sp. AiPs1 | reverse complement strand
GCGGCGCGCCGGGCGGCCGCCTGCTGGGCGGCCTGCTGAGCGGCCTCCCGCTGGCGCAGCAGGGTCGCGACCTGGTCCGGCTCCAGCAGGCCCGGCAGGCCGAGGAAGTCCTCCTCCTCCATCGAGCCGGGCGCCGCGGGGGTGCCGAACTCGCCGCCGTCGAAGATCACCCGATCTAGCTGGGCCGAGGAGCCCAGCGCCGTGAACAGCGTGTCCGGCTGGTCGGGGGCGTCCTTGCGCCGGTTGGCGTCGCGCAGCGCCTCGTCGTCGAAGGCGTCCGGGTCGCGCGGCTGCTTCTCCAGCGCGTGGTCGCGCTGGATCTCCATCTCCCCGGCGAGGGCGAGCAGGGTGGGCACGCTCGGCAGGAACACCGAGGCGGTCTCGCCCCGCCCCCGCCCCCGGACGAACCGGCCGACGGCCTGGGCGAAGTACAGCGGCGTCGAGGCCGAGGTCGCGTAGACCCCGACGGCGAGGCGAGGCACGTCGACGCCCTCGCTCACCATCCGCACGGCCACCATCCACCGGTCGGCCGACTGCCGGAAGTCAGCGATCTTCGCCGACGCGGTCGGGTCGTCGGACAGGATGAGCACCGGCGACACCCCGGTGATCCGGGCGAGCAGCCCCGCATACGCCCTCGCGGCGGCGTGGTCGGTGGCGATGACCAGCCCGGCCGCATCGGGCATGCCGCCGGCGCGCACCTGCGACAGTCTGGTGTCCGCCGAGGCGAGCACGGCCGGCATCCAGTCCCCGCCCGGGTCCAGCGCGGTGCGCCAGGCCGCCGCGGTCTGTTCACCGGTCAGCGGTTCGCCGAGCCGGGCCGACAGCTCGGCGCCGGCGCTGGTCCGCCAGGACATCTCACCGGAGTAGGCGAGGAAGAGCACCGGGCGCACGACGCCGTCGCGCAGGGCCTCGGCGTAGCCGTAGGAGGAGTCGGCGATGCTGCGCAGCACGCCGTCGGGTCCCGGCAGGTAGGTGACGAACGGGATCGGGTTGACGTCGGAGCGAAACGGCGTCCCGGTCAGGGCGAGGCGCCGCGCCGCGGGGGTGAACGCCTCCCGGGTCGCCTCACCCCAGGACAGTGCGTCGCCCGCGTGGTGGATCTCGTCGAGGATGACCAGGGTGCGCCGGGCGGCGGTCCGCGCCCGGTGCAGCGCCGGGTGGGCCGCGACCTGGGCGTAGGTCACCGCGACGCCGGTGTAGTCGGACGAGGTCGCGCCGGCGGAGTTGCGGAAGTCCGGGTCGAGGTCCACCCCGACCTCGGCGGCGGCGACCGCCCACTGCCGCTTGAGATGCTCGGTGGGCGCGACGACGGTGATCCGGCTGATCTCGCCGGTGGCCAGCAGGTCACTGGCGACCTGCAGGGCGAAGGTGGTCTTGCCGGCGCCCGGCGTCGCCACCGCGAGGAAGTCCCGGCCCCCGGACGACGAGCGGGACCGGTAGACGTCGAGGGCCGTCCGCTGCCACGCGCGCAGCGGACGGGTCGGGGCACCGGATCCGGGCGGTCGAGGACGTCGGTCGAGGGGTCCGGCTCTCACGCCCTCACTCTAGAAGGCGGCGCCCGTTAGCGGCACGCAGGCCACCCGCGCGCCGGGAAGACCACATTTTTGCCCTAGATGGTCTCGAAGGGACCACAGTGACTATGACCGTCTTATCTCACAGAGGGTTAAGCTCCAGGAGTCAACCGATTGACTTCGGAGGCCCCGATGCAGCTCACGACCGGTCCTTCGGCAGCTTCCCGGGCACCTGCGGCCTCCGGACCATCACCTGACGTGGCGACGTCCCACCGTGCCCCCGCGACCCGCACCCCGAACGCCCGGCTACGACTGAGCCGGGAGGAGCGGGGCTGGTCGCAGGAACGCCTCGCCACCGAGATCCGGCGCTTCTCCGTCATCCACGAGGGCCGCGAGGCCGGGGTGACCGGAAACATGATCTGCAAGTGGGAGAAGGGCGACAAGAAGCCGAGCCTGCGTTATCAGCGGCTGTTGCGAGCCCTATTCGGTCGGTCCTCGGTGGAACTGGGTTTCGTCGACGACGAGACACTTCCCTCCGCGGCCGGAGCAATACGGGCGGGAATGGGGCGGGGTATCGTCCCGACCGGGCCCGGCGGCCCGCCGCAGGCAGGTCGCGAGCTGGTCCCCGGCGGCACATTGGTCCTGCAGGCAGACGCCGAAGTGATCGACCCGAATGGCATTCCGGTGGAACGGCGGGACTTTCTGCGGCTCTTCGCCGCCGCGGGCGGCGTCGCGGTGGTGCCGATCGCCGCGGCCTCGGACACTCCGCCCTGGGAGCGGCTGTCGGCGGCGCTGCGGCGGCGGGCGAGCGTCACCCCGGAGCTCGCCGAGGAACTGGGGCAGCGCACCGCGGGCCTGTACGGCCTCGAGGAGCGCGTTCCGGCCAGGGTCCTGATGTCGCGGGTCACGGACCACCTGGGCCGGCTCACCCAGCTGCTGGAGTCGACGAACCGCACGCCGGTGCGCCGCGACCTCACCTCCACCGCCGGCGAGACGGCGGCGCTGGCGGGCTGGCTGGCCTTCGACATGAATGACCTGCCCGCCTCGGTGGCGTACTACCGGGTGGCCATCGAGGCCGCCCGCGAGGCCGACGACAACGCGCTGTGGGCGTGCGTGCTCGGCTACGAGAGCTACCAGACCGCCAGCCAGGGCCGCCACGACCAGGCGTGCGTGCTGCTCGGTGAGGCCCAGCGACGGGCAGCGACGGGCAGCACCGTCATGACCCGGGCGTGGCTGGCCGCCCGGGAGGCCGAGGAGCAGGCGGCGCGGGGCGAGGGCCGGGCGGCGCTGGCCGCACTGGACCGCGCCCAGGAGGCCTTCGAACGGGGCGAGAGCGACGGCGACCGGGTCTGGACCCAGTTCTTCGACCGGGGCCGGCTGGACGGGCTCAAGGTCACCACCTACACCCGGCTGCGCCGCCCGGCAGCGGCCTACGCGGCGGCCACCGAAGCCCTGCGGGCCACGGCGCCGGGTGCGACGAAGAAGCGGTCGCTGCTGATGAGCGACATCGCCGAGGTGCACATCCAGCGTCGGGAGATCGAGGCGGCCTGCCACTTCGCCGCCGAGGCCCTGTCGATCGTGGCCCAGACGGACTTCTCCCTCGGCCTGGCCCGTGTCCGGCGGACCCGCGAGCACCTGCGGCCCTGGCAGCACACCCAGGCCGTGCGCGACCTCGACGACCAGCTACGGGCACTGGCCTGAGCGGGGTCCCTCCCTCGGGCCGGACGCCGCCGGCGGCAAGACGTCCGGTCGCCGCCCCGGCCCCGCCAGAGTCGGGGCGGCGACCGGACGTCAGCTCCGCACCGCGGGCGCGGTCTCCGCACTGATCCACTGCAGATAGTCGGCGTGGCCCGCGACTATCGGCGTGGCAATGATCTCGGGATTCTCGTACGGGTGCAGGACGACCAGCCGCTCACGTAGCTCGTCGAATCGCTCGGTGGTGGTTTTCGCGAGACAGAGCCATTCCTCGGCCTGTTCGATCTCGCCCTTCCATCGGTAGATGCTGCTCATCGGGCCGATCACCTGGAAACAGGCGACCAGGCGCGCCTCCACGAGCGCACGGCCGATACGCTCGGCGCCTTCTCGGGAGTCGATACTCACAATGACCTGAAGGTGACCCACGCGCACTCCCATCTGGAAACGAGGGATACGCGAGATACTCTACATCGATCAGTGGCGGTCGCCGTTGAATTTACGGCGCCCGGAAGGGTGGCGGCTATTCCCTCAGCGACAATCCACCCTTATCGACCCGGATGGGGCAGTTTTAGGCACCTACTGTTTACCGGCGGTGGATGCGGAGGGCACTTTCCGGGGTGGAATCGCCACGCTGCGCGGCGGTGCCGATGACGGTTCTTGCCGACCGAGCCCTTTCGACGGTCAGGCCGGCGAGTCGTGCCCGAACGGGGTTGCCAGACCCGGCGGCGGCACGGATCAGGCCGCGGCACGGATCAGGGGCGGCGGCGGCACTGGTCGGGTCGCACGCTGCGGGTCAGGTGGTGGCGCGGGCGGGCGGGTCGGCGGTCGGCGACGGCTGGGTCTGACACCCGCGGTAGCAGTCGTACACGCCGCCCACCCGGCGAACCGCCGAAAGCACGCTGTCGAGCTGCTCGGGCCCGGTGACCTCGATGGTGAAGCGGGCGTGGGCGACGCGGTCCTCGGAGGTCGTCGTCGATGCGGCCCGGACGGACACCGACGTCTCGGACAGAACCTCGGTGATGTCGGCCAGCAGCCCGTAACGGTCGAACGCCTCGACCGCGATCTCGGCGGGGAAAATCTTGACATCGGGCGCGGACCAGGCCACCACCACGACCCGTTCCCGGTCGGCACGCGCCTCGGTGGCGTTGCCGCACTCGCGGCGGTGCAGCGAGACCGCGCTGCCGTGGGTCGTGAAGCCGACGACGGCGTCACCGGGCAGCGGCAGGCAACATCGGGCCAGCCGGACGGGCATGCTCGCGCCCGATCCATCGTCGGCGACGGCGGCGAGGCTGGGGACGCCGCGACGGGCCAGGTGCCGCGCCGGTGCCGCGGCGGTCCCGCCGGG
>NZ_JAMQQF010000490.1 GCF_023716945.1 Frankia sp. AiPs1 | reverse complement strand
AGTAGGACGCCGCCGGACTTACATACAGTGTGGGGTTGCCTTCGGGTGACCCCACACTTGTATTTGGGGAACTTTTTACGGGCTTCTTCCGCCCTCGGCGTGACTGCTGGATCTTCTGCTCGTGCCCGGCTCTCCCCGTCTGGCGGAGCTCCGAACGCCCCCCTGCGCTGCCCGTCCCGCCTCCATGATCCCTGGCCGCAGTCGCATCTGTCGGATGGACGTCCTACTATCGGAGGCCAGAGGGCTGTGGGCCGAGTGCTCCGGCCGGTCCGATCTCCCCCGGGGAGCCGCTCGATGTCATCCGACGCCCAGCAGTACTCCAACGCCCAGCAGGACGCGGCGGGCCTGCATGTCCCCGTGCACCCGGTCCGCATCGTCACGGCGGCCGCGCTGTTCGACGGGCATGACGCGGCGATCAACATCATGCGGCGGCTGCTGCAGGCCCAGGGAGCGGAGGTCATCCACCTCGGCCATGACCGTGGCGTCGAGGAGGTGGCCACCGCGGCGATCCAGGAGGACGCCCAGGGCATCGCCCTGTCCTCCTACCAGGGCGGGCATGTCGAGTACTTCAGCTACCTCATCGAGCGGCTCCGAGAACGCGGTGCGGGTGACATCCGGGTCTTCGGCGGGGGCGGCGGGGTGATCGTGCCGGCGGAGATCGAGCTGTTGGAGTCCCGCGGGGTCGCCCGGATCTTCTCCCCGCAGGACGGCCAGGCGATGGGTCTGGCCCGGATGATCAACATGATCATCGCTGGGTGCGACGTCGACCTCGCGGCCAACGGTCCGAAGCTCGAGGAAGTCATCGCCGGGGAGCAGGGCGCGCTTGCCCGGGCGATCACGGTTCTCGAAGCCGATCGGGACGGCGAGCTGGCGGCGGCGCTGCGGGAGGAGGCCGACGGGCGGCCCGCCGTTCCGGTGCTGGGTATCACCGGCACGGGCGGCTCCGGGAAGTCCTCGCTGACCGATGAGCTGCTGCGCCGCTTCCGCCTCGACCAGGGCGACGCGCTGCGCATCGCCGTGCTGGCCGTCGACCCGAGCCGGCGGCGTGGCGGTGGGGCACTGCTCGGCGACCGGATACGGATGAACGCCCTGGGCGACTTCGGTGTCGGCAAGGTCTTCTTCCGATCGCTGGCCACCCGGGCAGCGAGCAGTGAGGTTCCGCCCTCGGTACCGGGGGCGATCGCGGCCTGTAAGGCGGCCGGATACGACCTGGTCATCGTCGAGACCCCCGGCATCGGGCAGGGCGACGCGGCGATCGTGCCCTACTGTGACGTCTCTCTGTACGTGATGACGCCGGAATACGGCGCGGCATCCCAGCTCGAGAAGATCGACATGCTCGATTTCGCCGACGTGGTCGCGGTGAACAAGTTCGAGCGCCGCGGCGCCGAGGACGCCCGCCGTGACGTTGCCCGCCAGCTCGTGCGCAACCGGGCGGCGTTCGACCGGTCCTGGGAGGACATGCCGGTTTTCGGCACCTCCGCCGCGCGCTTTCAGGACGACGGGGTTACCGCCCTCTACCAGCACCTTCTCGGCCTGCTACGCGAGGTCGGCCTGGCGACGAGACCCAGCGTGCTGCCCGGCGTCGAGGTGCGCGCCGCGACCGGGCTGACGACCGTCGTCCCGGCGGCCAGAGTACGGTACCTGGCCGAGATCGCCGAGACGGTGCGCGGCTACCACGCGGAGACGGAACGGCAGGCCCAGCTCGCCCGCCGCCGCGAGCATCTGACCACCGCGCTCGACGCGTTGGGCGTTGCCTCGGCGGCGCAGGCCGGCGACCTGACCGCCCTGACCGCGTTGACCGCCCTGCGCGACGAGGCGGACGCGGCGCTGGCGCCGTGGACGAGGGAGTTGCTCGGGCAGTGGCCGGCGATCGTGGCCGAGCGGCAGGGCGAACAGCTCTCCTACACGGTGCGTGGCACCGAGATCCGCACACCGCTGCGCCGCCCGACCCTCGCCGGCAGCCAGGTCTCCCGCGTCGCGGTTCCGGCCATCGACGACGAGGCCCGCCTGGTGCGGTTCCTGCGCCGGGAGAACCTGCCGGGGTACTTCCCGTTCACCGCGGGGGTGTTCCCGTTCAAACGCGCCGGGGAGGCGCCGGCGCGAATGTTCGCCGGGGAGGGGGACGCGTTCCGGACGAACCGGCGCTTCCACCTCCTGTCCGCCGGGTCGCCGGCGACACGGCTGTCCACGGCCTTCGACTCGGTCACCCTCTACGGTCGCGACCCGGCCTCCCGACCCGACATCTATGGCAAGGTCGGCACCTCGGGGGTGTCGATCGCGACCCTCGACGACATGACGGCCCTGTTCGACGGTTTTGCTCTCGGTGCCCCCGCGACCAGCGTCTCCATGACGATCAACGGCCCGGCGCCGGCCATCCTCGCGATGTTCCTGACCACCGCGATCGACCAGCGGCTGGCCGCGTTCGTCGACGAACACGGCCGCGAGCCGAGCGACGACGAAGCCGCCGAGGTCACCGCCGGCGCGCTCGCCACCGTGCGGGGCACGGTGCAGGCCGACATCCTCAAGGAGGACCAGGGGCAGAACACCTGCATCTTCTCCACCGAGTTCGCGCTGCGGGCGATGGCCGACGTACAGGAATGGTTCATCGCGCACAACGTCCGCAACTTCTACTCCGTCTCGATCTCCGGATACCACATCGCCGAGGCCGGCGCGAATCCCGTCACGCAGCTCGCCTTCACATTGGCCAACGGATTCACCTACGTCGAGGCGTATCTCGCCCGGGGAATGCGGATCGACGACTTCGCGCCGAACCTGTCGTTCTTCTTCTCCAACGGGATGGACGCGGAGTACACGGTCATCGGGCGGGTGGCGCGGCGGATCTGGGCGGTTGCGATGCGCGAGCGGTACGGCGCCTCTCCCCGCTCGCAGATGCTCAAATACCACGTGCAGACCTCCGGTCGGTCACTGCACGCCCAGGAGATGGCGTTCAACGATATCCGCACCACCCTCCAGGCGCTGTGCGCGATCTACGACAACTGCAACAGCCTGCACACCAACGCCTACGACGAGGCCGTGACCACGCCCACCGAGAGCTCGGTGCGCCGCGCGCTCGCCATTCAGCTGGTCATTGACGAGGAATGGGGGCTGGCCGCGAACGAGAATCCCCTGCAGGGATCATTCATCGTCGATGAACTGACCGACCTGGTCGAGGAGGCCGTGCTCGCCGAGTTCGAGCGGATAAGCGACCGCGGTGGCGTGCTGGGCGCGATGGAGACCGGCTACCAGCGGGGCCGGATCCAGGATGAGTCGATGCTTTACGAGCGCCGCAAGCACGACGGCACGCTGCCGATCGTTGGGGTCAACACCTTCCTCGCCCCCGACCGCGCAGCCGGCGGCCCGGATCGCGCCGCCGACGCCGCCGGTCCCCTGGAGCTGGCCCGAGCCACCGAGGACGAGAAGCGTTCCCAGCTCACCCGCCTGACCGACTTCCAGCGTCGGCACGCCGCCGAGGCCGAGGCCGCCCTGACCGAGCTACGCGCGGTCGCCGCCGGCACCGGAAACACCTTCGCGGCGTTGATGAAGGCGGTCCGGGTCTGCTCGCTCGGTCAGATCACCCAGGCGTTCTTCGACGTGGGTGGCCAGTACCGGCGCAATGTCTGACATTCTCCGGCGGGGTGGCGCCGCACGGTGAGCTGAGCGTGGCGACCCGTAATCTCCGCGTACGCATGAGTCTTTGCCTGCACGTGGCGTCCTGGGGTGCAATGGACGCCGGCCGTCATCTGGGCGGTCCCTGGCCCGCCGGCCAGGTGGGAGACATCCCCTGAAGTGCAGGAGCGTCCAAGCCGTGGCCACCCCCAAACCGCTGCCCACCGACCCCATAGCGGAGGCCCACCGGCACTGGACCGCGCACGGCTGGGGCTCGGTGGCGGACGGGATGGCGGCCGTGACGTCGTTGATGCGCGCTCAGCAGATCATGCTCGCCCGCGTCGACGAGGTCCTGCGCCCGCTCGATCTGACCTTCGCCCGGTACGAGCTGCTCATGCTGTTGCTGTTCTCCCGCCGAGGTGCCCTCCCGCTGAACAAGATCGGGAGTCGGCTTCAGGTCCATCCGACCAGCATCACCAGCGCGGTCGACCGGCTGGAGGCCCGTGGTCAGGTCCGCCGCACCCCCCATCCAACCGACCGCCGGGCAATTCTCGCCGAGATCACCGAGGAGGGGCGGGCGACGGCGCTTGCCGCGACGGAGAAGCTCAACGGCACCGTCTTCGCCGACCCCGGTCTGGGCGACGGAGGCGTGCGGACGCTCATCGACCTGCTCACCGACCTGCGCCGGACTGCCGGTGACTTCTGAGCCGGCTGTCGGCCCCCCGCCGGTGACTTCTGAGCCGGCTCTCGTGCCACTGCCGGTGACTTCTGAGCCGGCTCTCGTGCCACTGCCGGCCCCGTTCCGGGTGCAGTGCGACCCCGGCCTCACGGTTCTGGCTCCGGCGGCCGCCGCCGCGGCCGCCGGTGGGATCGTGCTGCTCGGCGGATCGCCGCTGCGGCTGATGGCGCTGTCCGCCCCCGGCGCGCGGGTGTTCGCGGCGCTGCGC
>NZ_JAMQQF010000048.1 GCF_023716945.1 Frankia sp. AiPs1 | reverse complement strand
GTCGCCCATCTGGTGCTCGCCGACGCGACGCGTGATCTGCGTCCCCGGGGCCTGCGCCACCGGGCGGACCTCCGCCTCTGCCTGCGACAGGGACGAGGACGGCTGCGGATTCGGCAGCGGTGTCCACCCTGGGATCGGCGTCCCCGCCGGGACGGGTTTCGTGGTCGGCGTCGGAATCGGGACGGACTTCGGCCCCGTGGATGACTCCCGTGACCAGGACGGGTTGAGCGACGAGGCCAGCTTGGTCGTCCAGGAGCGACCGGGAGTGCTGCACGGCCGGCGCGATGGCGGCCGCCGCCGGCAGGAGCGATCGCCCTGCGTCGTCGGCGCCCTCGGCCAGCGCGAGCCGGTGGCGCAGCATCGCGGCGTCGGCGTCGAGCTCGTCGCCCAGCCGGGCCAGCCGGGCCGCCCAGCCACCCGGGCCGCCGACCTGGGCCAGGGCGTGGGCGACGATCCGCGCGCTGGTGTGCAGGGCCTCGGCGGCGGACCGCACCGCGGCCGCGAGGGTGCGCAGCCGGGCAGGATCGAAGGCCACCCGGTTGCCGCCCGTGCCGTGCTCGGAGAGATGAAGGGCGAGGTTGACGGAGTCACCGAAGCTCGGCACGGCGTCAGCCGATCGCCCGCGGTGGGGCGCCGGGCGCCGTCGACCTCCCGGCCGGTCCCGAGCAGGCCTGCTCGCAGACCAGCAGACAGCGGTCGAGCAGGGCGGTCGCCTCGGCGGCGAGATGCCGGATCCGGCCGGCCCACTGCTGCGCCGCCCGGCCGTCCCACGCGCCGGCACCGGCGGCCGCGACCCGGTCCAGGGCGGTCGTCACGTCCCGCCGGGTGCGCGCTACCGCACCGGCCGCTGTCGTCCGGGCTCCATCGAAGATCGTCATCCGCACACCACCGCCGTCGGGTCAGGTTCGGTGCGGCGACGCTAACAACGTGCCGACAGGTCGTGCTGATCGTCCTCGGATCCTGTGGATGACGGCTGTGGGAATCGCCGACCTGTGGATAAGGCGGCCGCCATCCCGGCCCGGCCATCCCGGCCGGGCGCGGACCGGTCGGCGCGAGGCGGCCTCAGCGCTGGTAGCGCAGGAAGAGGTTGCCGTCCTCGACGAGCACCTGGACCAGCCGCATCGTGGCCGGCTCGGGCCACGGCGGGCCCTCCACAATGCCCATGCGGCCGGGGCCGGCAAGTAGCGGCGCCACGGTCAGGCACAGCTCGTCGAGCAGACCCGCGCCGGCAAGCTGGGCGTGCAGCAGCGGGCCGCCCTCCGTGAGCACGCGGGTCATCCCCCGTTCGGCCAGGGCCGCGAGGGCCGCCGCCGGGTCGACGGTCCTGTCACCGCAGAGGACGACCTCGGCGACCGCCGCGAGCGCCTGCCGCTTGGCCGGGGGGGCGCCGTCGCAGGTGAGGACGATGGGACGGACCTCAGCGTCGAACAACCGGGCGCCAGGATCGAGGCCCGCGGTCGCGGTGACCACGGCGATCGGGGGGACGGCGGCGAGCCCCGCGGCCTGCCGCCGGGCCCGCCGTTCGGGCGGGACGATCACCGGCCCGTAGTTCTCGTGGCGTGCGGTGCCGGCGCCGACGAGTACCACGTCGCTGAGCCAGCGCAGTAGCTGGAAGACCCGCCTGTCCGCCTCGCCGCCCAACGGGCCCGACCGTCCACCCACCTCCGCGGCGCCGTCGACGGAGCTCACGAAGTTCGCCCGGACGTAGCTGGTCCGCCCGGCTGCGGGCGGGTAGGCGTAGGCCTCGTCGAGATCGATCTCGGCCGCTTTTGCCGCGGCCTCGTCGCCGCCGACGGCGCCCGGATCATCCGCTCCGGCGCCGGCACCGGCGGCTTCCGTCGTCGGCGGCGCCGCAACCGGCGCGGACGTGCCTGGGCTTGCGGCGGGGCCAGGAACCGGGAGGATGCGTCGCACCGAGCCGACTGTAGCCGGTCGGCGAGGGCTCATCCGGTTCGTCTCGGCCCGCGATGTACGGCCAACCAGCCTGTTTGCGCCGCCCCGATCAGCGGCTCCCCGACCCCCGCGCCCTGCTCCGAGGGGCGGCTCCGCGACCCTTGTCCTGGCCCGATCGGCCCGGGCACCGTGAGGTCGGTCCCGGCGGCGCATGACGGGGGGCCCGACCGGGCCCGCTCCGTAGGCTGACCTGATGGTGCACGTCGCGCTGCACGGCGTGGCGCCGGTCGCCGACCAGGCCGTGGCGTTGCGGGTCGTGGTGCTCGCCGATCGGCTCTACGACCGGTCGATCCCGGTCGTGGCCTCGGGCGTCGGACTGGGGGAGCTGTTCGGCGCGGAGCTGCTCGCCGAGCCGCATCGCAAGAGCGGTGTCGCGCCTGGCCGCCCTCGCCCGCGACGGCGCCCGTCTCACCGCCTGACGCCGGCCGCGCGGCACACCCGGACCCGCTGCCCGTCGGGGCGGACGGACATCGGGACCGGTCCGCCGCGATCGTCGGTGGACCCTGCGACGATGGACGCATGGGAACCTACGTCGTGCTGCTCGTCATGGTGTTGCTGGTGGGGCTGGCAGTGCTCGGCGCGCTGTATTTCCTGCTGTCCCGCGACCGCCTCCGTCGATGACCGTCCTGGCCGACGACCGTCCTGGCCGACGACCGGCCCCCGGCCGAAGATCGACCGGCCGGGGGCGGCGCCGCTCAGCCGGCGGCCGGCTCGGCCGGCGGCAGCAGGCGGGTGATGACGACGGACTCGCCGTCGAGCTCGACCCGGCCGGGCATGTAGGTGAAGCCGGGGGCCGAGGCCGCCGGTGCGTCGAAGGGAACGCCGTCGAGTGGCACCACCTGGCGCTGCGACGCCAGATTGACGACGATCGCCACGTCCCCACGGCGCACCACCAGCCAGCGGGCCTCCTCGTCGAAGGTGCACTCGACCGACGCCCACGCCGGATCCGTCAGTGCCGGCAACTTGCGGCGCAGCCCGATGAGCCGGCGGTGCCAGTCCAGCAGGCTGCCGTGGCCTGGGCGGGTCGGCTCGGACCAGTCCAGCTTCGACCGTTCGAACGTCGCCGGATCCTGCGGGTCGGGGACGTCGTCGGGCCCCCAGCCGTGCTCGGCGAACTCGGCGCGCCGCCCCTCCCGCACCGCGTCGCCGAGCCCGGGGGCGATGTGGTCGGTGAAGTACTGCCAGGGGGTGTGTGCCCCCCATTCCTCGCCCATGAACAGCATCGGGGTCAGCGCCGAGGTGAGCAGCAGGGCCGCGCCGATTCGCAGCAGCCCGTCGCTGAGCTGCGCCGAGGAGCGGTCTCCCACCGCCCGGTTGCCGATCTGGTCGTGGTTCTGCAGGAACGTGACGAACCGGTAGGCCGGCGTCGTCGGCGGCATCGGCCGGCCGTGTGAACGGCCGCGGAACGCGGAGTAGCCGCCCTCGTGGACGAAACCCTTCGTCAGCGCGTGGGCGAGCGTCGAGATCGACCCGAAGTCGACGTAGTAGCCCTGCCGTTCGCCGGACAGCGTCGCCCACAGCGCGTGGTGGGCGTCGTCGCACCACTGGCCGTCCAGGCCGTACCCGCCGGCCTCGGGCGCCACCACCAGTTTGGGATCGTTGAGGTCGGACTCGGCGACGGCGAACAGCGGCCGGCGCATCTGCGCCCCGAGCCGGTGCACCGACTCGGCGATGTCCTCGAGCAGGTGCATCGCCCGGCTGTCCTGGAAGGCGTGCACGGCGTCCAGGCGCAGCCCGTCGCAGTGGAAGTCCCGCAGCCAGGACAGCGCGCTGTCGAGGATGAAGGCGCGGACCTCGTCCGACCCGGGCGCGTCGAGGTTGACCGCCGGGCCCCACGGGGTCAGGTACCGGTCGGTGAAGTAGGGCCCGAACTGCCCCAGGTAGTTCCCGTCGGGGCCGAGGTGGTTGTAGACGACGTCCATGATCACACCGATGCCGCGGGCGTGCGCCGCGTCGACGAACCGCTTCAGCCCGTCCGGGCCGCCGTACGGCTCGTGCACGGCGAACAGGCCCACCCCGTCGTAGCCCCAGCCGTGGTGTCCCGGGAAGGCGTTGACCGGCAGCAGCTCGACGGCGTCGATGCCGAGCTCGGCGAGGTGGTCGAGCCGGCCGATCGCGGCGTCGAAGGTGCCCTCCGGGGTGAACGTCCCGACGTGCAGCTCGTAGAGCACGCTGCCGGCCAGCGCGATGCCCCGCCAGCTCGCATCCGACCAGCGAAACGTCGCGTGGTCGACCAGCCGGGACCGGCCGTGCACCCCCGCCGGCTGCCAGGCCGAGCGGGGATCGGGCAGCTCCTGGGTGCCGCCGTCGAGCAGGAACGCATAGTCCGTGCCGTGCTTCGCGGAGGGGACGTTCACCCACCACCAGCCACGCCGCCCGGCGGACATCTCATGGGTGGAGTCGTCGGCGGAAGTCGCCACGACCAGGCTGACCGTCTTCGCGTCCGGGGCCCACAGCCGGAAGGTGCTCATAGCTCCTGTCTACCTTCCGCCGCCGCGTGACATGCCGTGTCCGTGACAACGGCCCGCACCGAAGGTGCCCGCAGGACCTGGTTTCACCGGGCGGGACGGCCCCCTGTGACCGGTCTCATGGCAGCGGACACGCCAGGTGAGATCCGTGATCAACATCCAGGGGTGTGCGCCGTCCCGGTCCCGTGCCGACGCCCGACGGCGGTGAAGGTCGATCCGGCGCAGGGGCCCGTTCGCGCCGGGTCAGGAGCGGACGAGGAGGCTGACGGGGAAGTCGCGCAGCAGGCGCAGGACGTAGGCGGTGCCGCCGTCGTGCTTGCGGCCGGTCAGGACGTCGGTCCAGCGGCCCTCGGGCAGGGGGATGGTCGTGTCGCGCCAGCCGCCGCCGCGGCGCAGGCCGAGAACCAGGCGGGGCACCACGGCGACCACCGACTCGGAGCGGGCGAAGGCGACCACGTTCTCCGCGGCCGAGCCCGACGCCCACAGCGGCCGGTAGGTGGCCCGGTCGCCGAACCACTCGGGGTGCTCGCGGCGGGTCCGCAGCGTCCGGGTGACGACGAGCAGCTTCGCGGCGCCGGAGTCGTCGAGCAGCGGCGGGCGGCGTGGCCCGCCGGTGTCCGCGCCCGGCTCGGCGCCGAGTTCGGCGAGCAGCTTCGTCCGGTCGCCGTAGTTCACCGGGCGGCGGTTGTCCGGGTCGACCAGGGACAGGTCCCACAGCTCCTGACCCTGGTACACGTCCGGGACGCCGGGGACGGTGAGCTGGAGCAGCTTCTGGGCCAGCGAGTTCTGCCGGCCGAGCTCGACGAGGGTGCCGACGTAGCCGGTGAGCACGGCGAGGAACTCCTCGTCCTCGAGCACCGACTCGATGTAGTTCGTCAGCGCCGCCTCGTAGGCGGGGTCCTGGTCGGTCCAGCTCGTGTAGACCTTCGCCTCGCGGGCGGCCTTGAGCATGTACTGGGTCGCCCGCTCGGTGGACAACGGCCAGGCGCCGACGAGGGTCTGCAGCAGGAAGTAGGCGGTGGACCGGTCCGGCCAGCCCTGCTCGGTGTCGCGGTGGCGCTCGCCGAGGCGGACCAGGTGGCCGGCCACCTCGGCCCAGCCGCGGGGGTCCTCCGAGAGGACGGCGAGGCGGGCGCGGACATCCTCGGAGCGCTTCGTGTCATGCGTGGACAGGGTGGTCATCGTCAGCGGCCAGTTCCGCTGCACGGTCAGGTTCGCCTCGTGGAACTCGGTGACGGCGCTGCGCGGATGCCCGGTGGTGAACGCCGGGAAGCGCGCCGGGTCGCCGCCGACCTCGTTGAGGGCGATGAGCCGGGCGTAGCGGTAGAACGCGGTGTCCTCGATGCCCTTGGCCATCACCGGGCCGCAGGTCTGCTGGAAGCGCATGACGAACTCGGGCGGACCGCTCAGCGCCAGATCCTCGATCAGGTCGACCTCGGTGGAGCGGCCGGGCAGGTAGGACCGGGCCTGCTCGCAGGCCCGCACCACGTGGCCGCGCGCCTCCAGGCTCGGCGTGCCGTCCGGGCGGATGTAGGCCCGGTAGACGTCGAAGGCGGCCAGCACCTCGCACAGCGCCTCGCGCAGCCCGGTGCGGGTGAGGTCCGCGCGGGCCTCCCGGGCCTCGCCGAGGGCGAGCGCGGTCAGCCGGTCGACCTCGGGCTGCAGCACGCCGGCGAGCACGTCGAGCTTCGCGGCCCGGGCCTCGGTCTCGAAGTTCGGATCGGCGCGGGTGATCTCCTGGTAAAGGGCGGCGAGGGGATGGCCGGCGACGGGGTCGAGGAACAGCCGGGTCAGCCGGGAGATCCCCTCGTAGCCGGTGGTGCCGTCGCAGGCCCAGGTGTCCGGCAGGGCCTCGTCGTGTTCCAGGATCTTCTCGACGACGGTCCACACCCCGCCGGAGGCGTCGGCGAGCCGGCGCAGGTAGCCCTCCGGGTCGGCCAGGCCGTCCGGGTGGTCGATGCGCAGCCCCTCGAACGTGCCCGCCCGGACCTGCTCGATGAGCAGCCGGTGGGTGGCGGCGAAGACGTCGGGTTCCTCCTGGCGCAGCCCGGCGAGGGTGGTGATGTCGAAGAAGCGGCGGTAGTTCAGCTCGCTCGCGGCGACCCGCCACCAGCACAGCCGGTAGTACTGGGCGTCCAGGGTCGCGGCGACGTCGTCGGGGTCGGCGGTGCCGGGCGCGGTCGGCAGCACGTGGTCGTAGTAGACGACGACCCACGCGCCCTCGGTGTCCTGCTCGACCGAGATCTCCCCGTTGGCCAGGCAGTCCGCGAGGCCGGCGCCGAGGATCGGGACCAGCACCCGGCCCGGGTTGTCGGGGGCGGCCCAGTCGATGTCGAACCAGGTGGCGTAGGGGGATTCGGGGCCCTCCCGCAGCACCGACCACCAGGCCGCGTTCGCCGTCTCCGGGGCGACGGACATGTGGTTCGGGACGACGTCGACGACGATCCCGAGGCCGGCCTTGCGGCAGGCGGCGGTCAGCCGGCGCAGGCCGCCCGTGCCGCCGAGTTCGGGGTTGATCTGGCCGTGCTCGACGACGTCGTAGCCGTGCGTCGAGCCGGGGGCGGCTTCCAGCACCGGCGACAGATACAGGTGCGACACGCCGAGCGTGGCCAGATAGGGAACGATCACGGCCGCGTCGGTGAGGGAGAAGTCCAGATTGAGCTGGAGCCGGTAGGTCGCGGTCGGGACCACTCGCTCGCCTCTGGAGCCGCCCGGCGGCGGGGCGGTCGGCTCAGTCGACACGGCGCAGCACGACTGTCGAACGGGCGTCGACCTCGATCGGGTCGCCGGCCTTGACCACCTTGCCCACGTCGGTGGGATCCAGGGCGGACTGGGCCAAGGGGATGGCCTCAAGGGTGGCGTCGATCTCCGCGGTGGACTTGCGGGTGTCGACGACCGTCTCCCAGGACGTGCCGAAGCTCGGCGCCGGCACCCGGAAGGCGACGGGCTCGAAGTGGGCGTTGAAGTACAGCAGGAAGGAGTCGTCGGTGATCGACTGACCGAGCGCGTCCGGGTCCGGGATGCCCTCCCCGTTGAGGTAGACGCCGAGGGAGCGGGCCGTGCCGGACTCCCAGTCGGTGTCGGTCATCTCGGTGCCGTCGGGCCGCAGCCAGACGATGTCCTTCTTGGCCGGGTCGTCGCTCGCGGCCGGGCCGTCGCTCGCGGCGCCGCGGGCCGCGGCGTCCTGCCCGCGCAGGGAGAGCCCCTTGAAGAACCGGCGGCGACGGAAGATCGGGTGGTCCTTGCGGAGCTTGGACAGCAGGCCGACGAACTCGACCAGGTCCGCATTGCGTTCGGCGTCCGCCCAGTCCAGCCAGGAGATCGGGTTGTCTTGGCAGTAGGCGTTGTTGTTGCCGTGTTGGGTGCGCCCCATCTCGTCTCCGGCGACCAGCATCGGCACCCCCTGGGACAGCAGTAGCGTCGTGAGCAGGTTACGGGTTTGCGCGGTCCGCAGGGACGATACGTCCGGGTCGTCGGTCGGCCCCTCGACTCCGCAGTTCCAGGACCGGTTGTCGTCGGATCCGTCCCGGTTGTCCTCGCCGTTGGCCTCGTTGTGCTTGTCGTTGTAGGAGACGAGGTCGCGCAGCGTGAACCCGTCGTGGGCGGTGATGAAGTTGATCGACGCCCAGGGGCGCCGCCCGTTGTTCTCGTACAGGTCGCTGGACCCGGTGAGCCGGGAGGCGAACTCGGCGATGCCGTGGTCCTGGCCGCGCCAGAAGTCACGGACGGTGTCCCGGTACTTGCCGTTCCACTCCGTCCACAGCGGGGGGAAGTTCCCGACCTGGTAGCCGCCCTCGCCGAGGTCCCACGGCTCGGCGATCAGCTTGACCTGGGAGACGACCGGGTCCTGCTGGACCAGGTCGAAGAACGACGACAGCCGGTCGACGTCGTAGAACTCCCGCGCCAGCGTCGCGGCCAGGTCGAAGCGGAAGCCGTCGACGTGCATGTCGGTCACCCAGTACCGCAGCGAGTCCATGATCAACTGCAGGACGTGGGGGTGGCGCACCCGCAGGCTGTTGCCGGTGCCCGTGTAGTCCATGTAGTAGTGGGGGTCATCGTCGACGAGGCGGTAGTAGGCGGCGTTGTCGATGCCGCGGAAGCACAGCATCGGCCCCATGTGGTTGCCCTCGGCGGTGTGGTTGTAGACGACGTCGAGGATCACCTCGATCCCGGCCTCGTGCAGGTTCTTGACCATGCCCTTGAACTCCTGCACCTGCCGGCCGTGGCCGCCGGAGGCGGAGTAGCCGTTGTGCGGGGCGAGGAAGGCGATCGAGTTGTAGCCCCAGTAGTTGCGCAGGTTCTTGCTGACCAGGTGCTCGTCGTGGACGAACTGGTGCACGGGCAGCAGCTCGATCGCCGTGACGCCGAGCTTGCGGTAGTGATCGATCATCAACGGGTGGGCGATGCCGGCGTAGGTGCCGCGGTACTCCTCGGGCAGCCCGGGATGGTTCTTGGTGAGCCCGCGGACATGCGCCTCGTAGAACACCGACTCGTTGTAGGGCGTGCGCGGCGGACGGTCGCCGTTCCAGTCGAAGAACGGGCTGATCACGACCGACTTCATCATGTGCGGGCCGGAGTCGGCGTCGTTGACGCTGTCCGGATCGCCGAAGGTGTACGGGAACACCGCCTGGTCCCAGGCGACCTCGCCGTCGACGGCCTTCGCGTACGGGTCGAGCAGCAGTTTGTGCGGGTTGCACCGGGCGCCGTGGGCGGGATCGTAGGGGCCGTGGACCCGGTAGCCGTAGCGCTGCCCCGGCCCCACCGTAGGCAGGTAGGCATGCCAGACGAAGGCGTCGACCTCCTTGAGATCGACCTGGTCCTCCTCGCCCGCGTCGTCGAACAGGCAGAGCTGGACCCGGTCGGCGATCTCCGAGAAGAGCGCGAAATTCGTCCCCGAGCCATCATATGTGGCGCCCAGGGGATAAGGGCTGCCCGGCCATACCTGCGACATACGAACGAAGCCTACGGCCAGGACGGATGCTCTGATCCGGGGGCGCACGAAATGTGAGGTCAGAGCTTCGTCGATCATTGAGTTTTCATTGATCGGCGGCTGCCGGCCGGGCCTAGCATGGGGTCATGGCCGACTGGGCGATCTGGATCGTCGTCGCCGGCGCGCTGCTCGTCGGCGAACTGCTCACGCTGGACCTGACGCTGGTGATGTTCTCGCTGGCGGCGCTGGTGGGAGCGGCGGTCGCGGTGCTGGGCGCCGATGCCGCCTGGCAGATCGTCGGGTTCGTCGTGGCGGCCGGTGGTTTCGGCCTCGGGCTGCGTCCGGTGGCCCGCCGGCACCTGCAACGCGCCCCTGAACTGCGCACCGGCACGCAGGCGCTCGTGGGGGAGCAGGTGCTGGTGGTGGAACGGGTGGACGGGCAGGGCGGCCGGGTGAAGATCAAGGGCGAGATCTGGACAGCCCGGACGTACCCGACCACCACCGTGCTGGAGGCCGGCAGCCAGGCGCACGTCCTGCGCATCGACGGAGCGACGGCCATCGTGCACCGATTCGAGATCTGACCCCACGGCCCGGCGCTCCCGGCGTCGGCGGGGTCACGGAAAGGCCCGCGGGTCCGACTGGGAGGGGTACGTCATGACAGGTGTCATCGTCGCCGTGGTGGTCGCGGCGGTATTGCTGATCTTTCTGGCGCGGGCGGTGCGGATCGTGCCGCAGGCGCGGGCGATGGTGGTGGAACGTCTCGGCCGGTACCACCGCACGCTCACTCCGGGCCTCGCGGTCGTGGTTCCGTTCGTCGATCGGGTCCGCGACCGCATCGACCTGCGCGAGCAGGTGGTCAGCTTCCCGCCGCAGCCGGTGATCACCGAGGACAACCTCGTGGTCGGGATCGACACGGTGATCTACTTCCAGGTCACCGATCCGCGGGCGGCCACCTACGAGATCGCCAACGTCATCCGCGCCATCGAGCAGCTCACCGTCACCACGCTGCGCAACGTCATCGGCGGGCTGAACCTGGAGGCCACCCTCACCTCCCGTGACCAGATCAACGGTCAGTTGCGCGGCGTGCTCGACGAGGCGACGGGCAAGTGGGGCATCCGGGTAAACCGGGTGGAGCTGAAGGCCATCGACCCGCCGCGGTCCATCCAGGACTCGATGGAGAAGCAGATGCGGGCCGAGCGGGACCGCCGCGCGGCGATCCTGACCGCCGAGGGCGTGAAGCAGAGCGAGATCCTGCGGGCCGAAGGGGCGAAGCAGGCGGCGATTCTGCGAGCCGAGGGTGAGCGGGAGGCACAGATCCTCACGGCCGAGGGCGAGGCGAAGGCCATCGGCACGGTGTTCCGGGCGATTCACGAGGGCGACGCCGACCAGAAGCTGCTGGCCTACCAGTATCTGCAGACGCTGCCGCAGATCGCCCAGGGCCAGGCGAGCAAACTGTGGATCGTGCCGAGTGAGCTGACCGGCGTGCTCGGCGGTCTCGGCGGCCTGGGCGGCCTGCTGGGTGCCGGCGGGCCGGCCGCCGCCCAGGACGGCACCCCCGCCCGCGGCGGGCCCAATGGTGCCGCGCCGCAGCAACCGCATCCCGCCTCTGACTGACCCGCCCGGATGAACCATCGACGAGGCGGTGCGGGTGGCCGCCCCGAACCGGGGTTCCGCCCAATTAGTCATACTTCTGGAGGGGGGTGGGGCTAGTCCGCCGAGCCGGACCATGGGACGATTTCACCAAGCTATACGGGGGCGGGTCGACAGGCGCAGGGGAAGGCGTCCCTCGTCGACGGAGGTCCCGCGTGGTCGCAATGTCCTCGACAGCTCGTGAGCTGTCATCCGGCTCGTCGTCCTTCGCCGTGCCGGGCAAGCTGGCGGTGCTCGCATGTCCGCCGGCCCTGTGCCCGCATCTGGAGTTCGCCGTGTCCGGTGTGTTGTCGTCGCCGGTGTCGCTGACCTGGACGGCGCAGCCAGGCATGCCCGGCTTCCTGTTCGCCGGGCTGGAGTGGCGCGCGTCCCCGGGCACGGCGGGCCGGGTTGCCGGAGCCCTGCGCCGCCTCGGTCACGTCACCTTCGAGACCGTCGAGGGCCCCTCGCCCGGGTGCGATGCCGAGCGCTATTCCTATACCCCCGATCTCGGCCTGCACCGGGCCGCGATCGCCGCGAACGGTGACGTGGTGGTCGGTGAGGCCGCCCTGCGGGCGCTGCTGGAACGGGGCGAGGCTCGCGAGACCCTCGCCCGGGGCCTGCACCGCCTGCTCGGGACGGCGTGGGACGACGTCCTCGAGCCGCTGCGCCGGGGCGCGCATGGAGCCCCGGTCACCTGGCTGCGGCGCACCGGCTGAGACCCGCGCCGACCAGCCCGCGGGCGACCGGACCCGCACCCGGTCAGGGCGCGCGACGCGGATGGTCAGAGCCCTGCGACGCATCGGCGCGGAGATGGTTGCGAGGGTGTGGTGAAGCCCACACCGGGGTAGCGCGGGTCTGACGGGCACATACCCCGGCGGTCATGCGTTGTGGCTTGCGCACGACCACGCACAACCATTCTGGGAGTTATTCAGTGGCCACCGATTACGACACACCTCGTACGGCTGACATAGAGGACGCCTCCGAGCAGAGCCTTGAGGCCCTCAAGGCGCGACGGGCGGACGCGGCGGCTGATCTCGGTGACGATGCCGACCCGTTCGAGACCGAGCTCGGCCTGCCGGGTGCCGACCTGGCCGGAGAGGAACTGAACGTCCGGGTGCTTCCGCGGCAGGCTGACGAGTTCACCTGCACGCAGTGCTATCTCGTCCATCACCGTAGCCAGCTCGTGGACGAGCGCCGGATGGTCTGCCGGGACTGCGCGGTCTGAGGAGCCGCGTTCGGATGTTCCACCGCATGGCCTCTGGCGTGGGCTCGCGACACGCCACGGCCGTGGCGGGGGCGCCTGCTGACAGCACGCCCACCCCACCGACCACATCGACCCGTCAACCGGCCTGCCGCGCACGTATCGATCAGCAGGCCGCGATCAGGCACGTCCCGACCGAGTTGGCCGACGTCGGTTGCCTCAGCCGACCAGCACACCCGCGTTGCGCATAGCCTCCACAGCCCGCTGCGCGTCGTCCGGATGCAGATTGACGAATCTGGTTCGGGCCAGCGGCAGCACCACCGTCAGACCCAGCAGCCGCGCGTCCAGCGCGCTCTCCCGGACGCAGTGGTCACCGGCCAGGCCGACGACGACGAGCGTCGAAACCCCGAGCCCGGCGAGCCGCTCCCCGAGCACCGTCGCCGACCGGTGTCCCGAAGCCGGGTCGCGGACGGAGAAGGCGGAGTAGCCGTCGGCCCCGTCCACGCCCTTGCGGATCACCTCTCCCGACACGACCAGATCCGGATGAAAGCTGGCGCCGGCGGTTCCCGCCACGCAGTGCGGCGGCCAGACACCGCCGTCGGTGACGAAGTGCGGGGTGCGCGGGGGATGCCAGTCCTGGCTGTAGAACACCGGGGACCCGGCGGCCACCGCCGCCGCGACCTCGGCGTTCACCCCCTCGACGATCTCCTCGCCGCCGGCTACGTAGAGGCTGCCCGCCGGGTCGGCGAAATCGTTCTGGACGTCCACGACCAGCAGGGCGATTTCCGGTCCGTAGCGTGCGGTCATCGCCGGCCTCCCGTTGCTCCACGTAGCGGTGCGATATGTCCTCACTGTCGCATCCCGACACGCCCGCGTCGATATCCCTGATCATGGCGTTCTGGCGGCCTAGGTTCGGAGGATGCGCAGCCGCGATTATGGCCGGGACGTCCTGGCGCCCGCCGCCCGGACCCGCCCGGCTCCGCCGCCGGAGGTCGAGCTCGAAGCCGACCTGGTGGTCGAGGACGTGGCGACCGGCTTCTGCGGCGCCGTGGTCGGCATCGAGCACGGCGGGGTCATGCTGGAGGACCGGCACGGCGCCCGCCGGCTCTTCCCGCTCGAACCCGGGGCGTTCCTGCTGGAGGGACGCCGGGTCACGCTCGTGCGGCCCCGCCGGGCGATGCCCGCGGCCCCGTCGCGCACCGCCTCCGGCTCGCTCGCCGTCGCCGGTCACCGGGCCCGCGTGGCCCGCGCCAGCCGCATCTACGTGGAGGGCGTGCACGACGCCGCCCTCGTCGAGCGGGTGTGGGGTGACGACCTGCGCGTCGAGGGCGTGGTGGTGGAGAGCCTCGACGGGGTCGACGAACTGCCCGGCGTGGTCGAGGCATTCCGGCCGGGGCCCGGCCGACGGTTGGGCGTCCTCGTCGACCATCTCGTTCCCGGCTCGAAGGAGAGCCGCATCGCGGCCGCCGTCGTCGGCCAGCACGTGCTGGTCACCGGGCATCCCTACATCGACATCTGGCAGGCGGTGAAGCCGGCGTCGATCGGCATCTCGGCCTGGCCGACGGTGCCCCGCGGCGAGCCGTGGAAGGAGGGGGTCTGCCGGGCGCTGGGCGTCGCCGAGCCTGGCGACCTGTGGCGCCGGGTGCTGGCCTCGGTCGACAGCTACACCGACCTCGAGGTGGGCCTGCTGGGCGCGGTGGAGCGGCTGATCGACTTCGTCACGGCCTGACGACGCCCACGTGCCGACGCCGTGCCGTCGACGCCGTGCTGTCGACGCTGTGCCGCCGACCGACGCTGTGCCGCCGCCCCGTTCGGGCGGGTTGCGGGCAGGCGCATACGGTGAGTCCGGACGGGGCAGGCCGACTCCTCCATAGGTGGGAAACACGATGCCGGTGTGGGTCAGGCCGTCGCTGCTCGTCCAGATCGTCGGCGTGGTCGCCGTCGCTCTGGTGGCCGGGTTCGGCCTGCGGTTCGCGCTGACCGGCTCGGACCAGCACGGCGCCCCGGTGCCCAGGCCCGCCGTCTCGCCCGTCGCCGGCGACCCGACGGCCCTCGTCGGCCGCACCATCGTGCTCGACCCGGGGCACAACGGCGGGAACGGTCGGGCGAGCGCGGCCATCAACCGTCTGGTGCCCGCCGGGGGCTTCGACAAGGAGTGCGACACCGTCGGCGCGCAGACCGACGGCGGTTATCCCGAGCACGCCTTCACGTTCGATCTCGCCCAACGGGCCGCCGCGATCCTGCGCGCCCGCGGCGCCAGGGTCGTCCTGACCCGGCCAGACGACGACGGGGTGGGCCCGTGCATCGACGCGCGGGCGAACATCGGCAACCGCGCCGGCGCGGCCGCGGTCGTCTCCATCCACGCTGACGGCGGGCCCGCGCAGGGGCGTGGCTTCCATGTGATCGCGCCCGCGCTGAGCCCGGACCGGGCCAACGCGGCGATCCTCGCCCCGTCGAGCCGGCTCGCCGGGACCCTGCGGTCGGCATTCGGCCGCGCCACCGGCCAGCCGCTGGCCGACTATCTCGGCAAGGAGGGGATGACGATCCGGTCCGATCTTGGTGGGCTGAACCTCTCCCGCGTCCCGAAGGTGTTCCTCGAATGCGGGAACATGCGCAACCGGACCGACGCCGCGGAAATCGTCGATCCGGCCTGGCGGGCCCGGGCGGCGAGCGGCCTCGCCGACGGTGTGATCGCGTTCCTCCTGGGAGCGGGCTCACGGTCGGCGGCGCCGACCCGCTGACCCGGCTCGTCGCGAGATCGTGCCCGGACAATGAAAACGGCCACTCCGAGGAGTGGCCGGCCAAAGCACGTAAAACGCCGTTCTGCGGGTGGGCGATACTGGGATTGAACCAGTGACCTCTACCGTGTCAAGGTAGCGCTCTCCCACTGAGCTAATCGCCCGCAATGGATCCAGAGGCGGAGGCGGGAATCGAACCCGCGTACAGGGCTTTGCAGGCCCTTGCCTAAACCACTCGGCCACTCCGCCGCGGGAGGCCGCTGGTACGGACCCCAAGCCCCTCTGTTCCCGAGCGGACGACGGGATTCGAACCCGCGACCCTCACCTTGGCAAGGTGATGCTCTACCAACTGAGCCACGTCCGCACTGCACCGGGCGTTCTTGGCGGTGCAGGTAGCACTCTAGCGGACGAACGGCCCCTGCGTCGAATGGCCCGCCGGACGTCGCGGAGATGTTGCGTTGGGTCAAGGAGTCCCACGTGAACATCGGGTTTCGCCCACGGCATGTCCACCGACCCGGTCGACGCTCGGGTTCGGCCGCTACCCGCGACCCGCCGGTCACTCCGGGTCAGCCGGTGTCGGTCCAGAACAGGCGGTGTCGGCCAGAACAGGCGGTAGCGATCGGGAGAGGCGGTGTCGATCTGGGATGGCGGTGTCGATCCGGGAAGGGCGGTAACGTGATCGGAATGAGCCGGACGGACGTGGGCGCTCCGGAACCGAGCGTCCGCGGACCCGCGGCGGTCCCGCGGTCCAGGCCACCGTCCTACCTGCTCGCGGGCGACCGGCTCGCCACGGGCGTGGTGGAGATCAGTGACGATCCCGCGGTGCTGGAACGCGGCGGCTTCTGGGCCGTGGTCGTCGATTTCGAGGGCGCGCTGCGGTGTGTCCGGTTCGCCGACGTGCGTCCGGCTACCGCCGCCGGTGCCGCGGCCCTGCGCCGCGGCCCATGGCGCGGCCCGGACTCGCGGTCCTGGACGACCAGCCTCGACCGTGGCGCCTACGTGGCCGGCGCGAGCACCATCCGGGAGCGCATCGCCGCCGGGGACGTCTACGAGGTCAACCTCTGTCGGCTGCTGTCCGCGCCGCTGCCCCCGGGCGGCCCCGGCGGGGAGTCGGCCGAACCGGACCCCGCCGCGCTCGCCGCCGTCCTCGCGGCCGGCAACCCGGCGCCGTACGCACTCACGCTGGACGTTCCCGAGGCCGGCCTGCGGATCGCGGGGGCCTCGCCGGAGCTGTTCCTCGCCCGGGATGGCGACGTCGTCCATTCCGGCCCCATCAAGGGCACCGGCCGGACCGTGCACGACCTGCGGGACAAGGACGTCGCCGAGAACGTGATGATCGTCGACCTGGTCCGTAACGATCTCGGGCGAGTGGCTCGGCTGGGCAGCGTCGTCGTGCCGGCCCTGTGCGCCGTCGAACGTCATCCCGGCCTGGTTCACCTCGTCTCGACGGTGCGCGCCCGGCTGCGGCCCGGGGTGGGCTGGCCGGAGTTGCTGGAAGCCGCCTGCCCGCCCGGTTCGGTCTCCGGCGCGCCCAAGTCGAGCGCGCTGCGGATCATCCGGGAGCTGGAACCAGGGCCGCGTGGTCCCTACTGCGGCGGCATCGGCTGGGTGGATGCCGACAGCGGCCGGGGATGGCTGTCGGTTGGCATCCGCACCTTCTGGTTCGGCGCGGACCGGCTGTGGTTCGGTACCGGCGCCGCCGTGACCTGGGGCAGCGATCCGCAGGGGGAGTGGCGTGAGACCGAGCTCAAGGCCCACCGGCTGGTGGGCCTGGCGAGCAGCTGAATCGAGCGGCGAGCACCGGCGTACACACGAGGAGCTGCCTGGCCGGACTAGGTCCGGCCAGGCAGGCGGGTGCTCGACAAGCGATGGATGGGAACTGCCTCGGATGCAGAGGGCGATGGGGGAGTTGACCCCCAGTCGAACAGTGCCCGCACCGGCTAGCCGGGGTCGGGCGACGATCCCGACCCCGGTGAGATCACCGCTCGGGACCGCCCCAGATCAGCAACGCGAGCTCCGCATCAAGGTCGATGATGTCGCTCTCGCCACCGAGGGGAACGGCGGAGTACGTCCGCCGCAGGAAGGCAAGCACCTCGGAGCGCGGCATCTCGAACAGCGCGTGCCCCGACGGACTGGACAGGGACAGGCAGACGATCCGCCCACCGGACTGGGCGGCCGGCCACACCTGCACATCGCCGTCCCCGGCGGGACGACGCACGCCATCGCTCAGGAGCTGGCGGGCGAAAGTCCACTCCACGACCTCATCCGCTCCCGTCCGGAAGCCGATGCTGATCGCGTAGGGGTCGGCCGGCTCGTATCGGACTGTCGCGGCGACCGGCACAGGAGCGCCGCCAGGCACGACGAGACGAAGAGCGAGTTCGGCGGTGATCGAATCGTGACGAATAGTCATCGGGCGGCCTCTCATGGTGCGTGGTGCGGGCGAGCACCCGTGTAACGGGATAGTTCCCTCTCCGAGTCCCGTTGGTAACAAGATTATGCCAAGACAACATCCGTTACGGCAGTTCGGGCGAGTTGCCCGACCCGGAAGGGTGACCCTTTTCCGGGTAGATCGTAGATCGGACGGCCACGAGATGTACCCCCACCGCAGGCGGGCGGATGGTTACCATCCGTAGCGTCCGAACGTCCCCCGAGCGTCAGGCCAACCTGCCAAGGCCGTTCCACTTTGAGCCTTCCCCGTCCGGGTGGTTCTCAACCTTGGCCAGTCGCGGCGAACCTGGCCCAGTCCGCCCACCGGCGGGACGGCGGACATCGGCGTATCCGTCCGCCAGGACCCCCCTGCGTCGGCCCGGATCGGTGCCATGTAAGGTGGTCCCACCACCCGCAAGGGCGTATAGCTCAGTGGTAGAGCGCTGCCTTCACACGGCAGAGGTCCGTGGTTCGAAACCACGTACGCCCACGCGATCTGGCTTGTCATGCTGCGCCCCCTCTGGGGGCTTGCCGGGGTCCCGCGCGATGTCTGTCCGGGGGGGCGACCCCCCGGATCCCCCGCGTTTGGCGTGGTTGCGGGTTGGGGTGGTGGGGCGGGTTGATGGGGTGGGTTGGGGTTTTTGGTCGGGGTGCGCGCATGGGATCCCTTGGTGGTTTGGGTCTTTGCGCTGGTGGGGTCAGGCTTGCGGTGAGGCTGGATCGTGGGGACGTGGGTCGCTGGGTCTCGCTGGAAGATCTTGGGGCGTCCGGTAGGCGCGGGGGCGGGCCGGGGCTGAGGTCGGCGAGGTTCGGGGCTGGTCTCCGACGGGTGGGGCGGGGGGCGCGGGAAGCGTCCAGTGCGGGTGGGTCGTGCTCATGCTCGCGCCTTTGAGTCTTGGTCGTCGATGATCCGCGGCGGTTTCCCCTTTGGTGTCGGTTCCCGGGGCCGCCAGGCACCGCCGCGTCGACGGGTCCGCTGGCGGCAGACCGGTGGCGGGCCGCCAGCTGAAGATCATCGCTCTGGTCGACGGGCGCGCTTCCTACCAGCGCAAATACCGCTTTTTTCGCGATAAGGTCGCCTACTTCGGGCGCCGGTCGCTCCGCAGTAATCTCCGCGCGACCCCACTTTGGTGCCATGCGGGTGGGGGTGCTCGACGTCGGGCCCGCGGACGGGGCGCCCGCACCCCGCCGAGCGCCTCCCGGCGGGCGGTGACGAAGGGTGAGCATCGCCGAGGGCGGACCACCGCGAGTGGACGGTCCGGCCAGCTCGCCGACGGCCGCCTTTCCGGTTCCGGCGACCGAGAAGAGTGGCCCAGATTGTGAAAACCGGTCCGGGTTCGGACGATCGATTTCACCTGGGTGGGCTACCCCGGGTGGTCCGGGGTGGACGGTGTGCCTCGTTGGCCGATCGGCAGAGGTGCCCACCGGCCGCCGTCCGCCGGAGTCCGCGGTGACCGGGCGGGGCGAGCCGATTGCGGTGGCCGATGACGTAGCCGTTCGCCCATCGTGGATCGGCATCGTTGTGCGTCCCGCCCCTTCGGTGAGATCCTTGGTGTGCCCACGGGTTCAGGTCCGGCGCCGGTGAAGTTCACCCGGTTATTTCCGGTCGGCATGAGACCCGCCCTGTACAGATCGGCTTAACACCCGCTAAGCTGATCGGGCAGGGCGTAGCGGGTCCCCTTTGTCGGTGCGGCGTCTCGCAGGGGTGTGCCGGGAGGTCTCTCCCGGTTCGTGGTTCCCTTCGGGTTCGCCGCCGCGGCGGCCGGGACGCCGTGGTTCGAAACCGAATACGCCACTCGAGGGGGACTGGCGGCGACCCCCCCACGCCGTCAGTCTCCCTCTTCATCTGCGGCTACGCACCTGCGCGCGGGCGTCATCGCCCTCGCGCGAGCGCCCTCATCGGTCCACGTCCTGATAAATTGGCGGGATGATGGCCACCCTTCGAGGGGGATCGTCCGCTGCCGGTGGCGAGGTTGGCGCTGGTGGGCGGCCTCGGCCGGCCACGTCCCATCCAGCCGCTCGCACCTGCGGGCCCCCCCGGTCAGGCCGGTACGACGAGCTCGCGGTGGCCGCCCGGTGACCGCCGAGGTCTCGCCTGACGGAGTCCCGCTGGAGGAGCAGGCCGGGGTCGGTGGCCCCGACGCCTTCCAGCGGCTTTATACGCCTCACCGGATGGCCTACATCAAGGGTGAGGGTCGCGGCCGCGACGACGAATGCCCCTTCTGTTCCATCGTCGGAATGGCCGACGAGGACGGGCTCGTCGTCGCCCGGGGAAAAACGGTCTACGCCGTCCTCAATCTCTATCCCTACAATGCCGGGCATCTGCTCGTCGTGCCTTACCGGCATGTGGCGGACTATGCCGACATGGAATCCGAAGAAATCGTCGAGATGGCCTTTTTTGTGCAACGGGCCCTGCGCGCGTTGCGTACCGCCAGTGGAGCTCACGGATTCAACACGGGCATGAACCTGGGGCACGTCGCCGGCGCCGGAATCGCCTCCCACGTGCACCAGCACGTGGTGCCCCGGTGGGGCGGCGACACGAACTTCATGCCGGTGGTGGGGGCGACCCGGGTGCTGCCCGCCCTGCTCGGGCAGACCCGGGAGATGCTCGCCGACGCCTGGGCGGCCGCGGCCGAGTAGGCCGCTCAGCCGCTCACCCGCTCAGCCGAGCGACCGGGCAGCCGCTCAGCCGCTCAGCCGCTCAGGCGCTCAGCCGAGCAGCGAGTCGGCGAGCTGCGGTGGCATCGGCTCGTAGCCGTGCGGCTGGCGACGAAAGCTCCCCGTTCCGTGACTCAGGGAGCGCAGTTCTATCGCATACCGGGACATTTCGCGCTCCGGCACCTCGGCGTGGACGATGGTGCGCGTCGCGGCGAACGTGCTCGCGCTGCCCGGCGCCGGCGGCACCGGATCCATGCCGACGACCCGTCCCCGCCGGGTCGACAGGTCACTGACCACCGTTCCGACGAACTCGTCGGGCACCGACACGTCGACGGCCAGCACCGGCTCCAGCACGACGACGCCACCGCTGCGGGCGGCGTCGCGCAGGGCCAGCCCACCGGCGATCTGGAAGGCCAGGTCCGAGGAGTCGACGCTGTGCGACTTGCCGTCGACCAGGCGCACCCGCAGGTCGGTCAGTGGGTGGCCGGCGCGCACGCCCTGAGCCATCTGCGCCCGGACCCCCTTCTCGACCGACGGGATGAACGAGCGCGGGATGGCTCCGCCGACGACCTCGTCGACGAACTCGAAGCCGCTGCCCGGCGGGAGCGGCTCGACCTCGATCTGGCAGACGGCGTACTGGCCGTGCCCACCGGACTGTTTGACCTGGCGGCCCACCCCCCGCGCCGGGGCCCGCAGCGTCTCCCGTAGCGGGATGACGGTCGGCACCCGGTCCACGGTGGCGCCGTAGCGCTGGGCGAGGCGCTCCAGCACGGACTCCGCGTGGGCCTCGCCCATGCTCCACAGGACGAGCTGCGCGGTCTGCGGATCCTGGACCACCCGCAGGGTCGGATCCTCGATCGCCAGCCGGGAGAGCGCCGTGGCCAGCCGGTCCTCGTCAGCGCGGCCGCGGGCTCTGATCGCGATCGGCAGCAGAGGCTCGGGCATCGTCCAGGCGGGCAGGTGGCGTGGGTCGTCGAGGCTCGACAGGGTGTCGCCGGTCTCGGCGGTCGCAAGCTTCGTCACCACGCAGATGCCGCCCGCCGGGCAGTCCGGCACGCTGTGCAGCACTGACCCGTACGGCCGGGACAGCGCGCCGACCCGCTCGTCGTCGTCGTGGTCGGCACGGCCGGCCGCCGCCCGGCCGTGTCCACTGACGTGGACGGGATCGTCGGGGCGCAGCGTCCCGCTGAAGACCCGCACGACGGACATCCGGCCCACGTAGGGATCGGTGGTCGTCTTGACGACCTCGGCGACCAGCGGCCCGGCGGGATCGCCGGCGCCCGGGTCGCAGGCCGTGCCGTCGGGCCGGCTCAGCGGCGGGAGGGGATGCTCCGCCGGCGCGGGGAAGCCCTGGACGAACAGGTCGAGCAGCTCCACCGAGCCGAACCCGCCGGCCCGGGCCGGGCCCCCGTCGCCGTCTCGTCCGTCCCGGTCTCGTCCGTCCCTGTCCTGGGTCCGGGACTGGTCCTGGGTCTGGTCCGCGCGCTGCTCGGCGAGCAGGCCGATCGGCAGCACCGGGAAGAACGTGCCGCGGGTGACCGCCTTCTCCAGGTCGGCCAGCAACAGGTCCGAGTCGGGGTCGGCGCCGGACAGGTAACGGTCGAGCAGCGTCTCGTCCTCGCTCTCGGCGATGATCCCCTCGACGAGGGCCGCCCGGGCGGCGACATGGCGCACATCGGACCGGCCCGACTCGGCCGCGGACTCGCGCCGCCCGCCGGCTCCGTACTCGACGATCCGGCCGGTCAGCAGGCCCGTCAGGCGCACGCCGCCGCCCGCCGCGCGGCTGGGCAGCCAGGCCGGCAGCACACCGGTGCCGAAGGCGCGCTGGCACTCCTCGACCGCCGCGGTGAAGTCGGCCCGGCCCTGGTCCAGGTGGGTGATCGCGATGGCGCGCGGCATGCCGACCTCGGCGCACTCGGTCCACAGCAGGCCGGTTGCGCCGTCCACCCCGTCGACGGCGCTGACGACGAACAGGGCGGCGTCGGCGGCGCGCAGGCCGGCGCGCAGCTCGCCGACGAAGTCGGGGTATCCCGGCGTATCCAGCAGGTTGATGGTGAGCCCGCGATGGCTGACCGAGCACAGGGAGAGACTCACCGACCGGGAGGGGCGGTGATCGGGGTCGGCATGCCCGACGTAGCTGGTGTGGGCGAGCTGATGGTCGCCGTTCTGGCGCTCGGGCGGCCCGGCGGTGGCGAGCAGGCGGTCCACCAGGACCGTCTTGCCCGCGCCGGTATGCCCCACCAGAACGACGTTGCGTACATCGCACGAGGCTGTTGACATCCTCGCCTCCTTGATCGACAGGGCGGATCCTGTCCGTAACGGCAGAGTCCCCCCAGGTGACGTGGGGCACAAGCCCGAGGGGGGTCGTGGTCGGGAATGCACGGATCGTGGCGGCGGTACTGTGAAGACCGCCCGAAGCCGGGTACACGCGGGACGACGGGACGGACATGCTCGCTAGCAAGGCACGACCGCAGATCCAGAAGGTGCTCGACCCGGTGAGCCAGTGGGCCGCCCGGTCGTCGGTGTCGCCCGACGTCGTGACGATCATCGGCACCATCGGGGTGGCGGGCGCCGCGCTCGGGTTCTTCACCCGAGGGGTGTTCTTCCTCGGCACGATCGTGATCACCCTTTTCGTCTTCTCGGACCTGATGGACGGGGTGATCGCCCGAGCCCGCGGCATCTCCTCCAAGTGGGGGGCCTTCCTCGACTCCGCCTCCGACCGCGTCGGTGACAGCGCGATCTTCGGCTCGCTGGTCGTCTGGTACGCCGGCGACGGCGACTCGCTGCCCCTCGTCGTGGCCGCGCTGATCTGCCTGGTGGCGGGCTCGATCACCTCCTACGTCAAGGCGCGCGCGGAGGGGCTCGGCTTCACCTGCAACGTCGGCTTCGCCGAGCGCGGCGAACGGCTGTTGATCCTGCTGGTCGCCGCCGGTCTGTACGGCCTCGGCGTGCCCTACCTGCTGCCCGCCGCACTGTGGTTCCTCGTCGGCGCGACCTCGCTCACCGTGGTGCAGCGCGTGGTGCACGTGTATCGGCAGTGGTACCGCGCGGGTGACCCGCCGGCGCCGGCCGCGTCGACCGCGGCCCCCACCGCCCCCTCCGCCGGCGGGCTGTCCCGCGAAGAAACTGGCCTTCAGTCGGCGCAGGGCG
>NZ_JAMQQF010000489.1 GCF_023716945.1 Frankia sp. AiPs1 | reverse complement strand
TCCTCGGACCTCGCGGCGCCACCGAAACCGGCGCCGAGCGCGCCGTCCGGGGCCGTCAAACACCCGGCGCCCGTTGGCGGCTCCCCCACGCCGACCACTCCGGCCCCGTTGCGTAGCTGCTCGGCACCGCCCACCGCCGCGGCCGGCGGGGCGGGGGCACCGATCCTCATCTACCCCCTGTGCTGACCGCCGTCGGGGTGCTGACCCCCGTCGAGGCGCCCACCCCCGTCGGGGTGCCGGCTCCCGTCGGGTGCTAGTCGGCGTCGAGCGGCTGGCCCTGGTCAAGAGGCTGGCCCCGGTCGAGGTGGGGCTGCCAGTCCGGTGAGCGGCCGGTGAGGGCGATCAGCCGGGTCCACTCCTCGGCGTCGGCCGGCACCGAGACCGGGGTGGCGAAGATGCCGACGACTCGCCAGGCGTCGATCTGGCGGCCCAGGGTGTCGTGCACCCAGTGCACGAGCTCGCGGTTGTTGCCGACGGTCCGCGCCGACGTGGTGTCGCCGGGCAGCCGGCCGGAGGCGTCGATCGCCCGGGCCAGGTCCCAGGCGTGAATGAGCAGGTCGGCGGTGAGCTGGAAGGCATATTCGGCCGCCGGGGTGGGTCCGAACAACAGCATCGGGATCGACGCCCAGGCCTCCGGCCGGTCCCAGGCGTCCCGGCTACGGCGGGCCGTCACCGTCCAGCGCGCGCCCGGATCGTCCCCGAGCTGGTCGGCGTCGAACCGGGTGCCGATGTCCTCCCGGGTGAGACCGGCCAGCAACGGCGGAACCCACAGGTGTTCGACGGTGAGGTGGTTGACCAGCGCCCGGACGTTCCACTGCCCGCACGGTGTCGGCGCCGCCCAGGATCCGGGTGGCACGGCCCGCACCTGCGTGTCGAAGGTGTCCAGCGCCCAGTCGAGCCACCTGCGACGTTCCGTGACGGTAAGCGTGCTCACCATCGTCGTGCTCCTTCCGCGCGCCATGGCCGATCGCCCTCGAACCGATGCGCCGGGCCAGCAGCCGACCCCGTCCCTGCCCCTGTCTGGCCATAGCCCTGTCTGGCCGTAGCCCTGTCTCTCGCCCTGGCCCTGGCCCCTGTCTCTGGCCCTGCCCCTGTGCCTACCCGGACGGTGGCGCCCCGCAACCGGCGGCGCCCGGTCCGGGCCGGGTGGTCCCACCGGGGGTGAGCGCGAGGGCAGGGGCAGGTGGGTGGCGCCGCCCGGGTCGGGGCGGCGCATTCGCGGCCGTGGCCGAGGTGTGCGGCGGTCAGCGAGCCGGCCGGCGCGGCGCAATTGCGCGGTAACCGGCGAGATCAGGTGACGGAAACGGCGGCCCCGCACACTGCCCCAGCATGCCAACGACGGGAGGTCACATGTTCCACCTGGGGTGGTTCGTCGGGGGCGGATTCGGCCCGCAGGCCTGGAACAGCCAGTGGTCGGGAACCCACAGCGCCGAATGGATGCGGGGCGGTTTCTACGCCGAGCTGGCCCGATCCCTCGAACGAGCCTGTTTCGACTATCTCATCCTCGAGGACGGCCTGATGATCACCGATGCGTATCGGGGATCGATGGAGGTCGACCTGAAGTACGCCTGGGAGTCGCCCCGCCTGGACCCGATGGCGGCGGTCGCGGTGATGAGCCAGGCGACCTCGCGGATCGGCCTGGTGGCCACCCTGTCGACGTCGTTCTACCCGCCGTTCATGGCGGCCCGCATGCTGGTCTCCCTCGACCACCTTTCCGCCGGCCGGGTCGGGGCGAACCTCGTCACCTCGAGCAGTCACCGGTCGGCCCAGAACTTCGGCTTCGACGAGCACTTCGAGCACGACCTTCGCTACGAGATGGCCGACGAGTGGATGGACCTGGTCGACCGCCTGTGCGCGTCGTGGGAACCGCAGGCCGTGGTCACGGACCAGCAGGCCGGCGTCTTCGCCGACTTCCGCAAGGTGCACACGGTCGACTTCGCCGGCCGGTTCCACCGCAGCCGCGGGCCGTTGAACGCACCCGCCGGCCCGCAGGGACGTCCGGTCATCTGCCAGGCCGGCGGCTCCCCGGCCGGCCGGGAGTTCGCCGCGAGGCACTCGGACACGATCATCGCGGTGCCGCACGGCATCGAGGGGATGAAGGCGTACCGGGAGGACGTCTCGGCCCGGATGATCCGCCACGGCCGCAAACCGAGCGACTGCAAGGTGCTCTTCCTCGTCAACCCGATCATCGGGGAGACCGACGATCAGGCGCGCGAGCTGCTGGCCCACCGGCGGGCCCGCCAGCGCAGCCCGGAGTTGATGGAGACGGTCCTCGCCCAGATGTCGTACTTCAGCGGCATCGACTTCGCGCAGTTCGACCTGGACGGCCCCTTCCCCGACCTGACCGGCCGGGTCAACGGGCACCAGAGCTCGATGACCCGATTCGCCAACGCCGCCGCCGGCCGGACGCTGCGCGAGACGGTGATGGAGCACGACACCGTCGAGTCCGTCGAGCTCGTCGGCTCGCCGGACACGGTCGCCGCGCAGATGGGCGAGGTCATGGCGGAGGTCGGCGGGGACGGATTCCTGATCGCCACGCCGGTGCACCGCCGCGTGGTCGCCGAGATCGCCGACGGCCTGGTGCCCGCGTTGCAGCGCCGCGGCCTGATGCGGACCTCCTACCCGCACGAGCTGTTCCGGGACAACCTGCTCGAGTTCTGAGTTGGGGTCTCGGCCGGGCCGACTCCGCGCAGCAGCAGGTCGACCAGCGGCGTGACATGTTCGGCGACGGCGGTCCGGGCGGCGGCGTGCTCGTGCGGCGGCATCGCCAGCGCGTGCATGAGCACACCGCCGAACAGGCCCTCGCGCAGCGGCCGGCCGTCGACCCGCGCCGGCAGCTCGCCGCGGCCGATCGCCCGGTCGACGATGCGCTGGGCCGCGTCGTTGTGCTTCGTGACGATCCGATCGTGGAAGCCGCCCAGGTCGAGGGACTCCACGGCGGCATCGACGGCGATGCGCACCGTCACCCAGCCCATCGGGTCGAGGAAGTGGGCCAGCAGGCTCGACGCCAGGGCGAGCACGTCCCCGCGCAGCGAGCCGGTGTCGTGGTCGACGACGAGCGGGCGGGTGTAGGCGTCGATCGCGTCGACCAGGAGCTGTTCCTTGGTCGGCCACCGCAGGTACATCGACGACTTCCCGACCCCGGCGCGCCCGGCGACGGCGTGCATGGTGAAGCCCGCCCAGCCGGACCGGGCGTACTCGGCCAACGCCGCGTCGAGGACCCGCGCCTGCAGGTCCGGGTCCCGGGGCCGCCCGCGCACGGCCTGCCTCGTCGTCGTCTGCACCCTCGGTCTCCTCCATCGCCCGCCCGTCTGCGGTCCCATCATCGCGCGGCGGCCGACGGCAGACCTTGCGGACGATCAGCGTCCGCAATAACGTTTGTGACCCGTGTTACACCGACATGTTGACAGTCAGTCGCCGAAAACAGTCAGTTTCCAAAAATCCGAAAAGGAGTGCCGGATGGGCACGCTCGACGGCAGGACCGCCTTCATCACCGGAATCGCCCGCGGGCAGGGCCGGGCGCACGCGGTGCGGCTGGCCCGGGAGGGGGCCGACATCATCGGCGTGGACATCTGCGCCGACATCGCGTCGATGGACTATCCGAACGCCTCGCCGGCCGATCTCGCCGAAACCGTGGAGCTCGTCGAGAAGCTCGGCGGGCGGATCGTCGCCCGCCAGGCGGACGTGCGGGACTTCGCCGGGCTCTGCGCCGCCTTCCAGGAAGGGTTGGCCGAGTTCGGCCGGGTGGACATCGTCATCGCGAACGCCGGCATCATCCGACTGTCGCCGGAGGCCGACCCGTTCACCGAATGGCAGGACATCATCGACACGAACCTCACCGGCGTCTTCAAGACGGTGCGGGCCGCCTTACCGGCGCTGATCGAGGGCGGCCGCGGTGGGGCGATCGTCCTGACCAGTTCCAGTGCGGGCCTGAAGGGGACGGGCAGCCCGGACGCGGGCCCGCAGGCGTACACCGCGGCCAAGCGCGGCCTGGTCGGGCTCATGCAGGTTCTCGCGAACGACCTGGCCAAGCACTGGATCCGGGTGAACACAATCCACCCGACCGGCGTCGCCACCGGAATGACGATGAACGAGTCGATGGCGAAGCTGCTCGCCGAGTCGGCCAACGCCACCGCCGCGATGCAGAACGCCCTGCCCATCGAGATCCTCCAGCCCGAGGACATCGCCGACACGGTGGCCTGGCTGGTCTCGGATGCCGCGAAGTACGTCACCGGCGTCGCGCTGCCGATCGACGCCGGCTTCGCGGTGCGCTGAGCGAACCCTCCCGCGGGCGCCCGTTCGCCACCACCTGACCGGCCACGCCCCGCTAGCCCGCCGCCGCGGGGCGCATCCCATTCGCGGCACTCATCCAGCACACACCGGCCGCCTGCAATCATCTCCCCTCATGGATGGTCGCCGACTGCCGTCGTTGCCCGCCGAACGGGACGACGCCTGCCTCCCACCGCCGTATGCCACCCCCCGGCGCCGGCCGGACGCCGCGTGAGGCGGACTTCCCGCCTGGCGGGGCCGGCCGAGTCCGTGCCGTCGGCGGGCGCCGTGCCCGCACC
>NZ_JAMQQF010000488.1 GCF_023716945.1 Frankia sp. AiPs1 | reverse complement strand
CGCGAGCACTCCCTGACCGCCCGCTGGCGGCTGTTCAGCGATGCCGGTGGGCGGCGCAGGCACGCCCCGGTCTGGCACGAGCCGTGGCCGTTGCACCGCGCCGACCTGCTCGACGTCGACGATCACCTGCTCACCGCGGCCGGGCTGCCGCGGCCGGCCGGCGAGCCGCTCGTGCACTACTCGCCGGGCGTCGACGTCCGGATCGGCGCGCAGCGACCGTAGTGTTGGTTCCGCGCCCGCCGGCCATCGCCGCGCGTGGGGCGGGTGTCGAGCAGGGGCGGTCAGCATGGATGTGGACGGCGCCGGTGCGGACTACCGCGAGGTCTTCGAGGCGGCGACCCGCCCGGCGGCCGAGGGCGCCGGAGCTCGGGATGCCGGAGTTCGGGATGCCGGAGCTCGGGACGCCGAGGGCTGGATTCGGGCGGTGCTCGAGGGGGCGCCCGCGCCGGTGCGGTGGTTCCTGCGGGCCGGCTGGCAGTTCGGCCTGGGCCTGCGGCTCGGGCCGGTGTCGTCGCCGCGGCACGTGCTCGGCTGGCCGATCGTGGCGCGCGAGCCGAACGTGGTCCGCCTGGCCACGGACTCGCCGCTGGTGTCCGCCGAACTGGTCCTGCGCGTGCGGCCGGCGGCGATCAGCCTCACCACCAGCGTGACCTTTACCCGGCGGGCGGCCCGCCTGCTGTGGACCGCGGCCCTGCCGCTGCACCGGCTGTCGGTGCCGCGTCTCCTGCGCCGCGCCGTCGCCGCCTCCCCCGCCCCGTAGAACGAGTGGTCCCGTCCTGCCCTGCCGGGAAACGGGTTGCGGTGCGTTCTGCACGGTCCGGACCCTGGGATCGGGCGCATCGCACCGCAGTGCCTCCCGCGCGACGCAGCCAGGCGGCGACGTGCGGTTCCGCGGAACCGCCTGTGTCGCGCGGTTCCGCGGAACCGACTGTGGTGCTTGCGCGGCGTGGGGGTCGGCGGGAGGCTGGTTCGTGAGAACGTTCCGTTCGGCGTGATTGTCCCGTCCGCGGGAGGTCCTCGGGGCTCGCTCGAGGTGAGGGTCGACGCCATGCCGTTCGGCCTGGCTCGAGAGGGGTGCGCGGTGGCTGTCCCGTTCCAGGCCGATCCGGACCGTCTGCGGTCTCGGCTCGCCGCCTGGCTCGCCGCGCATCCCGCCGATCCCGCCGATCCCGCCGATCCCGCCGGTCCGGCGGGTGGTGGTCCGGCGGGGGTGCGGTGGGAGCTCGGGGAGCCGACCGTGCCGTCGGGGCAGGGGCTCTCCGGGGAGCTGGTGTTGCTGCCGGCGACCCGGATCGGGCCGGACGGACGGCGGGCCTCCCGGCCGCTGGTCGTGCGGATGGCGCCGCGACGGTTCCGGCTCTACCCGTGGGACCGGTTCGCCGAGCAGTGCCGCATCGCCGAGATCCTGGCCCGTGACACCGACGTCCCGGTGCCGCCGGTGTACGGCCACGAGCTCGACCCGGAGGTGCTCGGCGCGCCGTTCATCGTGCTCGGCCGGGTCGATGGCGACGTGCCCGCCGACCTCCCGCCGTACCACATGCAGGGCTTCATGATCGACATGGCGCCGGCCGCGCGGGCCAGGGTCTGGGACGCGGGCCTGGTCGCGATGGCCGGGATCCACCGGCTCGACCCGCAGCGGCTCGGGCTCGGCTTCGCGGGGCAGCCCGAATACGGCCCGGTCGGGGCGGCCCAGCAGCTCGCCGCCTACCAGCGGCACCTGGACTTCTTCGCCGTCGACGAGGCCGCCCGCGCCACGGTGGACGACGCGCTGGCCTGGCTGCACGATCATCCGCCGGCCGAGCGCCATCCCGTCCGGCTGGTGTGGGGGGACGCCCGGATCGGGAACATGATCTTTCAGGGGGAGCGGGTCGCGGCCGTGCTCGACTGGGAGATGGTCTCCCTCGGTCAGCCCGAGACCGACCTCGGCTGGTTCCTGCACCTCGACCGCCACCTCGGCGAGGGCGTCGGGCTGGCGCGCCTACCCGGCCTGCCGGACCGCGCGGCGACGGTCGCCCGCTACGCCGAGCTCCTTGGCCGGCCGATGGAGAACATGGAGTACTACCTCCTGCTCGCCTCGCTGCGTCACACCCTGCTCGCTGCCCGGGTCACCCGACTGATCCGCGAGTACGAGCTGCTGCCGCCGGACCTGGTGCCACCGATCGACCAGTTCGCCGCCCGGCTGCTCGCCCGCGTGCTCGACGAGGCCCGCGTCGGCGTGAGCTCGGGGGCCGGCTGACGCCGAGTTTGTCAGGCCAGCCTTATCAACCTAGCCTGATGAAATGTCTTTGGGCCCTGATGTGCATCCTGCCGCCCCTCTTGCCACCCCTCCTGCTGCCTCTCCTGATGTCCGTCAGATCGCCGTCGCCCTGCGGCTGAGTCTCGGGATGCTCGTGCGCCGGCTGCGCCAGGCCCAGCCTGAGGGGGAGCTGACGATGCCCGAGTCGGCCGCGCTGGCCCGCCTGGACCGGGGTGGCCCGGCCACCGCGGCGGCGCTCGCCCGGCTCGAGCAGATCAGCCCGCAGGCCATGGGCGCCACCCTCGCCGCGCTGGAGGCCCGCGACCTGGTCGAACGTCGCCGCGACCCGGCCGACGGCCGGCAGGTGATCCTCTCGCCGACCGAGTCGGGGCTCGCGGCGCTGCGCAGCCGCCGTGACGCGCGCACCGAGCTGCTCACCGGGGCGCTGTCGACCGGGTTCAGCCGGGCCGAACTGGACCAGCTCGCCGCGGCCACGCCGCTGCTCGAACGCCTCGCGGAACGCGTCTGATGCCGGCGTCCGGGCCGAGAACATCCGGCGCGGGGACACCCGGCGCAGGGACTCCCGGCACAGGGACTCCCGGCACAGGGACTCCCGGCGCAGGGACATCCGGCGCAGGGACATCCGGCGCGGGGACATCGCCTGCGGGGACGGCTGTCGCGGCAGGTGCGGACGGCAACTACCGCTGGGTGGTCCTGGCGAACACGACCGCGGCGGTGTTCATGTCCGCGCTCGACGGGTCGATCGTCCTCATCGCGCTGCCGCCGATCTTCCGCGGGATCCACCTGGACCCGCTGGCCCCGGGCAACGTCGGCTACCTGCTCTGGATGATCATGGGCTACCGGCTCGTGCAGGCAGTGCTCGTCGTCGCCCTCGGCCGGCTCGGCGACATGTTCGGCCGGGTCCGGATCTACAACGCCGGGTTCGCGGTGTTCACACTCGCCTCGATCCTGCTGTCGTTCGACCCGTTCGACGCCGGCCGCGGGGCGCTGTGGCTGATCGGCTGGCGGGTGCTGCAGGCGGTCGGCGGGTCGATGCTCACGGCGAACTCGGCGGCGATCCTCACCGACGCCTTTCCCGCCGACCAGCGCGGCTTCGCGCTCGGCATCAACCAGGTCGCCTCGCTCGCCGGCCAGTTCGTCGGCCTCGTCGCCGGGGGGGTGCTCGCCGTGCTGGACTGGCGGGCGGTGTTCTGGGTGAACGTGCCCGTCGGGGTGTTCGGGACGGTGTGGGCGTACCGGCGGCTGCGCGAGACCACCGCAGCGCGCGGCAGCGGCGGCCGCTTCGACTGGTGGGGCAACATCACCTTCGCGGTCGGCCTCGCCGCCGTGCTCATCGCCGTCACCGAGGGCCTGCAGCCCTACCGCGGGCACGCCATGGGCTGGACGAATCCCACGGTCGTCGGCCTGCTCGTCGGGGGAGTGGCGCTGCTCGTCGCCTTCGTCGCCGTCGAGCGCCGCCACCCCGAGCCGATGTTCGCGCTCGGCCTGTTCCGGATCAGGGCGTTCGCCGCCGGCAACATCGCCGGGCTCGCCGTCTCCATCGCCCGCGGTGGCCTGCAGTTCATGCTGATCATCTGGTTGCAGGGGATCTGGCTGCCCCTGCACGGCTACGACTACGAGGACACGCCCCTGTGGGCCGGGATCTACCTGGTGCCACTGACCGTCGGCATCCTGGTTGCCGGGCCGGTGGCCGGCATCCTGTCCGACCGGTTCGGCGCCCGCGGTCTCGCCAGCGCCGGGATGGCGGTGTTCGCCGGCAGCTTCGTCGGCCTGATGCTGCTGCCCGTCAACTTTTCCTACTGGGCGTTCGCCCTGCTCATCGCGTTGAACGGGATCGGCGGCGGGATGTTCGCCGCCCCCAACTCCTCGGCGATCATGGGCAGTGTGCCGGCTGAGCAGCGCGGCGCCGCCTCCGGGATGCGCGCGACGTTCCAGAACTCCGGGACGGCACTGTCGATCGGTGTGTTCTTCTCCCTGATGATCGCGGGCCTCGCGGCCACCCTGCCGGCCGCGCTGAACAGTGGCCTGCGCGCGCAGGGCGTGCCGGCGGGGGTCGCCCACGACGTCGCCGCGCTGCCGCCGGTGTCGTCGCTGTTCGCCACCGTCCTCGGCGTGAACCCGGTCGAGCATCTGCTCTCCGCCGGCGGCGGCCTGGCCGCCGTGCCGCCGGCGAACCGGGCGACGTTGACCGGCCGCGAGTTCTTCCCCGAACTGCTTGCCGGCCCGTTCCACCATGGGCTTGTCATCGTGTTCGCGCTGGCCGCCGGGCTCGGCGTCCTCGCCGGCCTCGCGTCGGTGCTGCGCGGCGCGTCGGT
>NZ_JAMQQF010000487.1 GCF_023716945.1 Frankia sp. AiPs1 | reverse complement strand
TCCGGGACGCGGGCCGGCCGGTCGCGGCGGGCCGTCCGGGCGACGGCCGTTGGAGCGGTGTCGGGGACGGTCGGCGACGAACCAGCTCGACCGGACCGTGGCGAAGACCGGCAGGTCGTCGATCAACGTCTCGTCGGGGCCTCGCGGCGCCTCGTCGGGCCGCTGCGAGGCGGGGGCGGCGATCAGGTTGCCGTCCGCGTCGACGAGCGGTCCGCCGAACCCGTCCTCGTCGACCATCGGGCCGTCGAGGGCGGGCACGGCCGCGACGGGCAGCGCCCGCACGGTCGCCGTGCCCTCCGCGCGGGTGTCGCCGTCGCCCTCGGGCTGGCGCAGCAGGGTGGCCGGCACCAGGACGATGGCCATCGTGCCGCCGTAGGGCGAGGGACGAAGTTCCACCGCGATCGCGTGCCGCTCGGCGAGCCGGCCGACGACGAACAGGCCGAGCCGCTCGCTGGTCGACAGGTCGAAGGGAGGCGGGTTGGCCAGCCGATCGTTGAGGGAGTGGAACTCCTCCGGGCTCATCCCCAGGCCGCGGTCCTCGATCTCGATGACGAAGCCGTTGGATACCTCGTGCCCGTTGACCTGGACCGGGGTGTGCGGCGGGGAGAAGGAGGTGGCGTTCTCGATGAGTTCGGCAAGCATGTGGATGACGTCACCGACGGCGTGCCCGCTGATGGCCCCGCCGTCGATGGGCATCACCTTCACCCGGGTGTAGTCCTCGACCTCGGCGACGGCGCCGCGCACCACGTCCTTGACGGCGACCGGTCGACGCCAGCCTCGGGCGGGCTTGGAACCAGACAGGACGATGAGGTCCTCGGCGTGGCGCCGCATGCGGGTGGCCAGGTGGTCGAGGCGGAACAACTCCTCGAGCTCGTCCGGGTCGGTCTCCTTGCGCTCCAGCGCGTCGATCACCTTGAGCTGGCGGTGGATCAGGGCCTGGCTGCGCCGGGCCAGGTTGAGGAAGGTGTCGCCGATGCTCTTGCGCATCGCGGCCTGTTCGACCGCGGTGCGCACCGCGACGGAGTGCACGATGGAGAACGCCTCGGCGAGCTGGCCGATCTCGTCGGAACTTTGCACCTCGACCGGGAAATGCTCGGCGGACATGTCGACCTGTTCGCCGCGGTGCAGCCTCTCGACGACCCCGGGCAGCCGCTCGTTGGCGACTTCGAGGGCACCGCGCCGCAGCGTGCGTAGATGCCGGATCATCGGGCTTGCTACCAGCAGCGAAATCACCACCGACACGACCAGGATCAGCGCAACCCCGAAACTGCCGAACAGTGCGTCACGAGTAGCTGAACTGGCGATGTCCTGGCTGGTGGAGCCCAAGTCGGCCGCGATCCTCGCCTCGACCTGCCGCATCGCGGCGATCTTCTGGTCGACGGTGTCCAGCCAGTTCTGCTGCGTAATCGTCAGCGGCTGACCATTCTGGACGGCGTTGACCGTGTCATCGCGCATTGCGGTGGCAGCGGAGATGGTTCGACCGACCGTGACGTTGTAAAACGCCTGCTCATCCGGGGTGGCGGTGGTCCGGAACTGCTGCAGCCAGGCGTCCTCGGCGCCGGCCGAGGTCTCGATCTGGCGCAGGGTCACGGAATCTGTCTGGCCGAGAATGATCACGCGGGCGATCAAGCCGCGCTGCTGGGCTGCCTCCTCCTTCGCCCGGGAGATGCCGACGAGCGTGGTGGCTCCGTTGACCAACGAGGCGTTATCGCTGCCGGCGGTGACACTGGCGTTGAGCGAAAGGAGGTCGCGCACCAGGTCGTTGTAGAAAACGTTGTTCTGGTCGACCTGCGCCTGCCGGGCGTCGATCGCCTTGCGTTGCGCGGGCAGCCGGTCCAGGCGCGTGGAGATCGACGCCAGCGTGGCCGCCAGGGTGTCCCGGGCGCCCGAGGGCAGCCCGGCCTCGCCGGCGTTGTAGGTCCCCAACGCCTGGTCCACCGGGCCACGGGCCGCGATGGCGGCCTGTCCCGGGCCGGCGGCCAGGTAGTTGGAACCCACGTAGGCGTTCGTCGCGTACCGCTCGGTCTGGAGCGCGGCGACGAGGTCGTTGCCTTTGATCGAGAAGGCTGCCAGCGCCTTGATACGGTTCGCGGCCCGTACGTTGTCGACGTTCCCCCGCACCTGTATCGCGCTCAGTACCGCCAACGCGGCCAGGGGGACGACGAGAATCACCACGAGCTTCGAGCGGATGGGCCAATTCTGGAGCATCCGGTCCTCTCGTCCGGCACCCGGGTAGTTGGGCGCCTCATGTGCGGGGTGAGTGTTCGAGTTCAACGGGTCCTGTCCCCGAAGGACCAGGCGCGACAACACCCGGACCGGGGTATTGGAGGCGAGGCCCGAACATCGGGGGAATGTTCCTGGGGCGCCGACAACTCTAGCGGAGGAATGAAGTGGCCAGGTTAGGGGCGGGTCCCTATAACGGAAGAGCATGACGGCGTTGCACCGCGTGACGGGCATTCGTTCCGGCCTGCGATGAGCGATAGGACAGCTACGCCTAATGAAAGTTGACGTAGCCCGGATGAAGTGACGTTCACGCACCGGAGCTAGCACTGATCGGCAGCATCTGGCGGGAGCCGGCAGGAGCCGGCACAGTCGCGTCGGACGGTGGCGGCGGCCCGATGACCAGAATCCCGACGGCGGCAACACAAACACCCGAAATGTTGCCCGAAACACATCCGAACATCTTGGGACGCTCAGCCGGAGCCGGGTCGCCGACGGCGGAATGCCCGGCCGCCGCGCAGCATCCGCGGTGGTGCTCGCATACCCCGACTACCGTGGTTTCAATCCAGCGCCCGCAGACGGATCCCGCCATTCTCGGCAGGCTGCCCGTTCGGCCGGGTGACGGTCGGCCGGGTGACGGTCAGCCGGCGGTCGGGGCGGGTGCGGGCTGGTCGTCCCGGCTCGCCGGGGACGGCGGACGCACCCGGTGGACCAGCGTCGTCTGACTCACGGTGGCGACCAGCGCACCCGTGCGGTCGTACATCCGCCCGCGCACCTGCGCGACGTTGCGGACGATCGCCTCGACCCGCACGTCCAGCAGCACCCACTCGCCGGTCGGGGGCGCGACGATCCGCAGGCTGTTGTCGAGGCTCGTGCCAGCCGCCATGTGCCCCGTGGCCTCGATGAGTCCGACCGGGGCGAAGTCGCCGAGCAGGGCGAGCACCGCCGCGTCCAGCGGGAACCGGGGTCGCAGGCGCAGCCACAGCGCGCTGCTCCCGCCGCCCGGGCGGCCGTCGAGGTCGGTCCGGGCCGGGCGGGCCCACCGCTGCTCGACCAGAGAGATCACCCCGTCGCGGGGGAAGTCCAGCCAGGTCGGGTACTCCCGCGCAGGGCAGACGTCCGGATCCGGTGCCCAGTCACCGGCCGGGCCGAACCGGCTGACGACGCCGCTCACCCGACTGAACGTGCCCCCCGCGAGGAACACCAGCCGCCCGGCCGCGGTGGCGCGCACGACGGCCTGCGACAGACCGCCGGTGCCCGCCTCGACGCTCAGCTCCACCTCTTCACCCGCCTGCACGGGCGAGAGGAACTGGATGTGCGCCCACACGCAGTCCCGGCCGCCACAGGCCTGGACGAAGGCGATCGCGGCGGCGAGGCCGCAGCCACCCCACAGGGTGCCCCGCGTGTTGAGCAGATGCGGGTCGGCCACGAAGCGCCCGCGGCACTGCGCCGGGTCGACCGTCAGCCCGAGCATCCCGGCAAGGGAGGCGGCGTCGCGGCGGAGCTCACCGCGGGACCACTCGGCGCGGCGCGGGCCGTTCCCCTGGCCGAGCGGGGTCGGCAGGTCGGCCGCGGGCCGTGGTTGGATGCCGGGTTCGCACGGGTCTGTCACATTCTCATCCTGGCAGGCCCGGTCGGGCCACGCGCCGGGGTCGCCCGCCCGGACTCCCCGGGTCTGCTTTCGCGTGGGCCCGGCCCGGTGACACAGTGTCGGTCAACCCGCCACCCGTCGGCACCAGGAGGCCGGATTGACCAGCGAGATCGAGACCGAGGTCGCCGACGGCGTGCTCACGGTGCGCATCGCCCGCCCGGACAAGCGCAACGCCCTCACCCAGGCGATGTACACGGCACTCGCCGCGGCGTTCGGGACGGCCGAGGCCGATCCCGGGGTGCGGATCATCCGGATCCGCGGCAGTGGCGGGTCCTTCACCGCCGGCAACGACCTCGCCGACTTCCTGGCCACCGCCGCCCTGGCCCCGGACGGTCCGACGATGACCTTCATCCGGACGGTCGCCCGCGGCACGAAGCTGCTCGTCGCCGAGGTCGACGGGCCGGCGGTGGGCATCGGCACGACGCTGCTGCTGCACTGCGATCTGGTCTACGCCACCGAACGCAGCACCCTGGGCATCCCGTTCGTCAACCTCGGGGTGGTGCCCGAGTTCGGCTCGTCTCTCCTGCTGCCCCGCCGAGTCGGGCCCGCGGCCGCGGCGAGGCTTGCCTACTTCGGCGAACCGTTCGGGGCCGCGCAGGCCGCTGAACTGGGGATCGTCACCGAGGTGCTGCCCGACGCCGACGCGCTGCGGGCCCGGGTCGACGACCGGGTCGCGGCGCTGCTGGCCCAGCCGCCGCAGGCCCTGGCC
>NZ_JAMQQF010000486.1 GCF_023716945.1 Frankia sp. AiPs1 | reverse complement strand
GGAGATCCCCGTGCGCCCACACGTCGAGCCGGGCCGGCGGGTCGCCGAGCGCCTCGGTCAGCGCGGTGGCCAAGGCGCGGCCGATCCCCTGGCCGCGATGCCCGGGATGGACCACGACCTCGGCCTGACGGCTGTCGTGCGCGCCGCCGAGATGTGCGTAGCCGACGATCGGGCGGCGTGGGCCCGGCGCCTCGACACCGGCCGCGGCCACGGCGAGCAGGTGACGACCCGCCCCAACCTGCTGGTCGGGGCGCAGGGTCAGCCGGACGTCCTCCGACACCGGCCCGGTGCCGTCCGCCCGTTCGGCGGCGGCGAGCAGGCTCGCGATGTCGTCCACGTCCGCGCCGCTGAGGGTTGGCTGCCAGGTCAGGGAGGCGGTCACCGGATGACCGTATGGGCCCTCGGCCATGGCTGTCCCGCGATCTGTCGCTCCGACTCGACGATGCAGGGCGGGAGACGTGGACATCTCCCACCCGGCATCGTCAGGCCGGTCGCGCCGCCCTGCGATCGGCGCCGCCCGCCGGTGCTGGACCGGCTCGGTCTGGACCCGCTCGGTCTGGACCCGCTCGGGCTAGACCCGCTCGGGCGTGCGGGCGTCGTCGCGGTCGACGCGGGTGGTCGGCCCGGAGGCGTTCTCCGGCAGCGGTGCGATCGGCGGCGCCACGAACTTGTAGCCGACGTGCCGGACCGTGCCGATCATCGCCTCGTGCTCGGGGCCGAGCTTCGCCCGCAGCCGGCGGACGTGGACGTCCACGGTCCGGGTGCCGCCGTAGTAGTCGTAGCCCCACACCTCCTGGAGCAGCTGCGCCCGGGTGAAGACCCGGCCGGGGTGCTGCGCCAGGTACTTGAGCAGCTCGAACTCCTTGAAGGTGAGCTCGAGCGGGCGGCCCCGCAGCTTGGCCGAGTAGGTGGTCTCGTCGACCGACAGGTCGCCGGACCGGATGACACCGGCCTCGGCCGTGCCGCCGGCGGCAGCGACTCGACCGATGGCCAGTCGCAACCGGGCCTCGACCTCCGCGGGACCGGCGGAGTCGAGGACGACGTCGTCGACTCCCCAGTCCGCGGACACCGCGGCCAGCCCGCCCTCGGTCACCAGCGCCAGCAGCGGCGTCGTGAGGCCGGTCGTGCGCAGCAGCCTGCACAGGCCACGAGCAATGACGAGTTCCCGGCGTCCGTCCACCACGATCACGTCCACGGGCGGAGCGTCCAAGAGAGCACTCGCCTCCAGCGGGGCGACCCGTACCGTGTGGGTGAGTAGACCAAGGGACGGAAACGACTCGGCGGAGGGACCGGGGGCGTTGGTGAGCAAAAGGACGACGCTCAAGACGACTCCTCCAGGTGGTGTGTGGTGGGGCAGCGTCGACCCGGTGAGTAACTCGATGCCCGGCCCTGGGTGTCTCACGACCGTCATGGGCATGAAACGAAGGCCGGTATGTGGGGAGGATAGCGGAGTGTCCTACTCGGCTCCTACCGTCTACGGGCTACTGCCTACCGCTGATTCTGAGATTCTGGCCACGAACCATGATCAAAGAAGCGGGGTTGTGCACGGAGAGTCGCGGGACCTGGCGGTTGTGATCGCTCACGGCTTCTCCTGTTCGATGGCGCATCCGGCGTTACAAAATGTGGCAGCCGGGTTACGAAAATATGCCGGAGTGCTGGTCATGGACCTGCGGGGTCATGGTCGCTCCAGTGGATCATGCACGTTTGGTGATCGTGAGGTCTTCGACGTCGATGCCGGCGTCGGCGAGGCTCGCCGGCTCGGCTACCAGCGCGTTATCACCATGGGATGGTCCATGGGCGGGGCGGCGGTCCTCCGTCATGCCGGATTGGCCAAAAATCGTACGCTGAGTCACGACTTGCGCCTGCGCTATCCCCCGGATGCGGTCGTCAGCGTGAGCGCCACCAGTAGATGGTTCGTCCGTGACACCGCGCCGATGCGGCGGATCCACTGGCTCGCCGAGCATGCCACTGGCCGGATGGTGGCACGGGGTGCGTTACGAGTCCGTATCGACGCCCGCGCTTTCGTGCCAATTCCCGCCACACCGGTTGAGATCGTCGGCACCATTGCGCCGATGCCTTTGCTGATCGTTCACGGGCATCGTGACCGGTATTTCACCCTGGAGCATCCGCGCGCGCTCGCCGCGGCTGCCGGGGACACGGCCGAGATGTGGCTGGTGCCCGAGTTCGGCCACGCCGAGGCCGGGCTCTCCCGAGGCCTGCTCGACCGCATCGGCGCGCACCTGGCGAGCCTCGCGACAGCCGGCCCCGGCCGGCCGGAGGAGACGGCCGGCGGCGTGCACGGCGGCGGCGCGGTGGTGCGGACCCGATGACAGCGGCCCCCGACCCAAGGCCGCCCATGCCGGGTGCAACGGTCGTGCCAGACGTGCCGCCCGTGCCGGGTGCATCGGTCGTGCCGGGCGCGCGGGTCACCGTCCGTTACTGGGCCGCCGCTCGGGACGCGGCGGGGGTGCGCGAGGAGACGGTCGAGGCGGACACGCTGGCGGCGCTGTTCACGATCGTCGCGGCCCGCCACGGGGGAGACCTGCCCGCGCTGCTGCGACGCTGCTCCTACCTGGTGGACGACCAGCCGGTGGGTCGGCGCGACCCAGCCGGGGTCGTCCTGCGCGACGGGGCGGTCGTGGAGGCCCTGCCGCCGTTCGCCGGCGGTTGAGCTGGCTCTCGGCCGGTGCGGCGCCGGGTCGGTGGACGGGGCATGGCAGCATGTCGGCGTGAGCGCTGGCGATCCCGGGCTGTCCCGCGGCGTGCTGTCGGGACAGCCGGTCCTGCGGGCCGCCGCACCGCCCCGGCGGGCGCTGCTCGGTGCGCCCCTCGCCGCGCTGGTCGCGATGGGCCTGGCCGTCGGCGCGGCGGCGCTGGCCACGTGGGTGCTCGCGGTCGTGCTAGCCGTCGAGCAGGTCGCGTTCGCGTGGGCCTGGGGCCGTGCGCTGCGTGCCTCCGCAGGCACGATCCCGCTGGTCGCGGCGGGGGCGGTGCTCGCCGACGTCGTCCTGCTGGTCTCCGACCGGCACTCCTATGGTTCGGTGGCCGGCGTCGTCGGGGCCGCTGTCGCGGTCGTGGTGCTCTACCAGCTCGGTCTACGTCGAGCCCTGACGCTGCGCGCCCCCGCCGTTGCGCGCCCCCCCGCCGTTGCGCGCGTCGGCGCCGAGGCGGACCCGGCGGGCCGTTCGGACACCGTCGCGCCGCCGGTTCCCGCGGCTCGGGTGAGCGCCGAACTGGCCACCGCGCTGAGCGGGATCATCCTCGTGGCCCTGTTCGCGGGGTACCTCGCGCTGCGGGCGGGGCACGGCGCGCAGCATCCGGCCGATCTGCTGGTGATCGCCGGCCTGCTGGGTGCGGGCAGCGCCGTCGTGGCCGCTCGGCTGCTCGGCTGGGCCGGCCTGGGGGCAGTGCCGGCCGATCTGCTGGGTGTGGTGGTCGCGGTGGCGGCGGGTGCGATCCTCGGTGCGCTGGGCCCCGACGACCTGACGCTGAACGCCGCGCTCGCGACGGCCGCGTCAGGTGCCGCCGTCGCCGGGCTGGTCGATCTGGTGCTCGCCCGCGCCCATGAGGCCGGCTCGCCCGCGGCCCAGGCGGACGTGACGGCGGGTCAGTCGGCGGCGGATGTCCTGCTCGCCGCGATCCTGCCGCTGGCGTGCGCGGCCCCCCTGGTCTACCTGGTCGGACGGCACCTGCCCCGATGAGGGGCCGCGGTCTGCGCATCACGGCCGTGGTCGTGGTCGTCCTGCTGATCGTGCTCGTCGTCGTGGATCGGGTTGCCGCACGCGTCGTCGCCGGCCAGATCGCCACGCAGGCGCAGCGGGCCGAGCACCTGCCGTCGCGTCCCTCGGTGTCGCTCGGTGGTTTCCCGTTCCTCACCCAGGTCGTCGCCGGGAACTACCGGGACGTGCGGGTGGACGTGCGCGGTCGGGTCGAGCAGGACGTCCGCGTGGACCGGGTGCACGCGGATCTCGCGGGCGTGCGGGTTCCCCTCGCCGACGTCGTCCGCGGCGACGTGCGGCGGATCCCGGTGGACCGGCTCGCCGCCCGGGTGGAGATGACGTTCGCCGACGTCAACGCCTACCTGCGCGGCCAGGGCTCGGCCATCACCGTCAGCCCGGCCGGGCAGGCGATCCGGGTGGCGGGATCAGTGCAGGTCCTGGGGACCGCCTACCCCGTGTCCGGGACCGCGGACATCGGGGTCCAGCCCGCCGCGGTCACGTTCACTCCCCGCGAGCTGGCCGGATCGGTCGGCGCGATCCTGCCGCCCGCGCTGAGCCAGGCCGCCACCGAGCTGCTCACGGTGCACGTGCCGGTCGCCGGCCTGCCGTTCAACATCCGGCTGACCTCGGCGACGGTCGCGGGTGATCGCATCGCCTTCGCCGCCGACGGCCGCGGCGTCGTACTCGACGCCGACGCCGCTACCGCGGGCCGCTGACCCGCCGGATGGTGCCGGCCCGAGAAGGTGCGCCAGCTCGGGAAGAGCGGCTGCCGCGGGGATGCTGTAAGAGCTGTGACGGGACTCTGGGTACTGGTCGGGGCCGTCGTGGTGGCGGTGGCGCTGGGTACGGCGATGCGCGCGCGGGACGGGCGGTTCCGCCCGTCC
>NZ_JAMQQF010000485.1 GCF_023716945.1 Frankia sp. AiPs1 | reverse complement strand
GGGCGCGGCTCGCCTCGATCTGCGCCGGCGCCTTCGTCCTCGCCGCGGCGGGCCTGCTCGACGGGCTGCGCGCCACCACCCACTGGATTGCCGCGGCGGAGCTGGCGCGGCGTCATCCCGCCGTCGACGTCGACCCGAACGTGCTGTTCATCGACAACGGCCAGATCCTGACCTCGGCCGGCGCCGCCGCGGGAATGGACCTGTGCCTGCACATGGTGCGCCGCGACCACGGCACCGCCGTCGCCGCCGAGTCCGCCAGGATGTCCGTCATGCCGCTGCAGCGCGAGGGCGGGCAGGCGCAGTTCATCGCCCGCGAACAGCCGCCACTCGACGGCACCGAGCTGGAACCGCTGCTGGGATGGCTGACGGCGAACGTCCACCGCGAGCTCACCCTCGCCGACATCGCGACGCACGCGATGGTCAGCACCCGCACGCTCAACCGCCGTTTCCGCGAGCAGACCGGCTTGACGCCGGTGGCCTGGTTGCAGCGCTCGCGGCTGCGCCGGGCCCAGTACCTGCTGGAGACCACCTGCCATCCGGTGGAGGCCATCGCCGCGCAGGTCGGTTTCGGCTCGCCGGCCGCGTTCCGGGAGCAGTTCCGCCGGCTGGTGGGGACGAGCCCGCGGGCCTACCGGCGGGCCTTCGGCGGCGGCCTCGTCGCGGACGGGCCCGAAGGCCGGGCACCCACGCCGGGATCCCGGTGACGCAGCCGAACCGCCGGTGCGGGTCCGCGGCCCGCCTGGGGGATGATGGCGCCAGCGAGTGACCCACCTTGTGCCGTGCGTCTTCGGAGGGGAGTCGGTATGCCAGTGCAGGCCGCCGTTCGGCTCGATGTCCGGCTGTTGCTGCGGATCGACGACCAGGTGCTGCTGGCGCGACCGCCGGACGACGTCTGGCACGTGCTGCCCGGCGGCCCGGTGGTCGGCGGCGAAAGCACCGACGACGCACTCGAGCGGCAGGTGGGGCGGCTCGCCGGGCCACGGGTCGTCTCCCGGCAGTTCGTCGGCGCGGTCGAGCACGACGGCTCCATCACCGGCCGTTCCCCACAGTCCGCGACCGACCACGTGCTCAGCGTGCTGTTCGCCGGGGTCTGGCCGACCGGTATCCCAACCCCGTCCCGCTGGGGTGAGCACACCCTCGTCCCGGTGAACATCGACGTCCTGCTCGCGACCCGGCTGCGCCCGCTGTCCATGGCCGAGGTCGTGCGCCGCTGGCTGGCCGAGGGCTGGCCGCTGTGGCGCGGGCTGGACCCCGCCGGGGGCAACCGGCGGCTGCCGACGCTGACGTCGCTGCGGGCGCAGCTCTTCGCCCGCCGCGAGGAACTGCGGACCCTGGCCTTCCGCGACGCGGCGGTGGCGATGTGCGCGCTGGTCACCGCCGCCGACGGGCACATCGACCCGACCGAGCGGGAGGGGCTGCGCGGCTTCGCCGCCACCGACCCGGTGCTGTCCCAGTTCCCCGAGCAGGACACGGTGCGGCTGTTCGAGACGCACCTCGACCGGCTGACCACGGACTTCACCGCCGGCCGCCACGCGGCGCTGGCCGAGATCACCAAGGTGCGCGGCCGGGTGGCGCAGGCCGCCGCCGTCGTGCAGATCGGGCAGGTCATCGGCCTGGTCGACGGGGAGTTCGTCGCCAGCGAGCGGGCGGTCGTGCGGGAGGCGGCGCTCGCCCTCGGGCTGGAGCCGGCCGAGTTCGCCCTCTGACCCCGGCGTCGGGCCGCCGCTCAGGCGTCGTCCTCCGAGCCCGCCTCGACGATGCGGACCGTGCCCACCGCGCGCCAGTTCACGGCCAGCACGTCGCCATCCGCGAGAGTGATCCGGTCGAGCCCGACGTTGCCGGCCCGGCCGCTCATCACCCCCTCGGCGCGTCGGCGGAGCGCGGCCGCGTCGGTCCCGGCCGGCAGGTCGTACGCGCGACCGTCGAGCACCAGCCGCACCGTCCGCCCTCCCCACATCACCCGACCGGAACCGCGCGGCCCAGGCCACCGGCGGAGCCGCGCGACCCGGGCCACCGACCGGAACCGCGCGCCCGCAACCGCGCGTCAGGAGCCGCGCGCCCGCTGAGGCACATCGCTGCCCGCGACCATCGTCAACCGACAGTAATACGTGCCGTACACGGAGTGCGTCGCCGCGAGCGGGCGGCACCGGACGTGCGCTGGATCAGTCGTCCTGCTTGATCTCGAACCAGGACATCACCTGGCCACCGAACTTCAGGTCGCCGTCAATCTTGATTTTCCGGGTGATGAACAGCTTGGCGCCGCTGACCTGGCCGATGAGCACCCGAACGAACCGGACCCGGTCGGTGGTGATGGTCAGCGCACGGTCGGCCGGCGCCGCGCCGGAGCCGGCGGACGGCTCGGTCGCGAGCGTGCAGGCGCCGTCGACGACGCGCAGCTCGTAGGTGCGGGTGCTGCCGCCCGGGCCGCCGGTGAGCGCGAAGCGGACCAGCGCGTTCTCGCCCTGCGCCTGCTCGGGCCGGAACGAGCTGCGCATCTGGCGGAAGATCTCGTCAAGGACGCCCGCTCCGGCCGGGCCACCCAGCAGATCGGAGATCTCCCGCTCCGACAGGGCGGACAGACCGCTGACGATCTTGGCCGGGTCGGCCGTGGGGTCGACGGCGAGGTCGGACATGGCCACTCCATTCGTTGACGGGCGGCCCGCCAGACGACGGGCGCGGCACGAGAACGCTAGCGAACCCAGCGGTGACATTCGTCGCGTGGGGCGCCCGATCGGGCCCCCCGCACCGGGGTGACTATCGTGACCGGAGTGGCCAACCCGGCGTTGCTGCGCATCGAGGTCGACGGTTGTCCCGTACCTCTCGACGATCCGCCTGCGCTGGCCCTGCTTCCGCACGGTCACTTCACGGTCATGCAGGTCCGCGACGGCCGGACCCGCGGTCTCGACCTGCACCTGCGACGTCTCGACGCGGCGAATCGCGAGCTCTACGCCGAGCCGCTCGACGGCGAGCTGGTGCGCGCCCGGATCCGGGCGGCGCTGGCCGCCTCGACCCGCGACGCCACGGTGCGGTTCGTCGTCGCCGGCACCCCGGACGGCGGTCCGACCCGCCTCATCGTCGCGGTCGGGGCGCCCGCCGAGCCGCCCCCGGCCCCGCAGCGACTCATGTCCGTGCCGTACTCGCGACCGTTCCCGCACCTCAAGCACCTGGGCACGTTCGGTCAGCTCCAGTACGGCCGGCTCGCCCGCCGGCACGGTTTCGACGATGCGCTGCTCACCGGGCCGGGCGGCGTCATCACGGAAGGCACGACGACCAACATCGGCTTCCTCGCCGGGGACGCGGTCGTCTGGCCGGACGCGCCGGCCCTGCACGGGGTGACGATGGCCCTGCTCGAGCGGTTCCCGGACAGCGCGCGGGCGCCGGTGCGGCTGGCCGACCTCGACCGCTTCGAGGCGGCGTTCGTGACGAACTCCCGCGGGATCGCCGCCGTGGCCACCGTCGACGACCACCACTTCGCCGGGTCGACACCGCGCATCGCCGAACTCGCCCGCCGGTACGACGCCGTTCCCGGCGACCTCGTCTGAGGGATCCGGCCGTCCGCCACCCGACCGTCGTCCGCCACCCGGCCGTCCGCCGCCCGGCGGCCCGCTCCCCCCGGGGCCACCGAAAGGTCGAGATGAAATCATTTTTATACTTGACCGTGCTTACCTTATGGCCGCGTCGACGACCATTTCCGCGAGATACATTCGATGCCACAAGCTGGCCGTCACGGAACTACCACAAGCCATTTCGCGGCGGCGGAATGCTAGGTACTGTCATGGCTCCGCCGGCATTTTCCGGCGGGTCCGAACAGTCCGAACCAGACACGGTTCCGGGTCGCCCGTGAAGGAACACCGCGCCGATGCCGCTTTCCTCAGCAAGGCTCCTCATAGCGCTCCTGCTGCACGAGCAACATCGCGTCGAGCCCGCCAGCGTGCCCGTGCGGTATCCCTTCCCGCCGCCGACCGAGCGCCACCTCCTGCGCGCCGCGACAGCCGTTGCCGCCGGCCGGTCCAAGGGCGCCCTGCGCGAGCTGCGCCAGAGCGAGCACGATCCCGCCGACCCCGACCACGTGGCGGTGCACGAGGCGCTCTACCTCGCGGCGCTCGCCCTCGATCGGAACTGGTCACCGGACGATGCGGGCCTCCTGCGCCCCTCGCCGACCACCGCCGTCCGGTCCGCAACCCCGTCTCGCACCCGCCACCCCGCACCGTCCCGCTTCCCCGCCGACGGCCCGCTGACGGCCTGGACGGCGCAGGCGGTCGTGCGGCAGCGCCACGATCTGCTTGCCCCGACCACCGCGGTCATCTGCGTGCTCGCGGCCGAGGTGATCCCCGCGATCCGGATGGCCCGCGCCCGCCTGCTCGCCGCGTCGGTCCCGCCTCCGACGGGCGCCGGCCCCGAGGCGCCCGCCGGGGCCCGCCGCCCTCCCCCGGCCAGCTCCAGGACCGGGCCCGGCGACGTCCGCACGAACGGCCCCGCAGTCCTGCCCGCCCCCGGTACGACCCGACCGACGTCCGGCACCCCGTCCGCTCGAAGGCTCGGCGCCAGCCACTCGCCCGCCACCGGGACGAGGCACCGGCCCGCGGCCGCCGGCGAGGGGCACGCC
>NZ_JAMQQF010000484.1 GCF_023716945.1 Frankia sp. AiPs1 | reverse complement strand
ACCGGACCTTAACCAGAAATCGTCTAACGTTTACGTGGAAATTTACGGCACCAACTGACCGGTGGCCCAACTGACGGGTGGCCCAAGTGACGGTGGGGCCGGGGGGGTGGTGGCCCCGCGGCCCGGGGCCGCCGCCCGCTCGGTGCTGCCGCGGGCGGTTAGCGCAGGGCGACGATGCGGTCGTCGCCCGGCTTCGGGGTGCCGCGGCCGTCGGTGTTGTTGGTCAGCAGCCACACCGAGCCGTCCGGGGCGGCCACCGCGGCGCGCAGCCGGCCCAGCTCGCCGGTGAACAGCGCCCGCGGCCGACCCCGCACGCTCGCCCCGGCCAGGTCGAGTTCCCACAGCCGCTGCCCGCGCAGCGCCGCCACGTAGAGGGTGCCGCCGCGGATCGCGATCCCGCTCGGGGACGCCTGCGCGGTCGTCCAGGTGACCAGCGGGTTGCGCAACCGGCCGCCGTCGGTGTCGCCGATGCCCTCCACGCCGGGCCAGCCGTAGTTCCCGCCCGGGACGATCAGGTTGATCTCGTCGAGCCTGTCCTGGCCGAACTCCGACGCCCACAGCCGGCCGTCGGAGTCCCAGGCCAGGCCCTGGACGTTGCGGTGACCGAGGCTGTAGACGAGGGAGCCGGGGAACGGGTTGCCCGGCGGGACGCCGCCGTCGGGTCGCATCCGCAGGATCTTGCCGTTAAGGCTGGACCGGTCCTGCGCGCGCGTGCGCACCGTGGCGTCCCCGACGCTGGCGTAGAGCAGGCCGTCGGGTCCGAACCGGATCCGGCCGCCGTTGTGGAACGTGGCGGCGGCGAGCCCGGTGAGGATCGGAGTGGGCGCCTCGGCGTGGTCGCCGGTCAGGCGCAAGCGCACGATCCGGTTGTCCGTGGCCGAGGTGTAGTAGGCGTAGACGAACCGGTCGGTCGCGAAGGTCGGGGAGACCGCGAGTCCCAGCAACCCCGACTCGCCGCGGTGAACCACGCCGGGCAGCCTCGTCACCTCGGTCGCCCGCCCGCCGCCCGCCGGTAGCCGAAGGATTCGCCCGCTGTCGCGTTCGCTGATCAGAGCCTCGCCGGACGGCAGGAAGGCGACATCCCACGGCGCGGTGAGCCCCGTGACCACGGTGCGCAGCCCCGCCGGGACCGTGCCCGTCCCGGTTGGCCCTGCTTGCGTCGCTCCCAGCCTGGTCAACCCCGGACGCGGACTCGCCGAACCCCCGCTCGCCGGTGCGGAAGCGGAAGCGGCGGCGTCAGCGGCGGAGGGCCCGGAACTTCCGCCGCAGGCGACCGCCCCGACGCCGGCCATGGCGAGGACCATGGTGAGCAGGATCAGCCGGTGGACCCGTCCCCGGCCGCGGCGGCATGGGCCGGCCCGCCCAGGGCGCCGGACGAGGACAGAGGGGGACATCGACGCTCCAGGACCGACAGGAACCGGGCGTCGGCCGATCTCGCGCCCGGAGTTCTCCCGTGCCAACGATCGTCGGGGTGCCTGCGTGCCCAGCCCGGCCGCACCCGAGGCGATGTCGCGTGGTGGCCGGAAGGTGGGCCTCGTGGCCCGCGGGGGGCTCAGGCGGCGTGGCGGACGGCCAGGGCGGCGAGCATCAAGACGATCGCGATGATCGCGAGAATGAGCTGCGGGGAGATCGTGACGGAGTTCCGGCGCAGGTACTCCCGCGACGCGCGGCAGGTGGGGCACCGACCCTCGATCACCAGACCCGAGCAGCGCGCGCAGACCAGATCTTCGCTGCCCATGCCGTCTCCTTCCCGCTTGCTGCCGCGGCACGTCGACCGCGGATCCGAGGGATAGTTGCTGGTCCCTCCCGGGTTCCGGCCCGGCACCGCGCCGGCCGTTCCCCGCCCAGTCGCCGGAACGGGATCCGGACGATCGACTCCCCCTCACGGTACGCCCGCGGGCGCCCCTTCGCCTTGCCGGCGAGCGGTGGGTATCCGCTGCCACACAGCGGCCGGCGCGGCTCGCGCCGCGTGCCGCGCCGTCCGGCTCCGGCCACGTCCTACCATCTCCGTCACGGCATGTATGTGATCTGATGCTCTACGTGAGGATGGTGTGGTGATCGTCCTGAGCTCGGTGAGCAAGTGGTACCCCAACGGCGCCCGGCCCGCCCTGATCGACGTCAGCGCCGAGATCGGCGCCGGCGAGTTCGTGTTCCTGGTCGGGCCGTCCGGATCGGGCAAGTCGACGCTGCTGCGGCTGCTGCTGCGCGAGGATCGCGCGACCAGCGGGCAGGTCATCGTCGCCGGCCGGGACGTCGCCCGGATTCCGGATCGGCGGGTTCCGCAGTTGCGTCGGACCGTCGGCTGCGTGTTCCAGGACTTCCGGCTGCTGCCGAACCGGACCGTGGCGGCCAACGTCGCGTTCGCCCTCGACGTGATCGGGCGTCCCCGGCATGTCGTGCGCAGCGTCGTGCCCGAGGTGCTGGATCTGGTCGGGCTGGGGGAGAAGGCGGACCGCTATCCCGACGAGCTGTCCGGCGGCGAGCAGCAACGGGTCGCGATCGCCCGGGCGTTCGTCGGTCGGCCGCGGGTGCTGCTCGCCGACGAGCCGACCGGGAACCTCGACCCGGCCACCAGCATCGAGATCATGAACCTGCTCGATGCCGTCCACCGTGCCGGCACGACCGTCGTCATGGCCACCCACAACGCGTCCCTGGTCGACGCGATGCGGCGCCGGGTGCTCGAACTCGGCGACGGCGCGCTGCTGCGCGACGAGGCCGACGGCCGCTACGACCAGACCATGCCACAACCCCTGCCGCCGTCCGCGCCCCCGCCGCCGTCCGCGTCCCTGCTGCCGCCGTCGGTGCCCGCCCAGCCGACCGGGACGGCGCCGGACGACGGCGGTCGCAGCCCGTGGGCGGCGCCGACGCGCAACGGCCCGGTCGGCTGATGCGCCCAGGCCCGCTGGCCTCGTTGCTGTGGACGGGGCTGCGCCGCAACCTCGCGATGACCGGGGCGGTGATCGTCACGGTGACGATCTGCCTGGCGATGCTCGGCGCGGGCCTGCTGCTGCGCGCCCAGGTGCACACCATCGACGGTTTCCTGCTCGACCAGATCGAGGTCGTCGTCGACCTCTCCGACGCCATCACCCCCGCCGAGCGTTCCGCGCTGGAGGCGGAGATGCACCGTGATCCGCTGGTCGTCGCCGTCCACTACGAGACGAAACAGCAGGTGTACGAGCGGTTCCGCCGCGACTTCCGGGGCTCGCCCGACGTCGTCGCCGGGGTCGGGCCCGAGGACCTGCCCGCGGCCCTGCGGCTGACCCTGGCCGATCCCCGGGCCTCGCGCGACATCGTCGTCACCTACACCGGGCTCGACGGGGTGGAGGCGGTCCGGGATCAGCGCGCCCTGCTCGATCCGCTCTACCGCTTCCTCGACGCCTTCACCGTCGGCGCCTTCACCCTGGCCGCCGTGCAGGCGCTCGCCTCGTTCGCGCTGATCTACACGATGATCCGGATCTCCGCGCATGGCCGCCGCCGGGAGACGGCGATCATGAAGCTGGTCGGGGCGTCGAACGGGACGATCCGGGCACCGTTCGTGCTGGAGAGCGCGGTCGCGGGCCTGACTGGTGGGCTGCTCGCCGCCGGCCTGCTGGTCGCGGCGAAGGTCTTCCTGGTGGACGGCCAGTTCGCCCGGCAGACGATGTTCCCGCTGTTCGGCTGGTCCGCTGTCTGGGCGTCGGCGGTCGTGGTCCTGGCCGCCGGCGTGCTGGCCGCGGCGGTGATGGCGTCGATCGCGCTGCGCCGCCATCTGCGCGTCTGAGTCGCCGCCGCATGATCGATACAATGGTGGACGGCCACCCGCCCGAGGCCGTTCGGGCGTGGGGGCGCAGCCAGGACGTAGGTTCGGGAACGTTCGCGCGAACGTGCGGCAAGTGGGAAGAGGGGCGCAGGCGGTGCCGAAGGAGACGGGGCGCAAGTCGATCGCGCAGAACAAGCGTGCCCGGCATGACTACGACATCCTCGACACGTACGAGGCCGGGCTCGTGCTGCGTGGCACCGAGGTCAAGGCGCTGCGGGCCGGGCGGGCCTCCCTGGTCGACGGGTTCGCCCAGGTCAGCGAGGGCGAGATCTGGCTGCACAATGTGCACATCCCCGAGTACACCGAGGGCACCTGGACGAACCATGCCCCGCGGCGCAAGCGCAAGATGCTGCTGCACCGGGCCGAGATCGAGAAACTGGTCGGCCAGACCCAGGAGGGGGGCCTCACCCTCGTGCCGCTCGCCCTCTACTGGAAGGACGGCCGCGCCAAGATCGAGATCGCCCTGGCCCGCGGCCGCAAGTCCTATGACAAGCGGCACGCTCTCGCCGAGCGGGATGCCGCCCGCGAGATCAGCCGGGAGATGGGCCGCCGCGTCAAGGGCCGCTACCGCTGACCGGCGCCGATGCCGAACGCCTGGCCCAGCTTGACGCCCTGCTGACCACCGACGGAGGCGCGGTGCTCGCCGCCGCGGCCGCGGTCTACGCCGGCGGGGACGGATCGGGCGCGGGCGGCCTCGGTAGGAGAACGTCCGGCCCGGGCGGATCCGGGCGGGGCGGATCCGGCTCGGGTGGACCCGGCAGGAACGCGTCTGGCGGGAGCGCGTCCGGCGGGGGAGGGGCCGGTGGG
>NZ_JAMQQF010000483.1 GCF_023716945.1 Frankia sp. AiPs1 | reverse complement strand
AGATTGGGGCTCGTCGGGTTGGAGGCCCAGGCCTGGGGCACGGGGGTGGTCGCCGCCGGGGTCGGCGGCGTGCGCACCGCCGTCGCCGAGGGGTTCTCCGGCGTGCTCGTCGCGGGCCGCGACCCGGCTCGCTACGCCGACACCCTGGATCGGCTGCTGCGCCAGCCGCACTGGCGCAGCCGCCTGTCCACCGGCGCGGTCGGCCGGGCGGCCGGCTTCGGCTGGTCGGCCACCGCCCGCGGGGTGCTGCGCAGCTACCGGCACGCGCTGAGCCCCACCGCCGTCGCAGTGTGAGCCGTCGCAGGGTGAGTCGTCGCGGGATGAGTCGTCGAGTCGGGTGGGAGGATCTCCACCTGATCCGGCATCATCACAGTTGCAGACGGGGAGGTCTCGGGCCATGACGGCACCCATCGACACAGCGGAGCGCGAGCGGCTCGACGGCCTGGTCTCCGCCACCCTGGCCGACCTCGACCTCGCCTACGAGCGCATCAGTGCGGGCTCGTTCCTGGTCACGCTGGAGGGCGAGCACAAGCTGCGCACGATGACCTGGCTCGTCGTGCAGGACCACTCTCTGCTGGTCGAGGCGTTCTTCATGCGCGCCCCGGCGGAGAACGCGGCGGGCACCTACGCGTTCCTGCTCGGCCGCAACGCGAAGACCTACGGCGTGCACTTCTCGATCGACCGGGTCGGCGACATCTTCCTGACCGGGCAGATCCCGCTGCTCGCGGTCACGGCGGAGGAGATCGACCGGATCCTCGGCTGCGTCGGCACCTACGCCGACGACAACTTCGACCCGGCGATCGCCCTCGGGTTCGCCGCGGCGATCGAGCGGGAGAAGGCCTGGCGGGCCAAGCTCGCCGCCGACGCCGGCAACGCCGCGATGCCCGGCTGACCGATCATCGGCTGACCCCGGCCGCCCGACTGACTCCGGCTGTCCGGCTGACCGGCTGTCCGGCTGACCGTGGCCGCCCGACTCTGGCGGCCCGGCTGACCGTGGCCGCCCGGCTGACCGTGGCCGCCGACTCTGGTCGTCGGCCGGCCGGTCAGTCCGTGACGCGGTGCAGGCGCGCCGACAGGTGCGACTGCAACTTCTTGCCCTCGGCCTCCATGTCGATCGCGTAGGCCAGGTCTCCGCCCTCGAGGATCCCGTAGAGCCGCACCGAGCGGGTGACGTCGCGGGCGGTCGCCGTGCGGATCAGCACGTTGTGGTCGAGGTCCACGCGGGTTCCCGCCACCGTGCCGACGTAGATTTCCGCGATGCCGAACGGGTGCGCCAGGGTCACCTCGACGACCGTCTTGCCGTCCTCGCCGGGCTGGACGCGCCAGAAGCCGGTCTCGGTGGCCAACGGGCTGCCGGGCTCCCGTCCGTCGCGCGGCTCGTCCGCCCACCAGGTGTGGGAGACGTAGCCCAACGCTGGGCGGCCGTCGGCGGCGAAGGTGATCTCCTGGCCGTAGTGGAAGCCCTCAAGATCCTCATATCCGCCCACGCCCTCGCCGCGCCAGGTGCCGACGAGGAAGGCCAGCGGCAGCAGGCTGGGATGCAGATCGGCGGACCCGGTCCCCCCGGTCTCGGTCCCCCCGGTCCCGGTCGCGGTCGCGGGCCGCGACCGCCCGGCGGCCGACCTGCCCCGGGCGCTCAACGCTGCCCCTCGTACAGCTTGTAGACCACGTAGCCGGAGAACCAGGCGATCAGGACGGACATCGCCACCAGTAGCCCGGTGAAGAAGTAGTGCAGCACGCTGCGCAGCCTAGCCCGCCGAGCCGACGGGGTTGGGCGGGGTCGGACTGGCGGGGTCGGGGGGCGGCCGCGCGGCGACCCGCCGGCACCCCGATGGGGCAGACTGGGTCGATGCCCCGTCCCCTCGTCGTCAAGGTCACCGCTGGGATGGACGCGCCGGAGCGCTGTTCGCAGGCGTTCACGGTGGCGGCCGTCGCCGTCGCCGCCGGGACGGACGTCTCGGTCTGGCTCACCGGCGAATCCGCCTGGTTCGCGCTGCCCGGGCGGGCGGCGGAGTTCGACCTGCCGCATGCCGCGCCGCTGCCGGACCTCCTCGCCGGCATCCTCGCCGGCGGCCGGGTCACCGTGTGCACCCAGTGCGCCGCCCGGCGCTCGTTCGGCCCGGACGACGTCATCCCCGGCATCCGCATCGCCGGCGCGGCCTCGTTCGTCGACGAGGTGCTCGCGGACGGGGTCCAGGCCCTCGTCTACTGAAGACGGCGTCTACTGAAGCCGGAAAGCCGTTGCAGAAGCCACCGCAGGCGCAACAACAGACCACGAACGGGACACGTCGAAACGCGCATCGTCGGCCATCGCATGCGCTTTCATGATCGCATGACGGCAGACTCCGACATACTCTTCGCGGTGGTCCTGTTCGCAGCCGCCGGGCAGCGCACCGTCCGCCGGATCATCGCGCCGTTCCCCGACCGGGGCTCCGCAGTCGCGTTCGCCCGCGACAACGGCCTGCGCTGCTTCTCGGTCGGCCCGATGCACTTCGCGGTGCCGACGACGGTGCCGCCCGGCGCGGAACTGCCAGGCGCTGCCCGCCCGTTGCTGCCCGCCCCCGTCCACGCAGGCACGGAGCGCGGCGACTCCGCTGCCTGAAAACCGCAGCCCCAGCACCCCGGCCGCAGCACCCCGGCCGCAGCACCGCGGCTGCAGCACCAGCTCTCGGCCAGCCTGCCTCCCGCGAGGCGACACATCAGAAAAAGGGGACAGCGGAAACTGCCCGCTGTCCCCTCCGCCGCGACTACCGTGCTGTCTCCAGCGACCGTCAGGCCGCGACCTCGACCTGGGTGTCGACCGGCTCGCCCTGGCGGGCGACGACCTTCTGCTCGCCGCTCGCGCCGGGCACGAGCGCCCGCACCGTCCACTGCCCAGGCCGCGCGAAGAAGCGAAACTGGCCGGTCGCCGAGAGCGGAACCTCGGCGGTGAAGTCGCCGCCCTCGTCGAGCAGCCGGGCGTAGCCAGTCGAGACCGGCTCGCCGCCCTGCACCACGACGCCCTGGATCACGGTCTCCTTGGCCACGTCAATTCCCTCCACCGACGGTCCACCGCGGGTCGCGCCGCACATATCTCACGCACCCTTCTCGATCGGCACGCCCACCAGCGAGCCGTACTCGGTCCACGACCCGTCATAGTTCTTCACGTTCGGCAGGTCGAGCAACTCGTGCAGGGCGAACCAGGTATGCGCCGAACGCTCGCCGATGCGGCAGTAGGCGATGATGTCCTGGGCGAGGTCGACGCCGGCCTCGCCGTAGAGCTTGGTCAGCTCGTCGTTGTTCCGGAAGGTGCCGTCCTCGTTCGCGGTCTTCGCCCACGGGATGTTCTTCGCGGTGGGGATGTGACCGGCCCGCTGGGACTGCTCCTGCGGCAGGTGCGCCGGCGCGAGCAGCTTGCCGGAGAACTCGTCGGGAGACCGGACGTCGACGAGCGCCTTCTCGCCGATCGCAGCGACGACCTCCTCGCGGAAGGCGCGAATGTCGGTACGCGCCTCCTTGGCGGTGTAGGTCGTCGCCGGTCGCGGGGTGACCTCGGCGGTCAGCTCCCGCCCGTCGAGCTCCCACTTCTTGCGGCCGCCGTCGAGCAGCCGGACGTCCGCGTGCCCGTACAGGCTGAGGTACCAGTAGGCGTAGGCCGCGAACCAGTTGTTGTTGCCGCCGTAGAGGACGACGGTGTCACCGTTCGCGATGCCCTTGCCGGACAGCAGCTTCTCGAACTGCTCCTTGTTGACGAAGTCCCGGATGACGGAGTCCTGCAGCTCGGACTTCCAGTCGAGCCGCACGGCCCCCGGAATGTGCCCCTTGTCGTAGGCGGAGACGTCCTCGTCGACCTCGACCAGAACGACCTTGGGGTCGTCGCGGTTCGCCTCGACCCAGGCGGCGTCGACCAATGCCTTCTCGCGGCTCATGCGCGCGCTCCTCTTACGGTGATGGAACGGAAGAACAGATACAACTGGCAGCCAAGACAGAAGTCGAACGCTGCGTTCAGGAAGGCCGCTACGAAAGCGGCCGCGGCGGCGGCGAAACCGAGCACGGCGACGCCCGAGAGGAAACCCGCGACCCCCACGACTCCGAAGATCGAACCGACGAGCTGGGCGAACCGGGGCGCAGCTGCGTCCTCGGTCGTCGCGGGCGGCCCCAGCCGCGGCCGGATCAGCGCCCGGAACAGCAGGCCGTAGGGCGCGTATCGCACGCCGGCCACCGCCCCCACGACGAACACCACGGTCTGCGCGAGCAACAACCATCCGCTACCCGTCACCAGCACCACGGCGAGCACGACCGAGGTGACCGCAGCGGTGAACCGCAGGCCGCGAGGATCCACCACGAGACATTCTCCTGACTACCGGCTCGAGCTACCCGGTCGGATGCGGAGCGATGCGTCGGGGAAACCGATCACATCGGGGGCGCCAACCCGCGATCAGGAAAGACGACACAGGCAGCTACCCACGCGGCACAGGTCGACCGCGCGGCGCTTCACGAGCTGCGTCCGGAACATGGTTCGTGTCACGGTAGCAGCGAAAGTCACGTCTGTGTTAACCCGCTGGCGGTGGTTCCGAAGAATCACGATCTGCCCGTTTAATCCCGTCCGCGGGGACGATCTGCGCCAGG
>NZ_JAMQQF010000482.1 GCF_023716945.1 Frankia sp. AiPs1 | reverse complement strand
CCCCAGGCCCGCACCGCCTCGCCGGCGGGCTGCGCGGCCAGCGCGGCCGGGGTCGGCCACCGGTCCAGCCAGGCCTGCCAGACCGGCAGCACGCGGGCGACCGGGGTCTGCTGCAGCATGACCTCGCTGACCAGGACCGCCCACGGCGTCGTCGCCGGACGCCGCCAGGGCAGATCCCGGGCGGCGGCGGCGAACCAGTCGAGCACCAGCCCGGCGAGTGCCGTCGGCGCGGCCGATGCCGTGGCTGGGCCCGACGCCGCGGCTGGGCCTGGTGCTGTGGCTGGGGTCGGTGCCGTGGCTGGGATCGGTGCTGCGGCCAGGGCAGGGAAAGCGGGCGCGGTCCGCGGTGCGCTGGTCATCCTCGCCATCGTGCCAGGCCGGCGGATGGCGGTGCGCGGGACGGGGGTCAGACGTAGCGTTCCAGGATGCTGGACTCGGCCAGCCGCGACAGACCCTCGCGCACGGCGCGGGCCCTGGTCTCGCCGACGCCGTCGACCGCCTGCAGGTCGTCGACCCCGGCGGCGAGCAGCTTCTGCAACGTGCCGAAGTGGTCCACGAGCCGGTCGACCACCATCCGCGGCAGCCTGGGCACCTTCGCCAGCATCCGGTAGCCGCGTGGGCTGATCTGCCGATCCAGGATGTCCGCCCCGCCGGAGAAGCCGATCACCCGGGCGAGCACGGTGAGGTCGAGCAGGTCGGTCGGCGACATCGCGGACAGCTCGCTGAGGACCTGCGCGGCCGACCCGGCCTTCGACCCGGCGGGCAGGTAGTCGCGGACAGTGAGTTCACGCTCCGTCTCGACGCCGGCCATCAGCTCCTCGAGCTGCAGGGACAGCAGTCGCCCGTCGGTACCGAGCTCGACGACGTAGCCCTCGATCTCGTCCGCGATGCGGCGCACCATCTCCAGTCGCTGGCTGACCGAGATCGCGTCCCGAACCGTGACGAGATCCTCGATCTCCAGCGCGGACAGGGTGCCCGCCACCTCGTCGAGGCGGAGCTTGTAACGCTCCAGGGTGGCCAGCGCCTGGTTCGCCCGGGACAGAATCGCGGCCGAGCCGTCGAGCACGTAGCGCCGTCCGGCGACGTAGAGCGCGATGATGTGCATCGACTGGCTGACCGAGATGACGGGGTACTCGGTCTGCTTGGCGACCCGCTCGGCGGTGCGGTGGCGGGTGCCGGACTCCTCGGTGGGCACCGTCGGGTCCGGCACGAGATGCACCGCGGCGCGCACGATCCGCTGCAGGTCCGAGGACAGCACGATCGCGCCGTCCATCTTGGCCAGTTCCCGCAGCCGGGTGGCCGAGAACTCGACGTCGAGCTCGAAGCCGCCGGTGCACAAACCCTCGACGACCTTGTCGTGGCCGAGCACAATCAGTGCCCCGGTATGCCCGCGAAGGATGCGCTCCAGGCCGTCGCGGAATGGAGTTCCAGGGGCGACCGCGGCCAGTGTCGCCCGGAAGATGTCGTCTCCGGGTGGTCCCGCCATCAGGCTCCCTCAGCTCCTCGTCTCCCCGCTGTCTGCCACCTCTGCCGCGATGCTATCGGGGCGACCGAAGTTGGTGCGGTCCAGCTCTTCATGGGGTAACGAATTTACTCAAAACAGACATATTTCTGGTTACGCTTCATGCATTCGGGTTATGGCGCCGATCAGATCGGGCACCTCGGTGACTTTCATGCCCTCGGGCCCGGGCCCGGCACCCGTGGGCACGAGCGCCCGGCGGAATCCCAGCCGGGCCGCCGCGGCGAGCCGCTGGCGGACCGCACCCACGGCCCGCACCTCCCCGGCCAGCCCCACCTCCCCGACTGCGACGAGATCGGCCGGCAGCGGCCGGTCCCGCGCCGCGCTCACGACCGCGAGCGCCGTCGCCAGATCCGCCGCTGGTTCGGCGAGGCGCACCCCGCCGACGGTCGCGGCGTAGACGTCGGCCTTACCGAACCGAACCTTCGCCCGACGCTCGACCACGGCGAGGATCATCGCCACCCGGGCCGGATCCAGCCCGGACACCGCCCGTCGTGGCACCTGGGCGGACGTCTCGGCGACGAGGGCCTGCACCTCCGCCACCAGCGGCCGGCGGCCCTCCACCGTCACGGTGACGCACGTCCCCGGCACCGCCTCCAGACCGCTCGCCCCCGAACGGGACAGGAACAGCCCGCTGGGATCGGCGATCCCATGGATGCCGGAGTCGCTCATCTCGAAACAGCCGACCTCGTCCGCGGGGCCGTACCGGTTCTTGCCCGCCCGGACGAGACGAAGCGCGGAGTGCCGCTCACCCTCGAAATGCAGAACCACGTCCACCAGATGTTCCAACAGGCGGGGCCCGGCCACCAGGCCATCCTTTGTCACATGGCCGACAAGCACCGTCGCGAGGCCGAGTGCCTTCGCCGTGCGGATCAGCGCGGCGGTGACCTCGCGTACCTGGGTGACACCGCCGGCCGCCCCCTCCACCCCGGCCGCGGAGATGGTCTGCACCGAGTCGACCACCAGCAGAGCCGGCGAGACCTCCTCGACGTGGCGCAGCACGGCGCCGAGATCAGTCTCGGCGGCGATCCACAGATCCTCGTGGAGCGCACCCGTCCGCCCCGCACGCAGCCGCACCTGGGCGGCGGACTCCTCACCGGTGACGACGAGGGCCCGGGCCCCGCCGGCCGCGCTGCGGGCGGCCACCTCCAGCAGCAGCGTGGACTTGCCCACGCCCGGCTCGCCGGCGAGCAGGATCACCGCGCCGGGGACGAGACCACCGCCGAGCACCCGGTCCAGCTCGTCGATGCCCGTGGGCCGGCGGCGGGCCGCCGTGACGTCGACGGACACCACCGGCTGCGCCGGCGCCGTGACCTCCGTGGCCACGACCGCCCGCCCGGCGCCACCGAGACCGGTGGCCCGGCGCGGTGCCGGCGCCAAGGCGTCCAGCGTCCCCCACGCCTGGCAGCGCGGACAGCGCCCGGCCCAGCGGACGGACTCCGCCCCGCAGCCGCTGCACCGGAACCCGCCAGACGCCGTTCGACCGCGACCGCCGGCCGCCGGCCGAGTGGATGTCATGGGCGCCACGTTAACCGGCCGGTCCGACATGTCGGAGCCAGCCGCGCGTGGGGGCGCCCACAGGTGTTGCGTGACCAGGCCCTGGCCCCCGCTACGCCGTACCGGCCCGCAATCGCCGCCCGGGGCCGCCCGAGGCGCCCGTCGGGCTGGCGCCGCCGATGCCGTGGTCCGCCGACGCTCTGGTGCGGCGACGCCCGGACGCAGTGACGCCCTGGTCCGCCGGCGCCCTGGTCCGCCGGCGCCCAGGTCAGTGTCACCCGGCCACTGCGCGGTCGGCGCTCGCAGAAGGTTGTTCGCGTTTCGTCGGCCTGCGGCCGTCGTCAGGCTCCTGCAGCTCCCGGCGCGACCAACTGGGCCGAGGGACTGATGGCCCACGAGGGGGCAAGGGGGGCCGGAAGCCGCGGTGCGGTTCCGCGGAACCTCGGGACCGCCGGTGCGGTTCCAGGATGGGCACGGCTACGCGCTCGCCACGCTGATGCCCGGCCGTCGGCTGCCACGAGTCACTCCTCGTGGTGCGGCGGCCGGGCCGGGCCCGGACTCGGTGGTCTCAGCCCGCGGTCGCGGTGGCCGTCGGGGTGGCGGTGCCGGCGGAAGGGGTGGCGGTGCCGGCGGAGGGAGAGGCGGTGCCGGCGGAGGGAGTGGCGCTGGCGGCGGAAGGCGCGGCGCCGGCGCTCGGCGAGGCCGGACCGGCGGTGGGCGTCTGCGTGCTCGCGGTGGCCTCGGCCGGGGCACCGGAGGCGCCGGGAGCGGGCGGCTCCACCGGCACGTCCAGCGTCACGCTGCCGGCCTTCGCGAAGGTGAAGGTGATCGGGAGCTGGGACCCGATCAGCAGGTTGCGCCGCACGTCCCGCAGGGTGGGCGCGGAGCCGTCGGCGATGAAGATCTGGCCGCCGCCGGGCACCAACTGTGCCGACCTGGGCGGCTGACCACCGCCGGCCTCCGGCGAGGACACCGAGACGAGGGTGTCCGGCTCGTCGCCTCCGTTGAAGAACGCCGACACGATCGGCGCGGAACCGCCCTGGGAAACGGGCCCGGCGAGGTAGACATTACGAAGCGTGATCGAACCCACGGACCCCGCGACGCTGTTGGTCGTGGTCCGCGCGAGGTTCGTCAATGCGTCGGTGCCGGAGGCGCAGCTCGCCAGGCCGGCCGAACCGATCACCGAGGCAAGCAGGGCGACGCCCACCCGGCGGGAGGTCATCCGCCGCCGCAACGCGGAGTGCGGCGCGGCGTCGTCGCGGGCCGCGGCGGCGGGCGTCGCCTCGGCGACGGCGGTGGCTGACGGGAAACGGGCACCCGGACGGCGGCTCACAGCTCGGTGGCTCCTCCTGCACAAGACCGGCGCGTTGGGCGGCACCGGTGCTGGTCGACGGCCGTCGCGTGGACGGCCACCCGGCGGCGCGCCCCGGCGCCGGTAGTCGGACCCGGCGTGCAGGGGTCACCCCCGGTGCCCGGAGGACCTGCCGCTGACAGCCCGGTGTCGAGCGGCCGTCCGACGGAGGTCTCCGTGCGGGGCTAACACTAGCCACCCGGCGGCGCCACGTGCCCAGGCCGCCGGCCCCGGCCAGCCCTGGTGGGC
>NZ_JAMQQF010000481.1 GCF_023716945.1 Frankia sp. AiPs1 | reverse complement strand
GCGCCGCGACGGGAGGCCGGCGACGTCCCGCGGGCGGTGCTCGGCGAACGCGACGCGGGCGGCGGGCAGTGTGCCGTGGGCAGGCCCAGATTTTACCCACGGGAGTCGTCGCCGCCAGCCGATCCGCCGGCACCGCCGGCCACGACGGGCGGCGCCGGGCGGGACTCCCCAGCGGACGATCACTGCTGTCCGTCCCGGCGCGGCCGCTCCCGCACACCGGCGCGACGACCATCACCACGTGTGTCCGCCGAATAGCCGAGACCCCCACCTGCGGTGTTTACCGAGCCGTAACGGAGAATCGATCCCCGACCTCCGGACAGATATGGTTTGCTTCCCTCATCCCCCTCGCCGCGGAAACTCCCGCGCGGGTGGGGCACGCGGATCCGGTCCAGATACCGCGTACCGACCGGCGATCCCGTAAGCGGCGACGAACGTGGCCGCCTCGACGCCGGCCTGCTTCGACGGCCCCGGTCGCCGCCGACGTTCCGCCCCGTCACCGGCCTGCTCTCGGCACCCGACCTGCCCTCGTCGCTCGGCCTGGACTCGTCTCCCGGCCTGGACTCGTCGCTCGGCCTGGACTCGTCGCTCGGCCTGGACTCGTCGCTCGGCCTGGCCCCGGGCCGCCTGCCCGGCGCTCGACCGGCGCCCATCCCTCCATCCACGCCCCACTCCCGCGGACGGGTGCAATGATTCGACAGAATTCGTCGGCGGTCGCCGACCTCACCATCCTCCCCATGTCACCGAGGCTCGGTGCGGAAGTCAGCGGAATCGACCTTCGAACGGGCCTGACCCCCGAGCGACGCGCACTGCTCCGTACACTTCTCTTCCAGCACGGGGTGTTGGTCTTTCGCGACCAGGCGCTGGACACCGCCGGCCATGTCGCGTTCGCCGAGGCGTTCGGCCCGATCCTGGTGTTCACCAGCGTCGTCGACCCGGAGCCGGCCCGCCCCGGCGTGCACGAGGTCCACGGCGGCAGCGTCGGCTGGCACTTCGACGCCAGCAGCCTGCCCGCGCCGCCGGTGGCGACGGTCCTGCGGGCCGTGCGCGTGCCGGCCGAGGGCAACGACACCCTGTGGGCCAGCGGCGTGGCCGCCTACCAGGCGCTGGCCCCCGAGCTGCGCGCGCTGGCGACCGGCCGGTACGTCACCCACGGCCGCGGGGTGGTGCGCGGCCCCGACGACGAACGCCCCGTCGTCGCGCACCGGCTGGTCCGCCGGCACCCGCACACCGGCGAGCACTACCTCTACATCAACCTGCCGGACTGGGACAGCCCGCTGGTCCTCGGGATGAGCCCGGACGACAGCGACGCGCTGGTGGCCGAGCTGCGCGCCGCGTACCTGCGTCCGGAGCACCAGATCCGCCTGCACTGGACGCCGGGAACGATCGTCATGTGGGACAACCGGGCCGTCCTGCACAGCGGCACCGGGGACCACGATCCCGACACCCGTCACCTCGTGCGGATCTGCCTCGCATCGGTGCACCCGTGACCGCCCCGGGCGGACCGCCGGGATCGCCGCCCTGACCTGAAGTCGGGTACAGCCTTGACATGAAGTCGGGTTCACCTCCCAGGCTGGGTGCACGTGATCGGATGACCACCGCGGCACCCGACGCGACGCCCGGAGGAGACCCGCCCGATGCCACCCTCGACGCCGCCGACCACTCTGACACCCGCGGCCCCGGCACCCGCGGCCTCGACCACCGCCGCCTCGACCACCGCCGCCCCGACCACCGCCGCCCCGGCACCCGTCGCCACCATGACCGCTCCGGCGTCCCCTGACGAGGCTGCCCGCCCGCTCGCGCTCGCACTGGTCGTCGGCAGCGTGCGGGCGGGTCGGCTGGGCCCGGCGGTCGCGGGCTGGTTCGCCGGCCACGCCCGTGACCGCGACGACGTCCACCTCGACGTCCTCGACCTGGCCGCCTTCCCGTTGCCCAGCGACATGGCCGCCGTCCCCGGTACGCCGCCCGAGCGGCTCGTCCGCGAGCTAGGGGAACGCCTCGCCGCCGCGGACGGGTTCGTCGTCGTCACCCCCGAGTACAACCACAGCTACCCGGCGGCGCTGAAGAACGTCATCGACACCTACCGCGAGGAGTGGTTCGCCAAGCCCGTCGGGTTCGTCTCCTACGGCGGGGTGAGCGGGGGCCTGCGAGCCGTCGAGCACCTGCGGGCCGTCTTCGCCGAGCAGCACGCCGTCACCGTCCGCGACGGCGTCAGCTTCCACGGCCCGAGCGCCGCCGACTTCGCCGCGGACGGACCGGCGGGCCGGGGCTCGCCGGCGTCGGCCGCCGCCCTGCGCTGGGCCGTCGACGAGGGTGCGCGGCGCCGGCTGCCGGTGACGGCGGCACTGGTCTGGGACGCCGTCGGGGAACCACCTGCGGTCTTCGACCAGGCGGACGGCGCCGACCGGGTTGGGCTGGAGCGCGCGGCGCGGCGGGTCCTGGCCGACACGGTGGCGGCGGTGCGCGTCCCCGACCCGGCGGTCCTGGTGACCGAACGCGTCGCGGAGGGCAGCCCGGTGCCCGAGCTCCTGGGGATCGCGACCGGCGCGCGGCTCGTCGTTGTCGGCGAGCGTGGGCCCGGCGCGTTGCACCGGCTGGTGGCCGGGTCGGTGTGTCAGGGCGTCGTCCACCATGCGCCGCTGCCCGTTGTCGTGGTGCGCGGCGGCACCGACCGGTCCGGCCAGTCAGCGGGGACAGCCGACGCGGCCGACGCGGCGGGCCCGGCGACGACGTCGGTGGATGAACGCCCGGTTGTCGTCGGCGTCGACGGGTCGGCCGGCTCGCTGCGGGCACTGCGCTGGGCGGTGGAGGCCGCCGCCGTGCGCAAGACCGCCGTGCGTGCCGTGCATGCCTGGCATCTCGACGTGCCGGCATACCCGGGGATCTACGCGGACTTCGGCTCCGCGCTCGCCGAGCAGGCCCAACGCACCCTCGACGACGCCGTGAACACGATCATCGCCGAGCACGGCGGCGGGCTGCCGGTCCAGCTGGTAAAGGAGACCGTCGCGGACGGCGCCGCCCGGGCCCTGCTGCGCGGCGCCGCGGACGCGCAGTTGCTCGTCGTCGGCAGCCGCGGCCACGGCGGGTTCGCCGAGCTGCTGCTGGGGTCGGTCAGCCACCAGTGCGTGGCGCACGCCCCTTGCCCGGTGGCCGTGATCCGCTAGCAGCCGGCTCCATCACTCGCGCCCCCATATTAGTTCTGGTACAGATAGTCTCTGTACCAGAACTAATTTCCTGACCTGGTGAGGCGCCGTGAGCCCGTTGGCCGAGATCGTTACCATCACCGCCGTCTGCGTGGCGTCGGGCTGCCTGGGCAGCCTGCTGGGACTTGGCGGCGGCACCTTCGTCGTCCCGATCCTGACCCTGGTCTTCGGCCTGGACGTACGGCTGGCGATCGGCGCTTCGGTGATCTCGGTGGTCGCCGGCAGCGCCGCGGCGTCACCGCGCTACCTCGACGAGGGTTTCGCGAACCTGCGCGTCGCGGTCACCCTGGAGGTGGCGACGGTGAGCGGAGCCGTCGCCGGGGCGCTGCTCGCCGGGCACCTCGGCGCCCGCACGCTGTACACGGTGTTCGGGGTCGTGCTGGCGGTCAGCGCGATGCAGATGCTGCGCAACCGCCAGGACCGCGCCAGCACCGCCGTGCCGGACGATCGCATCGCCGACGCCCTGAGCCTGCACGGCACCGGCACCGGCACGGCCGCCGGCACCGCCACGGCCGCCGGAACGGCCAGCCGCCACGTCCGCCCCTACCGGGTCACTCGTACCGCGACCGGCCTGACCATGATGACCGCCGCCGGGGCGGTCAGCGGCCTGCTCGGCATCGGCTCGGGGGCGATGAAGGTGCCGGCCATGGACCTCGCGATGCGATTGCCGCTCAAGGTGTCGACGGCGACGAGCAACCTCATGATCGGGGTGACCGGCGCGGCGAGCGCCGTCGTCTACCTGCAGCGGGGTGACGTCGTGCCCGCCCTGGCCGGCGCGGTGGCGCTCGGGACCGTCGTAGGCGCACGCCTCGGGTCGCGGCTGCTGGCCGTGGTCCCCGTGGGGGCGCTGCGAATGATCTTCCTGGTCGTCCTGCTCGTCATCAGCGTCCAGATGCTGCTACGGGGCGTCGCGTGAGGGCGGGGCGGGGCAGGATGGCGCTGCGGCGGCCAGTCGCCACCGGGCCCCACCTCCCGCGTCGCGGCCCCTCGCCGACAGTTCCCAGAGAGGTGGATCCCGCCCTGGTTCCGACGCCGGCAACCCCGCCTCCGATACCTCCGACACCGATGATCACGGCGCCGAACTCCCCCGCGCCGAACGCCCCAGCGCCGAACGCCCCAGCGCCGAACGCCCCAGCGCCGGCAGTCTCGGCGCGGACAGTCTCGGCGCAGAACACCCCGACGCCGACATCTCCGACGCCGACATCTCCGGTGGGGGCACCTGAGACGGGTGCTCGTCCGGTCGCGCTGGTGCTGCGGATCGGTGGGGCACTCGGCGCCGTGCTGGTGGTCGCCGGGCTCACGATCAGCGTCGCCCAAGGCAGCGCGGGCTGGCTGCACGGCTCCGACGGCGGTCCGCTCGGCGGCGACCCGCTCGGCGGCGGCGCGGCCATGCGGCTGTCCGACCTGCGTGGCGGGCTGCGCCATGGG
>NZ_JAMQQF010000480.1 GCF_023716945.1 Frankia sp. AiPs1 | reverse complement strand
GCGGGGTGACGGTCGGCCCGCCGAGCCCGCCGTCGCCGATCCGGCCGTCGACACTCGCGTCTGGCGCGGCGGCGTTCGGCGCCTGGCCCGCGTCGGTGGCGCACTCCCGTCGGGCGGCGGCGTCGATGAGCCCGTTGACGGCGAGGGTCCAGGCCCGCAGCCCCTCGTGCCCGGTGAGTTCGGTGAACACCGCCGCCTCCAGGCAGCAGGTGCTCGCACCGGCGAGCTCGTCGACGTCGAGCAGCGAAATGGCGAGCAGGCCGGCCAGGTGGCCGGCGAGCATGAACAACCGGAACTGCTGATGTGGCAGCAGCGGGGTGCGCAACAGGTTGTCGACCACGCTCTGCTGGTCGAGCACCCGGGCAGTGACGTCCTGCGGGTCGAGCCGGTCGGCCTTGGCGATGAGGTCGGCGACCAGCCGGTCGAGATAGTCGAGCTCGCGGTCCGACCGGCGGTGGTCGAGCAGGTCCGACACCCGGCGTCGGGACTCCCGCTCCGGGTCGGGCCGGCGACGCAGGCGCTCGGCCCGCGCGGCTACGGCCGCCTCGCGCAGATCGACGAGGGCGCCCCCGGCCTCCAGCGCCGCGTCGACGGCCGCGACCACGGGCCGTGAGGGAATCCCACGACTGGGCTGCTCAAGCTGGGAGATGTACTGGCGGCTGTAGCCGGTGCGTTGGGCGAGCTCGTCCCGGGAGAGAACGCGTTCACAGCGCCGCCGCCGGACCTCCACGGGGAGCAGGTCTTCAGCGGTCGCCGCGCCCTGCTGGCCTCGGCTCCGTTGCCGCATCTGTTGACGTCCTTCCGCGTGGCAGAGGTCGCCTCCCACCGAGGGAGGCAAGTCGTCGTGCGCCGCCTCTCGTGCCCCCCGAGAGCCGGCAGGAATTCACCGGTAGTGATCAGGCTACTCCATGGCGCACCCTAGTAGACTAGAGGCCAAAAGTCCCATACGCGAACGCTTGCGATGATTACTCTCCGTCATATCTTGGCGTGTTCAATCGGATGGTGTCGCTCAGAGTTCGTGATCGGATGCAATCTGTTCGGAGAGCCGGATGGGTGTGGCGGGCCCGTCGAGACATTATGCCTGTATTCTTGGGTTCTTGTTGGGAAACGTGAGTGTTGCTGAGGAAGCCCGGGCGGAAAGTCGCGGAATCATCGGGAGATCGTCTCCGGTGGCCTATTTCCGTGACACGGGCTATCACTGTCCCGCCGGGCGTGCGGCGCTTCGCCACGGTCTGTGGGTATCGCTGGGATGACCGACATGGGTCATCCCCGGAAACCATCCTGAATGACGATGCGCGGGGTCGGGTGGGGCGCGTACAAAAGAATGGTGGATACCGGCCGTTCGGTGGACGCCGACACCGTCGGGCTCGGCCAGGACGACGTTGTCGCCCCGGCTCGGGGCTCCTCCGGGACGGCGCGTAGCCCTGAGCCCGGCCGGGACGCCGGCCGCGCCCCCGGTGCGCAGACCAGCCGCCCGGCTGTGTGGGCCCCGATCCCGGGTGGTCACGCGATCCCGGACGGCGAGCTGGCCGGGGACCCCGCCGCCGGTGACGGCGCGGGCACGGGCGAGCCGTCGTCCGCCGACGCGCCGCGCCGAGTGGTCGTCGTGGACGACGCGGACGGCGTGCGTGAGCTGCTCTGTCTGCTGCTGGGTGCCGAACCCGACTTCGTGGTCGTCGGCGCCGCCGCCAACGGGGCGGAGGCCATCGACGAGGTCGTTCGCACGGCGCCGGACCTGGTGCTGCTCGATCTTGCGATGCCGGTGCTCGACGGCCTTGGCGCGTTGCCGCGGATCCGGCGGGTCGCGCCGCACGCCACCGTCGTCATCTTCACCGGCTTCTCCGAGGACGCGCTGCTCGATCGGGTGCTCGCCCTGGGCGCGGACGCCCTGCTGGAAAAGGGCCTGGCCACCGGTCCGCTGGTCGACCAGCTCCGCAGCCTCTGCGCCGCCCGGCGCCCCGGCTGAGCCCCACCGCACCGACCTGCGGGTTCGATCCCGTTGTTCATTTTCTCCATCGATGCGGTAGAGTTGTGGAGGCGGTGTCGGAGGGTCGGGGAAGGCTACCGGCGCTTGCCCGATTTGGCCGGTTTCGCGGGGTGACACTTGCCGGTGGCGTGGTTCTGGAACCCACAACACGCCCATCGGCGTCACTTCTGTGAAAACATGAGGTCGTGGTTACGCGTGCCCTCACCCTCGGGGCGTCGGCTGAGCGAGCGTCGGATCTGGTCCGCGTTTCGCCCCGGCGCGGGTTCGCGTCGTCCCCCGCGGCCGCGTGCCTCGTGATTGAGCCGATGCTCGTCGCGCGCCTGCACGTCGACCTGCTGCGGGTCTCCAGCGCCGGCTGTCGCCGCTCCCGCTGACGTTCCCGTTCGCGGCGCCACTCTGTCGGCGTCGCGTTTCCCCGCGCATCGAGAGATCTCATGACTTCTCCTGCCAGTCCTGCCCGTTCCGCGCGCCCGTCCCGTCCCAAGGGGGCGGGCCAGTGGGCGTTGGGCTACTCCGAGCCGCTCAACGCCAACGAGCGCATGAAGAAGGACCAAGGCGGGCTGGAGGTGCGCGATCGCATCCTCAACCTCTACCCGCACACCGGCTTCGACGGGATCGACCCCCAGGACCTGCGTGGCCGGTTCCGCTGGTGGGGCCTCTACACGCAGCGCCGGCCGGGTATCGAGGGCGGCCGCACGGCGATCCTCGAGCCGGAGGAGCTCGACGACTCCTACTTCATGCAGCGGATCCGGCTCGACGGCGGGCGGATGACCGCCGAGCAGCTTCGGGTCATCGCGGACATCTCCACCCGGTACGGCCGGGACGTCGCGGACGTCACCGACCGGCAGAACATCCAGCTCCACTGGATCCGCATCGAGGACGTGCCGGCCATCTGGGGCGCGCTCGAGGGTGCCGGGATGACGACCGCCGAGGCGTGCGGCGACACCCCGCGGGTCATCCTCGGCTGCCCGTTGGCGGGCGTCGACGGTGACGAGGTCATCGACGGGTCGGCCGCGATCGACGAGGTGGTCGAGCGCTTCGTCGGCGACCCGACGCTGGCGAACCTGCCCCGCAAGTTCAAGAGCGCGATCTCCGGCTGCGCGGACCACTGCACGCTGCACGAGATCAACGACATCGCGTTCGTCGGCGTCGTCCACCCGGAGCTTGGTGCGGGCTACGACCTGTGGGTCGGCGGCGGCCTGTCGACGAACCCGAAGCTCGGCGTGCGGCTGGGCGCGTTCGTGCCGCCGGCGCGGGTCGCCGAGGTCTGGCATGGCGTCGCCTCCCTGTTCCGCGACTACGGCTACCGCCGTCTGCGTACCCGAGCCAGGCTGAAGTTCCTGGTTGCGGACATGGGCGCCGAATGGGTGCGCACCACCCTGGAGAAGGAGTACCTGACGGCCCCGCTGCCGGACGGGCCGCCGCCGGCGCCGCCGCGCAACGAGGGCCGCGACCACATCGGCGTGCACCGTCAGCGCGACGGGCGCAACGCGGTCGGCTTCGCCCCGCGCGCGGGCCGGGTCTCCGGAACGATCCTGCACGCTGTGGCGGACCTCGCCGACCGGTTCGGACAGGGCCGCATCCGCGCGACGACGACCCAGAAGCTGGTCATCCTCGACGTGGCCGACGAGGCCGTGGCGTCGCTGGAGGCGGAGCTCGCGGCGCTGGATCTGGTCGTCCGGCCGAGCGTGTTCCGCCGCGGCACGATGGCCTGCACCGGGATCGAGTTCTGCAAGCTGGCCATCGTCGAGACCAAGGGCAACGCCCGCGACCTCATCGAGGAGTTGGAGCGCCGCCTGCCCGACTTCGACGAGCCGATCGGGATCAACGTCAACGGCTGCCCGAACGCCTGCGCCCGCTTTCAGGTCGCCGACATCGGGCTGAAGGGCTCCCTGGTCCCCGATGACGCCGGCGAGATGGTCGAGGGTTTCCAGGTCCACCTCGGCGGCCACCTGGGCACCCGGTCGCGGCTGGGGCGCAAGTCGCGCGGCCTGAAGGTCACCGCCGACGGGCTGCTCGACTACGTCGTCGGCCTGCTGGCGACCTATCGGCGCGAGCGTGCCGACGGGGAGAGCTTCGCCGACTGGGCGGAGCGGGCCGACGAGGCGTCGCTGGCCGCAGCCGGCGCCGTGGGCTCCTCGGCCGCCGGCGTGGGTTCCTCGGCCGGCGTGGGTTCCGCGGCCGGCACGGGCGCCGCGGGGCGGGCGGACATCGGCATCGGCTCGGTCAAGTCCATGATCGGCCATGCGATGCCGGCGGCGGGCGCGGCCGGGCTGATCAAGACCGCACTCGCCCTGCACCACCGGGTGCTGCCGCCGACGCTGCACTGCGACGAGCCGCACGCCGCCTTCGCCGGCAGCCGGTTCGCGCCGGTGCGGACGGCGACCGACTGGGACATCCCGGCGGGCGGCGGTCCCCGTCGCGCCGGCGTCAACGCCTTCGGCTTCGGCGGCATCAACGCCCACCTCGTCGTCGAGGAGGCGCCGCCGACCGCTTCGGCGACCCTGGCCCACACCTTCCCCGCCCCCCCGTCGGCAGACCGTGCGCCGGCAGACCGTGCGCCGGCAGGCCGTGCGCTGGCCGACCTCGTGCCGGCACGCCTCACGTCGGCAGGCCGCGCCCTACCGGGCCGCGCGCTACCCGGTATCGAGC
>NZ_JAMQQF010000047.1 GCF_023716945.1 Frankia sp. AiPs1 | reverse complement strand
CGACGAGCACGGGCCGGGCCTGCGCGCCACCCACGCCACCCACGCCATCGGCACCATCGCCCCGGCCGCCGTCGATCTCGTCGAGGTCGGTGCGGCGGAACCCGGCGTGGCCGAACCCGGCGTAGCCGAGGCCGATACAGAGGCCGGCGCAGCCGAACCGGGTACGGCGGAATCCGGCGCGGTCCGGGCCCGTGCGGCGCAGGACACCCGGTCGTCGGGGCTGGCGCTGGCCGGCCTGACGGTGCTGGAGTTCGGCGTCATGTTCGCGGCACCGTTCGGGGCGACGATGCTCGCGGACCTCGGCGCACGCGTCATCAAGATCGAATCGCTGGAGGGCGACGAGATCCGCCGGATCCTGCCGTTCCCGGAGGCCGGCGGCGCCCGCGTCCTGCAGGGCAAGGAAAGCGTGGCCCTCGACCTGGGCACCGGCGAAGGCAGACGGCTCGTCCACCGGCTGGTGCGGCACGCCGACATCGTGCTGCAGGGCTTCCGCGCCGGCGCGGCCGAACGGGCCGGGATCGACGCGACGACGCTGCGCGGGATCAACCCGGACCTGATCTACGTCAACGCCCCGGGCTACGGCACCGACGGCCCGTTCGGTCATCGTCCGGCCTATGCGCCGTCGATCGGGGCGGCGATCGGCCTCGCCCTCGCGGAGGCGCCGGACGCCGCCGGCGCAACGGGCACGATCCGCGACGTCAAGCTCGCCGCCAACCGGCTGTTCGCCGCGTCCGCGGTACTCAACCTCCAGGCAGACGGCATCGCCGCGCTGGGGGTGGCGTCGACGATGCTGCTCGGCGCGCTCGCCCGGCGCCGCGGCCGAGCCCTTCCCCCACTGACCGTCACCATGCTCGGCACCGGCACGCACGCCCTGCTGGACCGGGTCGTCGACTACGCCGGCCGGCCGGCGTCCCCGACAGTTGATCCGGACGGCTACGGCTTCCACGCCCTGTACCGGATGTACCCGACCGCGCGCGGCCTGCTGTTCCTCGCCGCGCCGAGCGACCGGGAGTGGCGTGAGCTGGCCGCCACCCTCGCCGACACGGCCGACGCACACACGGCCGACGCACACACCGCCGACGCACACACCGCCGACGCCGCCCTGGCGGACGCCGTCGCGGCGCTCGACGACGACGGCTACGCCACCGCCACCGGGCGCGCCGAACGTGACGCCGAACTCGCCGTGGTGCTGGCGACGATCCTCGCCACCCGTCCCGCCGCCGCCTGGGAGCGGCTGCTCACGGCCGCCGACGTCGGCGCCGTCGAGGTCGCCGAGGTCGAGCCCGAGCAGCTCCTGCTCACCGACGACACCCTGGGCGCAGAGTACGGGGCGCTGGCCGACAGCCCGGTGTTCGACGAACACCTGCGGATCGGCCCGCCGGTCCGTTTCTCCCGATCGGCGACCCAGGCCAGGGGCGGCTGCCTGGTCGGCACCCATACCGACGCGGTCCTGCGCGAGCTTCTCGGCCTCGGCGACACCGAGCTGGCCAGGCTGCGGGACAGCAAGGTCATCGGATGACGCCCGCCCCCGTGCCGGGCTCGACCGGCCGCGGGCGGCCCATGCCTCCATCCCATGGTGCAGGAGGGTGACGCAGCAACCATGAAGGACCAGACCGCGATCGCCGGAATCGGCTACACGCCGTACTACAAACGAGGCCAGTCGCTGCCGCAGACCGAGACCGAGATGGCCTGCAAGGCCATCCTGGCGGCGTTGGCGGACGCCGGGTTGACCGTCCACGACCTGGACGGATTCACCATCTACTCCAGCTCGATCGACCCGGCCACGGTCGGCTCGATCCTCGGCGTGCCGGAGGTCCGGTTCGCCGCGACGCTGACCTCCGGGGGCGGCGGGACGGCCGGGTCGCTGGGTCTGGCGGCCGCGGCGATCGTGTCCGGCCAGGCCGAGGTGTGCGTCACCGTGATGACGCTGCAGCAGGCGGCCCGCCGCCTCGGCGGCACCCAGGTCGACGGCGGGGGCTCCGGCGGCGGGGGCGGGGGCGGGAGCCCGTACGGGTCCGGCCGGGTCCCGCAGGGGTTCGTGATGGCCGCCGGCAGCGGCCTGCTGTCACCCGGGCACAGCTTCGCGCTGCTCACCCAGCGGCACATGAAGCTCTACGGCACGAAGCGCGAGCACCTCGCCGAGGTGGCGATCTCGCAGCGGGAGAACGCCATCAAGCGGCCCACGGCGCTGCGCCGGGAGCCGCTGACCCTCGACGACTACTTCAACGCCCGGATGCTCTCCGACCCGCTCTGCCTGTTCGACTACACGATGGAGTCCGACGGTGCGGTCGCCGCGATCGTCACCTCGGCGCAGCGCGCCCGCGACCTGCGTCAGCCGCCCGTCTACATCATGGGCTCGGCGAACGGCGGCGCCGGCCGGTGGGGCAGCGCCATCTTCAGCTACTTCCAGATGCCGGACGAGTACTTCGCCTCCAGCGGCCACCGCACGGTCGCCAAACGGATGTTCGACATGGCCGGGGTGGGGCCCCAGGACGTCGACGTCGCCCTCCTCTACGACCATTTCTCGCCGCTGGTCATCATGCAGCTCGAGGACTACGGGTTCTGCGGGATCGGTGAGGGCGGCCCCTTCGTCGCCGAGGGCAACATCCGGTTCGACGGGGGCACCATCGCGGTGAACACCCACGGCGGCCACCTCTCCGAGGCCTACATCATCGGGATGACGCACGTGCGCGAGGCCGTGGAGCAGCTGCGCGGCGTCGCCGTGAACCAGGTGCAGGGCGCCGAGATCGCCCTGGTCACCGGCGGCCCGGCCGGCCTGCCCGTCAGCGGCACCCTTCTGCGGAGGTAGCGATGACCCAGCTCCGACGGGGCGTGTTCCCAGCGCGTCTGACCGACCCGATGGCCGACGAGCGCACCCAGCCGTTCTGGGACGCGGCCCTGGCCGGCCGCCTGAGCATCGCCCGGTGCGATGCCTGCGGCACGTTCGTCTTCCCCGCCGAGCCGTTCTGCTTCACCTGTCAGGGCGACGCGTTCACCTACACCGACCTGCCGGGAACCGGCACGATCTACACCTTCACCGTCGTCCGCCACCCGCTCGCCCCGCAGCTCGCCGACGTCGTGCCCTACGTCTCCGGCGTCGTCGAGCTGGACGGGACCCAGGGGGCCGGCTGCCGCGTCATCGCCAACATCGTCGACGTCGACCCCGAGACGGTCCAGATCGGCGACCGGGTCCGGATCCGCTTCGACCGGATCACCGACACCTACGCCGTTCCCCGTTTCGTTCCCGACGCCGGCTGAAGGGCGCGGACGGCACCCTCGCCGCCGCTCGTCCAGACCGGTCGGTCGGCGGCCCGTCCACGGGCCGGGCCGGGCCGGCCGGGCCCGGGTTCGGACGCGGGGTCAGCAGGCGCGCAGGAAGCGGTCGAGAACCCGGACGCCGAAGCGCAGGGACTCGACCGGGACCCGCTCGTCCACGCCGTGGAACATCCCGGAGAAGTCCAGGTCCGGAGGCAGGAGCAGGGGGGAGAAACCGAAGCAGCGGATCCCGAGGCGGGAGAACGACTTGGCGTCGGTGCCACCGGAGAGCATGTAGGGCACCGCCCGGGCGATCGGGTCCTCCGCCCGCAGCGAGGCGGCCATCGCCTCCACCAGCGCCCCGTCGAAACCGGTCTCGACGGCCCCGTCGTGGACGACCCACTCGCGGCGGATGTCCGGTCCGAGGATCTCGTCGAGCTGGCGGATGAACTCCTCCTCCTGGCCCGGCAGGTAGCGGCCGTCGACGTAGGCGGTCGCCTCGCCCGGGATGACGTTGACCTTCTCGCCGGCCTGCAACTGGGTCGGATTGACGGTGTTGCGCAGCGTCGCGCCGATCATCCGAGCGACCGGGCCGAGCTTGCTGACCGTGGTCTGCAGGTCGTCGAGGTCGAACTCGACGCCGAGCGCCTCCCCCAGCTCGTTGAGGAACACCCGCACCGTCGGGGTGAGCACGAGCGGGAACTCGTGGCGCCCGAGGCGCGCCACCGCCTCGCACAGCGCCGTGACCGCGTTGTCGTCGCTGATCATCGACCCGTGCCCGGCCCGGCCGGACGCGGTCAGCTTCATCCAGGCCAGGCCCTTCTCGGCCGTCTCGATGAGGTAGAGCCGCAGGTCGTCGGACACGGTGTAGGAGAAGCCGCCGACCTCGCCGATGGCCTCGGAGCAGTCGGCGAACAGGTCGGGATGGTGCTCGACGAGCCAGCGGGCGCCGAGCACGCCGCCGGCCTCCTCGTCGGCGAGGAAGGCGACGACGAGGTCACGCGGCGGCTTGCGGCCGGAGCGGGCGAGGTCGCGCACGACCGCGAGGGTCATCGCGTCCATGTCCTTCATGTCGACGGCGCCGCGCCCCCACAGGCAGCCGTCGACCTCCTCGCCGGAGAACGGGGACACCCGCCACTGGCTGGCGTCGGCGGGCACCACGTCGAGGTGGCCGTGGATGAGCAGCGGCGCGCGGGACGGGTCGGTGCCCTCGATGCGGGCCACGACGCTGGTGCGCCCCGGCTCCGATTCCAGGATGGTCGGTTCGATCCCCACCTCGGCGAGCTTCGCGGCGACGTACTCGGCGATCGGACGCTCGTGGCCGTCGCCGTTGCCGCGGTTGACCGACTCGAAGCGGAGCATGTCCCGACAGAGCTCGACCACCTCACCCTCGGCGTCCGGTGCGGTCACCGGCAGCCGGATGCCACCGGTCGGGTCGGGGGACGAAGACGGCGCGCTAGGCATGCCCCCAGTCTGCCCCGCCCGGGATGCGCATGCCGGACGCGGACCGTACCGTGAAACACGGTCGTAGCCGACCAGCAGCACTGCGTCGCCGCGTCCCCGACCAAGCTGGCCCCACGGTGATCGTCCGCAGCGAGATCCGCGGCGGGGACCGCGATCCGCGGCGGCGATCGCGAACCGCCCGTGGGAGGTCCCCGTGACCGTCTACCTCTGCCCGCGCTCCGACCTCGCCTGCGCCGAGCGCTTCCTCAGCACCGGCGACCTCGACTACCACCTCCACCTGACCCACGGTTACCGGGCCTTCTGGCGGATCGTTGCCAGCGTGCGCCCGGATCATCCGCTGCCGATCGGCCCCCGCCCCACCCGCCATGTCCCCGACGGCCTGGTCGAGACCCCGGACACCCCCGCCCTGGTCGAGTCCCAGGGCACCCCCGCTCTGGACGGGCCCCAAGGCACCCTTGCTCTGGACGGGCCCCAAGGCACCCTTGCTCTGGACGGGTCCCAGGGCACCCCTGCTTCGAGCCGGCCGCGGCCCACGCCGGAGCTCGAACGCATCCCGGCCGCCGGCGCGCGAACCGCGGCGCACCGAGGTGCCCATGCCCGTGCCCGCAGGGACATCCGCGCCCGCTCGCGGGCCGGAGCCCGAGCGGAGAAGGCCGGCCGCACCGGCGCGCGCGACCGCGCAGCCGAACCCAACCGCCGCCGACGGCGTCTGCGCATCTCCCGCTGACTCGCGATCCGGGCGGGTCGAGCTGAACGGCCGGCCGAGGGTGCGGGCGGACTGCGGACTGCGGACTGCGGTCCGTGACGTACGGTCCGCCGTCGCAAACCGTGCAGAACGCACCGCACGCGGCCCCGCCCGACGTCGCCCAGCTTGTCGGGACGCCGGGAGCGTCCGGTGCCGGCGGGCCACGGTGACACACAGAGGTCCCCGTGGCGCCACGAAGTGCGTCCGGTCTGACCGATTGTGACCGATACGGGTGGATGTGGCGCCGGGTCCGCCGAGCTGATCGACACGCCGCGGTTACATCGATGTCTTCGAGGCGTGTCCGGGAAGAATCGGCTGATGTCGGCGGCGCGCGCCATGTAGCGAAGACGAGAAGTTTCCGGGTCAACTACCGTCCACGGCTATTCATCACCACCGCGGCTGGCTAGCGTTTCCGCGACCGCATCGGGCAGACGAATTCGCGGCCAGGATGGGTGGTGGTAGGACGATGACGGCTCCGCCGGGCGAGATGATGGTCGAATCCGTTACCGCCCCCGCCGTCGTTCCGACGGAGGGTCGCTCACTGTGGCGATCCGGCTGGATCCGGCTGCGACGCGACAAACCGGCGATGATCAGCGGAACCTTCCTGATCCTCCTTGCGCTGATCGCCATATTCGCGCCGGTCATCGTCGCGCTGCTGGGGCATCCGCCGAACGAACCGCACTACGACCTTCTTGATCCGAACACCGCCACGCCACGAGGGCGTTTCGGCGGGATGAGCTGGCATTACCTGCTCGGGGTGGAGCCGGTCAACGGCCGGGACATCTTCAGCCGGACCGTCTACGGCGCGCGGGTGTCGTTGCTGGTCGCGCTGCTGGCGACCGCGACGGCGGTGATCATCGGCACGGTTCTCGGGATGCTTGCCGGATACCTCGGCGGGCTGTGGGACACGATCATCGCCCGGCTGATGGACCTGCTGCTGTCCGTACCGTCGGTACTGTTCGCGATCGCCATCGTGGCGGTGATTCCGAACAAGGCGTTCGGCTTGTCGGGTTCGAGTCTGCGTATCGGGGTACTGGTCTTCGTCATCGGGATATTCGCCTGGCCGTACATCGGGCGCATCGTTCGCGGGCAGGTGTTGTCGCTAAGGGAAAGAGAGTTCATCGAGGCATCCCGCTCGCTCGGCGCCGGCACGTTCACGGTGATGTTCCGGGAGCTCCTGCCGAACGTCGCGGCGCCGGTGCTCGTCTACGCGACGCTACTCATTCCCACGAACATTCTCAACGAGGCGGCACTGTCCTATCTCGGGGTCGGGGTGCGGCCGCCGACGGCCTCCTGGGGCGACTCGCTGGCCGTCGCCTCGCACGGCTGGTACAGCATCGAGCCGATCTTCATGCTGGCCCCGGGCCTGGCGATCTTCGCCACCGTGCTCGCGTTCAACCTGCTCGGCGACGGCCTACGCGACGCCTTCGACCCGCGCGGCGGCCGGTGATCGCGTCCCACCCGCGGCGCCCGCGCGGCGCTGCTCGCCGGCTTCCCGCGCCGGTCATCTCGCGGGACATCCGGGCCGACCCGCCCGCGCCACGGCGGGACCGGCACACGTGTGAGGGAGATACATGAAACGGCGTGCAAATCTCATCCGGATGGGGGCGCTTGTCGTCGCCGCCGGGCTGGTGCTGGCCGCGTGCGGCGGCAGCAGCGGGGGCGGCGGTTCGAGCGGCGGATCCAACGGCACATCCTCGGGGAGCAGTTCGTCGAACGGCACCTCGTCGTCGGGGGCCAGCGACGCGGTCCTGCACGCCTCCGATAAGAAGGGTGGGACGCTGCGCGCCCTGAACGACTCCGACTGCGACTACTGGGACCCCGCCCGCACGTACTACGCGAACTGCTGGGACCAGCAGCGCTGGATCTCCCGCCAGCTCGTCACCTATGTGCCGCAGCCGGGCACGCCCAGGCTCACCGGTGACCTGGCGACCGCCGTGCCGACCTCGTCGGACCTGAAGACCTGGACATACACGCTCAAGGACGGGATCAAGTTCTCCGACGGCACGCCGATCACGTCGAAGGACATCAAGTACGCCGTCGAGCGGGTCTTCGCCACCGACGTCATCAACGGCGGCCCGACGTACTTCATCGACTACCTCGACGACCCGAAGGCGCCCTACCCCGGCCCCTACAAGGACACCGACCCGAACAAGCTGGGCCTGAAGTCGGTCGAGACCCCGGACGACAGGACGATCACCTTCCACCTGACCAAGCCGTTCGCGGACTGGAACTTCGTCATGGCGCTGCCGAGCGTCACCCCCGTGCCGAAGGCCCTGGACACCGGCGCGAACTACACCTTCAAGCCGGTCTCCTCCGGGCCGTACCAGATCGAGAAGTACACCCCGAACAAGGTCATCACCTTCGTCCGCAACCCGAACTGGGACCCGAAGACGGACACGGTGAACAAGGCGCTGCCGGACCGGATCGAGGTCACGATGGGCCTCGACCTCGACGACGTCGACAACCGGCTGCTGGCCAACAGCGCCGACTTCTACGTCGGGCAGACGGGCGTGCAGATCTCCGCTCAGAACAAGATCCTCGGCGATCCCTCGCTGCGCAGGGACCGGACCACCGACGACGTCACCGGCTTCATCCGCTACCTGTCCGTGATGACGAAGGTGAAGCCGTTCGACAACATCCACTGCCGCAACGCCGTCGCCTACGCCCTCGACAAGACCGCCCAGCAGCTCGCCCGCGGCGGCCCGGTCGGCGGCGGCGCGGTCGCCACGACGATGCTCACCCCGCCGTTGAAGTACTACAAGTCCTTCGACCTGTTCCCAACCGACGGCAGCAAGGGTGACGTCGCCAAGGCCAAGCAGGAGCTGACCGCCTGCGGCCAGCCGAACGGCTTCTCCACCACGCTGGCCAGCCGCAGCAACGGCAAGGAGGTCGCGCAGGCCGAGGCGGTCCAGGCGTCGCTGGCGAAGATCGGCGTCAAGGTGACGATCAACAAGAGCGCCCCGTCGCAGTACTTCTCCTCGACGATCGGCATCCCGGCGAACGTCCACAAGAACGGCATCGGACTGGCGATGGCCGCCTGGGGCCCGGACTGGCCGACGCCGTTCGCGATGCTGAGCTCCATCGTCGACGGTCGCAAGATCCTCGCCGCCGGCAACAGCAACTATGCCGAGCTCAACGACCCCGCGGTCAACTCCGGCCTCGATGCGGGGACCGCCACCACCGACGAGGCCAAGGCCCAGCAGGCCTGGACCGACACCGACAAGGCGATCGTGAAGTCCGCCGCCTACATTCCGCTGGTCTACGACAAGGCGCTGAACCTGTTCAGCGACCGCACCACGAACATCTACTTCACCTCCGCGTACGGCATGGCCGACTTCGCCCAGTTCGGCGTCGTGAAGTGAGCGATGTCGCCACGTCGGCGAGGTCGCGACGTCGGTGAGGTCGCCACGTCGGCGAGGTCGCCACGTCGGTGAAGTCGCCACGTCGGTGAAGTCGCCACGTCGGTGAAGTCGCCACGTGCATGACGCCAGGTAGCTGACGTCGCGCGACTGAACGGGTCCGCGCCGGTGGCACCCGCCACGGATTTCCACCGGCGCGGGCTCGGTCCCGCACCACCGTCCGCAATGTTCGAAATTTCGCAATCCTCAAAATGTTCGCAGTATCCGAGGTACCCGAGGAGTCCGAGGGAGGTGACGTGGCCAGATTCATCCTGGGCCGGCTGATCGGCGGCATCGTCATCCTGTGGCTGGTCAGCGTGCTCGCCTTCGTGCTTTTCTTCGTCGTCCCGAAGGCGCTGGGCAACAATCCTGCGGTGCTGTTCGCCGGGCGCAGCCCGGACCCCGCCACCATCGCCGGGGTGACGAAGAAACTCGGCCTGGACCGGTCGTACGTCGACCAGTACTGGGATTTCCTGCGGGGCGTCTTCGTCGGCCGCCACTTCGACTCCGGCTCGAATCGAAGCTGGTGCCCGGCGCCGTGCCTGGGCTATTCCTTCCGCAACGACCAGCCGGTGTGGTCGGAGATCGTCGACGCGCTACCGGTGACGGCGTCGCTGTCCATCGGCGCGGCCGTGCTGTTCCTCGTCGTGGGCGTGAGCACCGGGGTGTTCTCGGCGGTGCGTCGCGGCGGCCTGTTCGACCGGATCGCGGCCGCGGTGTCGCTGGCCGGCGTGTCGCTGCCGGTGTATTTCACCGGACTGCTGCTGTTGCTGCTCGTCAGCTACAAATGGCACATCATCGACAACGTTCATTACGTTGACTTCACCCACAATCCGGCCCTGTGGGCGTGGAACCTGATCCCGGCCTGGCTCGTGCTGTCGCTGCTCTACACCGCCAACTACCAGCGGCTGACCCGGGCCAGCATGATCGAGACGCTGGGTGAGGACTATGTTCGGACGGCGCGCGCGAAGGGCCTGCGGGAACGCACGGTGATTGGCAAACACGCCCTGCGCCCGGCGCTGACGCCGATCGTCACCATCTTCGGTCTCGACCTCGGCGTGCTGTTCGGCGGCGCGATCCTCACCGAGCACACGTTCGGCTTCCGCGGGCTCGGCGCCATCTCCATCGACGCGGTGAACACCCAGGACCTGCCGGTGACGATGGGGGTGACGCTGTTCGCGGCCTTCTTCATCATCCTGGCCAACGTCCTGGTCGACGTCACCTACGCGTTCATCGACCCGAGGGTGCGACCGTCATGACCGACCCGACCCACACCGCCGCGACGGCGTCGAGCGGCACGCCGTTTCTGCAGGTGCGTGACCTCACGGTCAGTTTCCACACGGACGACGGTGTGGTGCACGCCGTGGACAAGCTCAGCTTCTCCGTCGAACGCGGCCGCACGCTCGGCATCGTCGGCGAGTCCGGCTCCGGCAAGAGCGTCACCAGCCTTGCGGTCATGGGCCTGCACCGGCGCGGCCGGCGGGTCAGCATCGCCGGGGAGATCCGCCTCGACGGCGAGGACCTCGTCACCGCGCCGGCCGAACGGGTCCGCGGGCTGCGCGGCCGGCGGATGGCGATGATCTTCCAGGACCCGCTGTCGTCGATGCACCCGCAGTTCACCGTGGGTGACCAGATCGTCGAGGCCTACCGGGTGCACAACCGGGTGAGCAAGGCCGCGGCCCGCCGGCGCGCCACCGAGCTGCTCGACCTCGTCGGCATCCCCGAACCCGCCCGGCGCCTCGACGACTACCCGCACCAGTTCTCCGGCGGCATGCGGCAACGCGCCATGATCGCCATGGCCGTGTCGTGCAACCCGGAGCTGCTCATCGCCGACGAGCCGACGACCGCACTCGACGTCACCGTCCAGGCGCAGATCCTCGACCTCATGCGCGAACTCCAGAAGGAGTTCAACTCGGCGATCATCATCATCACCCACGAACTCGGCGTCGTTGCCGAGATCAGCCACGACATCCTGGTGATGTATGCCGGGCAGGCGATGGAGTACGGCGGAGTCGAGGAGGTCTTCGCCAGCGCCGAACACCCCTACACCTGGGGCCTGCTGCAGTCGATCACCAGACTCGACCGCCAGCTCGAGACCACGCTGCGCACCATTCCCGGCAGCCCGCCGAGCTTGATCAACGTGCCGCCGGGCTGCCCGTTCCATCCCCGCTGCACCTACCGCGAACGGGCCGGCTCGGCGACGAGCACGACGCGCCCGCCCCTGGCCGAGACCTCCCCCGGCCACCTGGTGGCCTGCCACCTCCCGGTCGCGGAACGCCGGCGACTGCTGCGCGAAGAGGTGATCCCGACACTGTGACCGTCCGCCTGACCAAGGACCTTCGCTCCCCGGCGACCGGCGAGCCCTCCCCTGCGACCGGCAAGGATGCGGTGCCGGCGCAGCCCACCGACGCACCGGCGACCGGCGCCGTACCGGCGGCCTCCGGTGAAGCCGGCGAGGTGCGGGGCCGCGCGGCCCGCGGCGGCGACGAGCTGGTGCGCGTCACCGACCTGACCAAGCTGTTCCCGGTGCGCCGCGGCACGCTGGTGCGCCGCAGCACCGGCGCTGTCCGCGCCGTCGACGGGGTCGGCTTCGCCATCGACCGTGGCACGACGCTCGGCCTGGTCGGCGAGTCCGGCAGCGGCAAGTCGACGACCGGCCGGCTCATCTCCCGGCTGCTCGAACCGACGTCCGGCTCCGTCGTCTTCGACGGGCGGGACATCAGCCATCTGTCCACCCGCGAGCTGCGCCCGATGCGCCGCGACATCCAGATGATCTTCCAGGATCCGTACTCGTCGCTGAACCCCCGGCACACCATCGGTGCGATCGTCGCCGCGCCCCTGCGCATCCAGAAGCAGACGCCCCGCGGCGGCATCCGGGCCCGGGTCCGGGAACTGCTCGAACTCGTCGGTCTCAACCCCGAGCACTACAACCGCTACCCGAACGAGTTCTCCGGCGGGCAGCGCCAGCGCATCGGCATCGCCCGGGCGCTGGCGACCCGGCCCAAGCTCATCATCGCCGACGAGCCGGTGTCCGCCCTCGACGTGTCGATCCGCGCGCAGATCATCAACCTGCTCGACGGCCTGCGCACCGAGTTCGGCCTGACCTACCTGTTCATCGCCCACGACCTGTCGATGGTGCGCCACATCAGCGACCGCGTCGCCGTCATGTACCTCGGGCAGATCATCGAACTCGCCGACCGCACCGACCTGTTCTCCGGCGCGCTGCACCCCTACACGCACGCGCTGCTGTCCGCGGTGCCGATCCCCGACCCCACCAGCCATCACCGTCGCGAACGCATCCGTCTGCGCGACGAGGTGCCCAGCCCGCTGAACCCGCCGGTCGCCTGCCGCTTCCACCCCCGCTGCTGGAAGGCCCAGGAGATCTGCCGCACCGAGGCCCCGCCCCTGCGCGAGCGCGCCCCCGGCCACCAGGTCGCCTGCCACTTCCCCGAGAAACGCGACGTCGTCTGACCCGCCCCGCCCCTCCCCGCCGCGCGCTCGCGCGCACCGGGTCAGACGGCTGGCCCAGCCCGGTTCGGCTCGCCTGCCGGCAGGACGCGGTGCGGTCCACGGACCGTGAGTCCGAGCGGGGCCCGCAACGCGTCGATCAACGTGTCGAGATCCACCGCAGAGATGGCGGCCTGCCCGACCGTGGCGGCCACCTCCGCCCGCGCGGCCACCGCGATGACCTCGGGCAGCTCCTCGCGCCAGGGCACGCTCGCAATTCCTCGGCCTGGCCGCCGGTAATAGTAGTGGCAGGTCATCAGCAGGCCGGTCACCCGTTCCACCGTGGCGTCGGCGGGCCCGACGACCTCGAAACTGCGTCGGGCAAGCTGGCGATTGTGCACGCTCATGGACGTCGCCGCCCCGCCGAAGTGATCCCGCCAGCCATAGTGCAGGACGCCGACTCCGGTCTGAAGCGCGGCGCCCATGCACAGGCAGCAGGGCTCGACGTTGGTGTAGAGGACGTGCTGCTGGAACGAGCCCTGCATGGGTAGCTGAGCGAGCGCGTTGACCTCGGCGTGCGCGATCCGCGTGTTGGCGAGCTGCCCGGGAACCTGGATGTCCTCGTGGCGGGTACTGCGTGCCTGCCCGACCGGTGTGCCGGACCCGTCCAGCACGACCGCGCCGACCGGTAGGCTCCCGGCCCGGTAGGCCTCCCACGCCAGCGACATCACCAACCGCCAGGGGAAATCCACTCGATCAGGATGGCAGGGCCGTCGGTTGCGCGGACCGCTTCACGCGCACCGGAACACACCACGCATCCGACCCTCAACCCCGATGATCATGGTATTCCGCGGCGCCGCATCATGCCGCCGGGTGGCCGGGCTTGGTGGCCCGCAGCGAGTACATCAGCGGTAGGCGGTGACGTCCCTCGGGCGGCCGAAAGCCGTCCGGGCCGCGAACGAGCGTGTCGAACTTGGCGAACAGGGCCTTGTCGTGCTCGTGCAGGAACTCGATCCGCAGCCCGGCGGCGGCGATCGCCGAGACCACGCTGCCGAGCCGGTGGTCGTACTGCACGGTGGTGTTCTGCGCCGTGACAGCGAGCCGGTCGGCATAGCTACCGGTGTCGGTCCAGACGTGTGGGCCCTCGTCGAAGTAGTCGCGGGCCACCATGGTGCCGGTGGCCTCGTCCAGGGTGTGGGCGAACGGGTGGGATTCGGCCAGGTAGAGGTACCCGCCGGGCGTGAGCAGGCGTTCCACCACCCGGGCCCACCGGTGCAGATCCGCCAGCCAGGGCAGAGCCCCGATCCCCGTGTAGACGACGTCGAAGGTCTCGCCGCCCAGCGCCTCGACGGCGTCGTACACGTCGGCGACGACGAACCGGGCGTCCACCCCGAGCTCGGCGGCGAGCGCCCGCGCCGCCTCGACCGCCGGGGCGGAGAAGTCCAGGCCCACCACGGCGGCCCCCCTCGTCGCCCACGACAGGGAGTCCAACCCGAGGTGGCACTGCAGGTGCACCAGCCGCCTCCCGGACACCTCGCCGACCTCGGCCACCTCGAAGGCCCGGAGCACGTCGGGACGGCGCCGGAATCCCGCCACGTCGTAGAACTCACCGGCCAGGTGAAGCGGCACACGCTCGTCCCAGTGCGCCTGGTTCAGCGCCGCCGCCGGGTCAAGGTTGGTGTCGCCGAGAGGGAACATGGTCGTCAGGTTGGCACGCCGCCGCAACCCATTTTCGGCGGCACGCCGGCCGCCGGCTGGCGGGCCGTGGGGCATGGGCCTCGCCATCGGTCAGGCGGTGGTGGCGAGGTCGGGTGGGGGTTGGCTGTAGGGGTTGCGGCGGGGCCGACGCTGAGGGTCGATGCGGTAGGGCGGGCGGAATTCCGGGCGGCGGTCGCCGGCGAAGACGATGTCCCAGCCGTCGTGGTGGACCTGGCGATGGTGGGCAGGACACAGCAGGAGGAGATTGTGCAGGGCGGTCGGCCCGCCATCGCGCCAGTGGACCACGTGATGCGCCTCGCACCAGGAAGGCGGCCGATCACAGCCCGGAAACGTACATCCTTGATCGCGGACGGTGAGGGCGCGGCGTAGGTGCGCGGGAACGGTGCGGCTGGTCCGACCAACATCGAGGGGAACCCCGGCCGGGTCGAGCAGGATCCGGCTGATCTCCGCGTCGCAGCTCAGCCGCGCCAGGACGGCACGGGGCAGAGGCAGGCCCCAACTGGTGACGGCGGGGCTCGCGCCGGCGGCAAGCAGGGTGCTCCAGGGAATCGTGACGCTCAGGTGAGGGCGCGTACCGCCAGCACTCGGAACGGCACCGGCGCTGAACACCCGACCGACCAGATCGATCAGCGCATCGGCCCGGCGGCGGGCTGGGCTGCGGGAGTCGGGAGCGCCGTCGGCGGCGGGGCGGGGAGCGGCCAGGCTGTCGAGAGCGGTGCGCAGCAACGCCGCACCCTCCGCGTCGAGCTCGCCGGACAGCAGCGTCGTGCCCTGGGCTGTGTCCGTCAAACTGAAGCGGCGCACGTCCGCGGGATCCGGCGTCGGATCCTCGGCGCCCGAGCCTCCCTTGGCGCCCCCAGCCTCGCCGCCGTCCCCGCCGTCCCCGCCGTCCCCGCCGTCCCCGCCGTCCCCGCCGTCCCCGCCGTCCCCGCCGTCCCCGCCGCCTGGACGGTTGCGCTCTCCGGTCCGGCTGTCGGCGTGGGGGTCACCGCCGCCGGGGGACGTATCCACGGTGGTCAGGACCTCGCGTTGCCGGGCGGCGAGCTTGACCAGTTGGAAGGGGTCGAACGTGCGGGCATAGCCAAGCAGGGCCTGTTCGGCGTCGGCTCGCTGTTCTGGCGTCACCCCGGCGGGCAGGGACCGCATCGCCTGGCAGATGACCACCGCATGCTCGACCGTGAGCTCGCCGCTGGCCAGAGCCGCGCCGGTGGCCCGGCACACCTCGTGGACGTCACCGGCGAGGGCGACCTGCCGGCGCGCCTCGCCGGGCGCGAGGGACAGCCGGTCCCGTAACCAGCCGGCGGTGTCCACCGCCCCCTGCCGCGGCGCGAACCCCCGAACCTGCGCCTCGACCAGCAGGCGACCACGCGCGGCCGCCACCCGCCCGACCAGTCGGCAGACCCCCTCCATCAACGCTTCCAACTCGCCGTCCGACAGCCGCCAGGTCGCATCCGACAGCAACCCGTCGAGCTGCCCGCCGATCACCGCCAACCGGGCCGGTGGCGCCGGCCCGTCTCCCGTATCGTCCTCGAAGCCCATGGATCAACGGTAGGTCAACGTACGCCCGATGTCGAACGTATGTTCGTCTGTGTGAACAGACTGCCTCGGCAACCCGCGCGGGCGATCCCTACCGTGTGCAGCCCTCGGCCGGCAGGATGGCGGAATCATCTCGGTTCCGCTGTTCCTCGACTCGAAGGGTGGCGCACCCATGTCCCCGCACGCGGCTGATGCCCAGCCCCCCACCGGATCGGCGCACGGATCGGCGCACGCCGGGCACCCCACCGGCCCGTCGTCCGGGACGGCACCGGAGCCGGAGGTGCTGGTGCGGCGCGACGGCCAGGGCGGGCGGCTCGGGCGGCTCACCCTGAACCGGCCGCGGGCGATCAACGCGCTGACTCCGGCCATGGTCGGCCTGCTCGACGCGGCGCTGCGCACCTGGGCGGAGGACCCGACGGTCACCGCCGTCGTCCTCGACGGCGCGGGCGAGCGCGGACTGTGCGCCGGCGGGGACATCCGGGCCATCCGCGAGGCGGTGCTCGCCGGGACACCCGAGCGGGCGCTGGCGTTCTGGGCCGGGGAGTACCGGCTCAACGCCCTCATCGGCCGGTTCCCCAAGCCGTATGTCGCGATCATGGACGGGATCGTGATGGGCGGCGGCATCGGCGTCTCCGCGCACGGCGGCGTCCGGATCGTCACCGAGCGGTCGGTGCTGAGCATGCCCGAGGTCGGCATCGGCTTCATCCCCGACGTCGGCGGCACGTGGCTGCTGTCCCACGCCCCCGGCGAACTCGGCACGCATCTGGCGCTCACCGCGGCCCGCATCGGCGCCGCCGACGCGATCACCGCCGGCCTCGCCGACCACTACCTGCCTGCCGCCCGCATCCCCGACCTGCTCGACGCGCTGCGTGACGCCGCCGACCCGGCCGACGCGCTCGCCGCCTTCGACTTCGCCGCCCACACCCCGCCGCCCGGGCACCTCACCACCGACCGAACCTGGATCGACGAGCTCTACCGCGGCGACAAGGTCACCGAGATCGTCGCGGCGCTCGCGGCGAGCCCCGTGCCGGCGGCAGCCGCCGCGGCGGTGGAGATCGGCGGCAAGTGCCCGACGTCGCTGGCCGTCACGCTGCGTGCGCTGCGGACCGCCCGATCGATGACCAGCCTGGAGGCGGCGCTCGACCAGGAGTACCGGCTGGCCGGGGCGACCCTCGCGACGGCGGACCTCGTCGAGGGCATCCGCGCCGCCGTCGTCGACAAGGACCGTGATCCCCACTGGTCGCCGGCGCGCCTCGACGAGGTCGACCCGGCCGAGGTCGAGCGGTTCTTCGCCCCCGTCGACGTCGAGCTCGGCCTCGCCGCCGCCGCCGCGCCCGCAGAGCCCGCAGAGCCCGTCCGCTGACCTGGCACCGGCGGACCGTCGAGGCGGGGATGTGGGTAAGCGGCTGTCAGCGGGCGGCGCACCGCTTCGCGGTAGCGGCCCGAATGGCTACGCAGCGTCTACTGTCAGGTCCGGCGAGACCGCGCTCGGCCGTGTCCTGACCGGCCGCCACGACAGCCCTGCCGACGGGAGGTTGATCATCGTGCCCACGATCACCACGAGGGACGGCGCCGAGATCTTCTACAAGGACTGGGGCGCCGGCCGGCCGGTCGTGTTCAGCCACGGCTGGCCGCTGACCGCCGACGTCTGGGACAACCAGGTCAAGCTCGTCGCCGACCACGGGTACCGCGGGATCGCCCATGATCGCCGCGGTGGCGGACGGTCCAGCCAGACCTGGAACGGCAACGACATGGACACCTACGCCGACGACCTCGCCCAGGTGCTCGAGGCACTCGACCTGACCCAGGTCGTCCTGGTCGGTCACTCCACCGGGGGCGGCGAGGTCGCCCGCTATCTGGGTCGCCACGGCTCCGCCCGGGTGGCCAGGGCCGTGCTGCGGGGCGCGGTGGCGCCGCATCTGCTCGGCACCGACAGCGATCCGGGGGGCGCGCCGATGGCGGTCTTCGACGGTCTGCGCACGGGCTTGTCCGCGGACCGGGCGCAGTTCTACCGGGACCTCGGCGAACCGTTCTACGGCAACAACCGCGACGGCGCGAACGTGTCCCAGGGAACCCGGGACGCCTTCTGGCAGATGTGCATGACGGTCGGTGTCAAAGGCGCCTTCGACTGCATCGCCGCGTTCTCCGAGACGGACCTGACCGAGGATCTGAAGAAGATCGACATTCCGGTCCTCCTCTCCCACGGCGACGATGACCAGATCGTGCCGATCGAGGCCTCGTCGTACCGTTCGGTCAAGCTGATTCCCAACGCCACGTTGAAGGTCCATCCCGGCGCTCCGCACGGCCTGACCGGTCGGTTCGAGCAGGACTTCAACCAGGAACTGCTCGACTTCGCTGCCGGTTGAGGAGGCGTCGTGACCGACACGGACGATCTGGCCAGACGCAATGCGCAGTTCGCCGCCGGCGAGTTCGAGGCCGGGCTGAGCATCAACCCGAGCGGCAACATGATGGTGGTCTGCTGCGTCGACCCGCGCGTCGACCCGACCCGGGTGCTGGGCCTCGAACAGGGCGAGGCCGCCGTGATCCGCAATGTCGGCGGGCGGATCACCCCCACGACGCTGCGCACGATGGCGATGCTCGGCAAGGTCGGCGCGGCCAACAAGGACGGCCACCGGGCCGGTGACTGGAATCTGGTCATCCTGCATCACACCGATTGCGGAATGACAGATCTGGCCTCCTTCCCCGAGCTCCTCGCCGACTACTTCGAGATCCCCGCCCACGAACTCGACGCCAAGGCGGTCAGCGATCCGATCGCCTCGGTCCGCGTCGACGTCGGCGTCATCGAGCAGGAGATCCGGGCCAACGGCTTCCTGGTGTCGGGCCTCGTCTACGACGTCTCCACCGGCCTGGTCGAGACCGTCGTCGCCCCCACGCCGGTACGCAGCGAGTAGCTTCCCGCCGGGACGCCGGCCGACCGCTGTTCAAGGCCGGCGCGCCGTTCAAGGCCGACGCATTATTCGAGGCGGGCGCATTATTCGAGGCGGGCGCTCGATTCGACGATGTCGGCGCCGGTCGTCGCGGCGGACGGGCGGCGACGGTCCGCGGCCGACCCGGTCGCGGGCGGGCGTCGGCGCAGGAGGTAGATGTCCATGATCCAGCCCTTGCGGCGGCGGGCGTCGGCGCGGGTGCGGGCGATGGAGCTGCCGACGTCGGCGACCCGGCCGTGCATGAGCATCTCGTCGGGCGTGCCGAGGTAGGCGCCCCAGTAGATGTCGAGGTCGGGGTCGTCGAGGGTGCGGAAGGTGGTGTCCGCGTCGAGCATGACGACGACGTCGTCGACTCCGGGCGGGAATCCCTCGGCGAGGCGCCGGCCGGTGGTGATCTCGACGGGGCCGCCGATCCGGTTGAGCACCAGCCGGTGGCTGGCGGCCAGCGCCTGCACGCTGGTGATCCCGGGAATCACCTCGTAGTCGAACGTCACCCGGCCGCGGGCGGCGACCCGCTCGACGATGCGCAGCGTGCTGTCGTACAGCGACGGGTCGCCCCAGACGAGGAACGCGCCGCAGCCCTCCTCGGGCAACTCGTCGAGGATCATCCGTTCGTACAGCTCGGCACGGCGATCATGCCAGTCGTCGACGGCGGCGGCGTAGGCAGCCGCATCGGCGGGGTTGCGGTCGCGGCGTGGGTCGCGGGCCTCGACGATCCGGTAGCCGCCGTCGCCGACATGCCGGTCCAGAATCTCTCGGCGCAGCCGAACCAGGTCGTCCTTGGCCGGGCCCTTGTCCAACACGAAGAACACGTCGGCGCGGCCGAGGGCCTTGACCGCCTGGATCGTGAGCTGGTCGGGATCCCCGGCTCCGATCCCGACCACCAGGACCGTGCGCATACCCACCATCCTTACCCGGCCAGTGGCGGTGCGCTGCGTACGCTTTGCGGCGCCAGACCGTACACAGCGTGCCGCCATTGCCCGGAGCCGCCGATCGACCCGCAGACGATCACAGCGGCGGCCCCGAGCGTGGCGACTACGGGATGATCTTGCCGGGGTTGAGGTTGTGGCCGGGGTCGATGCCGTCGAACAGCGTCGAGAGCAGGTGCACCCCGGCCGGGGAGATGTCGTCACCGAGCCACGAGGCGTGCTCCAGGCCGACCGCGTGGTGGTGCGACAGGGTGCCCGCGAGGTCGAGGAAACCCTGCTGGATCGCGGACTTCACCGCGTCATAGCCCTCGATCGCCTCGAGGGTCGCCGGCGAGGCGTAGGCGAACGTGAAGTACAGGCAGGCGCCGGAATGGTACGAGTGCGACAGGTGGCACATGATCCAGCCGTCGACGCCGATCTCCGCGAACGCCTTGTTGGCCCGGGCGACCACGCCGCGGTAGAGCGGGGCGAGCTGGGACCAGGAGGCCGACGTCTCCGACACGTCGGCGACCGCGCCCTGACCGAGCAGGAAGTCACGGATGTAGGGGGTGTCGAACTTCTTCTGGTCGTAGAGCTGCCCCGGACCGGTACCGACGCAGATGCCGCCGTGCCGCTTGACGATCTCGCCGACGAGCTTGCGCTGGGTCTTGACGAGCGCCGGCGTCCCCTCGAAGCCGATGAACGACAGGCACATCGCGTCCAGGTCGTAGTTGCGGACCCGGCGCAGGTACTGCTTCAGCCCGGCGGACACCAGCCCCGAGGCGAGCGAGCCCTTCTTACGGGTCGCAAACGAGAACCGGGTCTCGTTCGCGTCGGACACCCGGGTGACGGTCGGGCTGGCCTCGCTCTCGGCGATCTCCCGCATGGCCACGAGCGCCTCGTCCCAGGTGGGGAAGAAGTAGCCGAGGATGACGCGCGCCTCGGGCACCCGGTGGACCTGCACCGTCGCCTCGGTGATGATCCCGAGCCGGCCCTCGCTGCCCAGGATCATCTCCCGCACGCTCGGCCCGGTCGACTGGCTGGGCACGGGCCGGGTCGCGAGGACGCCGGCGGGGGTGACGACGCGCACCGCCCGGGTGATCTCGGCGATGTCGCCGTACTTGTCGGACTGCATGCCCGACGACCGGGTGGCGATCCATCCGCCCAGGGTGGAGTGGGTGAAGCTGTCCGGGAAGTGGCCCAGCGTCCAGCCCTGGGCGTTGAGCTGCTCCTCCAGGTGGGGGCCGAGCGCGCCGGCCTGGATGCGGGCGAGCCGCGCATCGGCGTCGATCTCCAGGACGCGGTCGAGGCGCCCCAGGTCCACGGAGATCACCGGCCGGGTCTCCGTGCGCGGCGCCTCCAGGCTGCCGGAGATGTTGGTGCCGCCGCCGAACGGGATGATCACCGCGTCGGCGTCGAGCGCCGCGGCGAGCACGGCCCGCACCGCCTGTTCGCCGTCGGGATAGACGACCGCGTCGGGGAGCCGGCCGAGGTCGGCGTTACGGATCCGGACCAGGTCACGCAGGCTCTTGCCGTAGGCGTGCACCACCCGCGTGTGGGCGTCGGTGTGGACGTGCTCGGCGCCGACGGCGGCCACCAGCGCCGCGCGCAGCGGCTGCGGCAGCGTCGGCTCGGCGATCGCCAGGTCCGCGAAGGCCGGCGGTTGGGCGGGCGGTCGGGTGATGTCCAGACCGATGTTCGTGCGCACGAACGGCGCCAGGTCGGGCTTGTCGCTGTGGCTGAAGGAGACGTTCTCCCGGCCCCAACCCCACCACTTCATGTGCTCGACCAACGCTGGCCTCCTCGACGACGACGACGAACGTTCGGACGGATTCGGGACTCGCGAGGCAACCGGCGGCCGGGATGGCGGCGGAGACCACGGACGGGACGGGAACGACGGACGGGACGGGAATGACGGACGGGACGGGAACGACGGACGGCGCGGGAACGACGGAGACGACGGGAGGCGACGGGAGCGCGGCTGTGCCCGGCGGGCGGGTCAGGCGCCCGCGAGCCGCGCGACGACGGGTGCCAGTGCGGTCAGCGAGTCGAGGGCGACGCCGATGGTGCTGATCCCGAACCGCTCTCGGCGTTCGACGAGGTCGTCGACGATCTGGTCGACCGAGCCGCACAGCGCGTGCGGGGTGGCGTACGCCTGTTCGGTGGTCAGCCCGAAGCCGGCGGCCAGCTGCTCGACGATCTCGTGGCGGCTTTCGGTGACGATCGCCAGGTGGATGCGCACCTGCAGGGTGAGCTCGTCCCACCGGGCGCCGGCGGCCTCACGGATCCAGCCGATCTTCTCCTCGGTGGCGGCCGTCGTCGCGTTCGGGCCCAGGGAGGCGTCGATGACCCCGCCGACCATGTTCATGTTCAGCCCGATGATGTCGGCCTCTCGCGCGGCCAGGGAAAGCAGCCGCCGCCCGCCACCGCCGATGACGATCGGCGGGTGGGGGCGCTGCACCGGCTTCGGCGTGCCGCTGAGCCCCGCGACCTGGTAGTGCGTGCCGTGGAAGGTCAGCGGCCCGTCGGCGAACATGCCCTTGATGACCGCGAGGGACTCGGCGAGGCGGCTGATCCGCACCCCCGGCGGGTCCAGCGACAGGCCGGCGCGGGCGTAGTCCGAGGTCATCCAGCCAGCGCCGAGGCCGAGTTCGAACCGACCCCCGGACAGCGCGTCGAGGGTGGCCGCCTCCTTCGCGAGCACGACCGGATGCCGGTAGTCGTTGCTGAACACCATCGCACCGATGCGCAGCGTGGTCGTGGCGTCCGCGGCCGCCATCAGCGCCGCGATCGGGGCGACCTGTTCGTCGAGGTGGTCGGAGACGGTCAGCGTCGTGTACCCCAGGTCCTCGACCTGCCGGGCGAGATCGGCCCACGACCGGGCGTCGACCTGCGCCGGCGAGGAACACTGGATGTTGAACCGGAACGGCCGTTTGTACGGCCCACCGGAGAACTCCGTCACCGTGCTACCCCTCACTCCCGGACATCGTCAACGCACCGGCGTTCTCCCCGGCGGCGTTCTCCCGGATGGCGTTCTCCCGGATGGCGTTCGCGCGATTCTCGCGGGCGGGAGGATGCCAAGATAGCCCGCTGCACATCGGTTTGCCGCCCGCACCCGGCTGCCCGCGTCACTGGTCCGCGCGGCGCAGGGCGCGCAGCTCCTCGCCCGCCGCGCGCGCCTGCTCCGGGCTCGGCGGCGGCTCGCGCAGCGCCTGCACGGCCGCCCGGCGCTCCTCACCCGTCAGCCGGTCGAGGTAGAGGGTGCCGTCGAGATGGTCGACCTCGTGCTGGAAGCAACGGGCCAGCAGGCCCTCGCCGGCGTACTCCACGGCCGCACCCGTGACATCCACCCCGCGGACGCTCGCCCGCAGGGCCCGCGTCGTCGGGAAGTGCAGGCCGGGCACGGACAGGCAGCCCTCCTGGCCGTGCTGGCGTTCACCGTCGACGGCCAGTTCCAGCACCGGATTGACGACCACCAGGGGCACCCGGGGCACCGTGACGTCGCGCGGGTCGTAGTCGACGTCGAACACGAAGACCCGCAGCCCGACGCCGACCTGCGGGGCGGCCAACCCCACGCCGGGCGCGTCGTACATGGTGTCGATCATGTCGTCGACGAGCCGCGCCAGGGCGGCGTCGAACGTCGTCACGAGCGCCGTCGGAGTGCGCAGCACAGGGTCACCGACGGTCCGGATGGGGAGCACGGCCATGGCGGACACTGTGTCATAAGCCGGCCCATCGCCGAGAGCCCACCGCCGGACGCCCGTCACCTGCCGGCAACAACGCCCGGACGGCCGGCAGCACCGCGGGGGGCCGCGAGGCGATCGGGCGAGAACGGGGGAAGATGACGGGAGAAGATGATCGGGTCGGCCGGCGGCGCCATCCGCTCGGGAGCACCGCCGGCCGGCCGATCGTTGTCCGGAGGTGGACGTCATGCAGGACCGCCGGCCCGTCGGTGGCGCGCCGGCGCCGGCCGCCGTCGCGCACGATGCGGGGTCCCGC